>CAZXPA010000015.1:0-13873 GCA_964642485.1 uncultured Gammaproteobacteria bacterium
TTTGCGCGCTTGCGCGAAAAGAAGGGGGTGCTCAAATTTATAGTAAAATTTTTATATTATGAATAACCTAAAAATTTCAACAAATTTGGCAGAATTTGATTATCATCTCCCTAAAGAATTAATTGCCCAAAAACCTATTCGGCCTCGAGATCATTCGAGGCTGATGATTTTAAATAGAAAAAACCACTCAATCACTCACGACTATTTTTATAACCTGGGTAAATATTTAAAATCCAACGACGTTTTAGTTGCTAATGACTCAAAGGTTATCCCCGCCAGATTATTTGGTAAAAAACCAACCCCGCACCAGAGCAAGGTCGGTGCGGGGCAGGCTGGAGGAAAAACAGAAATCCTGCTTTTAAAACCGTTAAAAAACAACTGCTGGGAAATTGTTTTAAAAGGAAGAGGTAAAAGGGGGATGGAAATTGAATTTACCCCCACACCAGAACGACGATGCATTTTAAAAAATGCGAAGCATTATCGCCGTTTGGTGTGGGGGTTTAGTAAAAAATTATCTGGCATTTTAAAAGGCCAGCTGTCAGATCAAGTCTGGGAAATAGAATTTAATTTAAATAATAATACTTTTATTAAACAAATACATAAATTGGGCGTAGCGCCAACCCCACCATATATTAAACGGCTTTCCAATTTAAAAGAATATCAAACAATCTATGCCCAAACACCTGGTTCAGCTGCTGCGCCAACAGCTGGATTTCATTTTACAAAAAAACTAATTAAAAAATTAAAAAAACAGGGAATTGAAATTGAATTCATTACCCTACATGTTGGTTTAGGCACTTTTCAACCAGTAAGAACAGAAAATATTGAAGAACATCAAATACATGCTGAATGGGGAGAAATAACAAGACAAATTGCGGAAAAATTAAATCAGGCCAAAAAGAATAAACAAAAAATTATTGCTGTAGGGACAACAGCAACGAGAGTTTTAGAAGCATTTACTTTTGAAAGTAAATTAAAACCTGGGTCAAGATGGCTAAATCTTTTCATTTATCCAGGTTATAAATTTAAATTTGTTGATAAATTAATTACTAATTTTCATTTACCTAAATCAAGTCTTTTAATGCTTATCTGTGCTTTTGCCAATCGTGATTTTATCTTTCAGGCTTATCAACAAGCCATAGAGAAAAAATACCGGTTTTATTCTTTTGGTGATGCCCTGTTGATTATTTAAATAAAACCCCCTTAAAAGACAGGGGCGCTGGTCCTAATGACCAGCGCTTTTTTGGGTCTTTAATTAACAATAACCCTTGATTTTTGAGATGATAAAGGCTAGGATATCCCAGATAAGAAAGGACCAAAAATAGTCTAACCTTCTTAAGGACCCGCCCCCATACCTCGATCGAGCTTTAATAACAGCAAACTCAATTCCACTGCCATGCCAACGTCTACCAAAAGTTGCTTTTACTCTTCGGGCATGCCACTGTTGAGCAACGACAATTGCTGATTTCCATCCGTGCTTTTGTAGAATCCACCGGCAGACATCTGCGTTCTGATAAGTCCGGTAACTTTTAATATCTAGAGAAAGCTGCATAGGAGGAACTTTGTCAGCAATAATATTAGCCATTACTTCCGCTTCAGTTGGGCCACCGGCAGAATAACCCCCTGATAAAAGGATATTCCTGGCTCGAGCTTGCTGAAACATCTCCAGGGCTCTCCAGGCAACTGCCGCAGAATAAGGGCTGGCCTCCATTCCATCCTTAGAAATATCTATTCCTGCACCAATAACCACATCGGCTTTCTCTGGCAAAGGGTCATCTGGTTTTTCTAATAATCGTTCCAAGCGGCTCCAAAAATTCATTTTAGCCTCCTCTTTGTCTTTGGGTTAAAACTATATTGTCTTCTTTATTACTAACACTATCACATTTTTTTGCTTTTGTCAAGATTTTGTACTTGACGATTCTTAATTTTTTGCTAAACTTTAAGAACCTGCGTTTGCAGAACCTTGAAGTTTAAAATGTAGGTTATTTTTTTGCTAAACTTTAAAACCGTGGCCAGGTAGCCAAGTGGTTTAAGGCATCGGTCTGCAAAACCGATATACACGGGTTCGATTCCCGTCCTGGCCTTTTTTCATAATTCTCGAAATTTTCAAATCATGGATGCAAAAAATTTCATTACACTCGTAAATTTCAACAATTATGGCAAAAAAATCAAAACTTGTTATTATTGATGCCCCAGCTGTACTTCATCGGGCCTGGCATGCTTTACCAAAATTAACTGACCCCAAAGGCCGAATAATTAATGCTGTTTATGGCTTTACTTCCCTTTTATTAAAACTAATTCGAGAACAAAGCCCTGATTATTTGGCTGTTACTTTTGACACTAAAGCTCCCACTTTTAGACATAAGAAGTATAAGGAATATAAGGCAACCCGAGTCCCCCAACCTCAAGAGTTTTATGACCAAATCCCAATTACAAAAAGAATTATTCAATCTTTTGATGTCCCGGTTTTTACTAAAGACGGCTTTGAAGCCGATGACTTAATTGGAACAATTGTTCATTATCAAAAATATAAGGTTCCTAATCTTGAATCTTTAATTGTTACTGGTGATTTAGACTTGTGCCAATTAGTTGATCAGCAAACCTCGGTCTATTTCCTCAGGCAGGGAATATCTCAGGTTAAAACCTATGACCAACAAGCTGTTACTCAGCGCTTTGATTTACCCCCTAAACAATTAATTGCCTTTAAAGCTTTGTGCGGTGATCCTTCAGATAATATTAAAGGAGTTGAAGGCGTTGGTCCTAAAACTGCTCTTGATTTAATTAAAAAATTCAAAAATCTAGAAAGTCTTTATAAACATTTGGAAAAGTGCTTGAATAAAAAAGAGGGCTGTTTAATTAAACAATCCTTAGCTGAACTTTTAATGAAAAACAAAAAAACCGTTTTTTTAGATAAAGAGCTAGTGACAATTAAACAAAACGTTCCTGATCTGAATTTAAAACAACTAAAACCTTTGAAAAATTTTAATCAGGAAAAAATTGCCAAAATGTTTAAAGAATTAGGTTTTAAAAGCTTAATTAAAAGATTAGAAAAAAGTGGCTTAGGCCAACAAAGTCAACTTTTCTAAGCTTATAGTTTAAAATTTATGGTTATATTTCTCTTTGGTCCAGATACTTATCGTTCAAGACAAAGGCTGTCAGACATCAAACAAGAATTTATCCGCAGAAAAGACAAAAAAGGCCTAAATATTTCAGTAGTTCAGGCAACTGATTTAACTGTTGATGAATTGCGTAAAGCTGTTTTAAGCAGTAGTCTTTTTTCTGAGAAAAGATTAATTATTATTGAAGAACTCTTGTCAGGAGATATCAGAAACCGAAACTCAAAAGAATTTGAATCTTTGCTTCAAGAAATAACAAAGATTCTCAAAAAAACTCGTCGGCAGGCAGGCCTGCCTGGCCGGCAGGCAGGCAACATCCTTGTCTTCTGGGGCCAGGAAATCAAAGAAAAAGAATTAACCCCTCCCCAACATCGCCTATATCAACTCTTAAAAAAAGAAAAATATTCTGAAGAATTTAAACTTTTAAAACCAGCTGAACTAAAAAAATGGATAAAAAAACAAGTATCTCAAGAGGGCGTTCAAATTGAAGATCCGGCTATTAATCTGTTAATTGATATCTACGGAAATAATCTCTGGTTTATTAAAAATGAATTAGATAAATTAATCGCCTGGCAATTTGAACCTCAAACTAAACAAAAAAAGCCTTTAATTATTCGCTTAGATGATATAAAAAACATTATCTTGCCTAAGACTGAACAAAATATCTGGCGATTAGTAGATGCTTTGGGACAAAAAAATAAAATCCAGGCCTTAAAAGTTTTATCTGATCAGTTTAAAAACGAGGCTGATGTTTCTAAAATTATTTCCCTTCTTGCCCATCAATACCGAACCATTCTTAGAATTAAATCTTACCTTAAAATAAACCAGGTGTCTAACCATTACCAATTAGCTAAAAAACTTTCTCTCCATCCTTATGTCTGCCAAAAAGGCTTGGCCCAGGGAGAAAACTATACCTTAGAAGAATTAAAAAAAATCTATCAACAATTACTAGAGATAGATCTTTTAAGAAAATCCCGCCCAGTTAATCCTGAAGCTTTGTTAGACTTATTAATTGTGAAATCCTAATTATTTTGATAAAGTCTTTAATTTTTTGTTCAAACGCGATTTCCCTCGAGCTACAGTATTTTTTTTCAAAATTCCTTTTTGAGCTGCCTTATCAAGAGCTTTTTGTAGTTTTAAATAAAAATCAGTGGCCTTTTTTTTGTTTTTTCCAGCCACAGCTTTTAAAAACTGACGTCTTAGCCAGTTGATATTTGCTTTAACTTCTTTATTACGCAAAGTACGTTTTTTTGTCTGACGCAAGGCTTTAGCTGCTGATTTTTTAATTGGCATATCTACAATTATAAAAGGCCTTTTTCTTCTTTTTTTAACATTTCTTCTTCTTGAGCAATCAATTTATCCCACTTATCCCGACCATCAATCAAAACACTTATCCTGGCCTTAAAGTCTTCATTAAATTCTTTAACTAATTTTGGCCTTCTTTCAAAAATCTGACAAATTTCTTTTAAAGCTTCCTCTGGTAAAATTGGTAAAAAAATAAGTAAGTCATTCTGATCAGTTGGAGAGATTGAAGAAGAGGTGATAACTTCTCGTAATTTGTCTAAGGTCTTAGACATTAGTCTTTCAGCTACAGACTCTTTTGGGGGACATAAAGTCCCTCTGGTCTTTACTTAGAGCCTTCTTGTTTTGAAATCTTTTGGGGATCTTCTATTACCCGACGTGTTATCTCTCGATTGCGAAAAATTAATTTTCTCAGATCAGAATCAGGATGAGATGCTAAGATCTTTTGACTACGTTGATCATTTTCAGCAAAAATTTGTCTTTCTTGAGGATTTTCCTTTTTAACAACAGCTTTTTCTTTTACTAAATTTAAATCTATCCCCTCTTCTCTTCTTTTTAATTGTTCTCTAGAAAATACTTCAAATGGCATAATATTTTTACCAATCCCCTCCGATAAATTATTTATTAGTACATTATACACAATTTCAGTCAACTTGTCAAGGTGTGTATAACCTGATAAAATTAAGATAGACTATGATTTACTCTGTTAAAGGAAAAATTGGTCATCAAGGTAGTAATTTTATTGTCATTGAAACAAATAGCTTATCTTATCAAGTATTTGTCACTGATTTTCTTTTAGAAAAGATTAAAGTTGGCCAAAGCATTAAACTCTTTACTTATTTAGATGTTAGAGAAAATGCTATTGAGTTATATGGATTTGGAACTCAGCCAGAATTAGAATACTTTAAGCGCTTAAGATCCATTTCTGGTATTGGCCCAAAATCAACTATGAATATTCTTTCCCTGGTTCGACTCAAAGATTTAGAAAAAGCCATTCTTGACGAAAGGATTGATATTTTAACTAAAGTTTCTGGAATTAGCAAAAGAATAGCTCAGAGAATTATTTTAGAACTTAAGGGGAAAATTAAAAAAACCGGAGAGAAAACATCAAACCAAGAAGATGATACACTGGTAATTGATGTTTTAATTAATATGGGCTATACTCCTTCCCAGGCTCGTCGGGCAGTTAAGAAAATCCCTTCGGAAATCTTAGGGGCGAAAAAAAGAATTAAACAAGCATTAAAAATATTATCCGGAAGATAAAAGATTATTTCTTGGTCTTTTTTACAATCCTTGGCTTTTCCTCTAAACCAATTTTTAATATCTTAATCTTTGTATATAATTGTCTATGCCCCCGCTTCCTACGGTAGCGGGTTTTTGGTTTATACTTAATTATTTTAATTTTAGAACCTTTTTCCTGGGCCAAAATTTCAGCTTCGACTTTAATCTTAAGATTTGGTTTGCCAATCTCTACTTTTTTCTTTTTTGAATCAAAAAACAAAAGAACATCTTTAAAAGATACTTTTTTGCCCACCTTTCCTTCAATTTTCTCAATTCTAAGAATATCTCCTAGCTTAACTAAATATTGTTTGCCTCCCGTCTTAATAACTGTTAATGAATCCATAATTATTTTAATAATTAATTAGTAATATCTATTTTAAAGTTTTTTTGCCTTTTCTACTCTAATCTGACCGCCTTTTTCTAAAATTACCACATCTCGACGACCAACTTTCCCGGTTAACAAAAACTTGGCTAAAACGTCATTAACCTGATTTTGAAGAACCCGGCGCAATGGCCGAGCCCCAAAAGCTGGATCAAACCCAGCTTCAGCTAATTCAGTAATTGCCTCGTCTGTTACCTTTAGGGCAATGCCTTTTTCTTCAAGCTGCTCAGTTAATTTTTTCAAAAGCAATTTAGTAATCTTTTTTATTTCTTCTCTACCCAAAGGTTTAAAAACAACTACCCCATCAAAACGATTTAAAAACTCTGGCCGAAAATATGGTCTTAGCTTTTCTCGAATTAAAACCTCTGTAATTGTCTTAACTGAGGTATTCTTTCTTATTTCGTCTTGAATAAAATCTGTCCCCGCATTAGAAGTGCCAATTAAAATAATATTAGTAAAATCAATAGTCCGGCCAACTGCATCAGTTAAACGGCCATCATCCATTACTTGTAGAAAAACATTTAAAATATCTGGGTGGGCTTTTTCAATTTCATCAAGTAATAGCAGCGAGGAAGGGTTTAGGCGCACGGCCTCAGTTAATTGACCACCTTTTTCACCACCCGGAGTGCCAATTAAACGATTAATACTCCCTTTTCCCTGATATTCACTCAGATCTAATCTAACCATTCTGTCTTCATGACCAAAATAGACTTCAGCCACTGTTTTAGCTAGCTCTGTTTTGCCGACTCCAGTTGGTCCTAAAAAGAGTAAATTAACAATTGGTCTTTTAAGGCTACGTAATTCTGTTCTCGCTCTTCTTAAAGCTGAAGAAACCATGTCAACTGCCTCATTTTGGTCAATTAAACGTTGATGAATCTGTTCTTCTAAATTTAAAAGTTTAACTGACTCTTTCTCTGTAAGCTTGGTTACTGGAATTTTTGTCTTTTCAGCTACTAACTCAGCTACCTCCTCAGCCTGAATAATACTTTTTTTGCCACGTTCTTTCTTAACTTTAACAGCCACCTCTTTTAAGAGATTAATGGCTTTCTCTGGTAAAAACCGTTCATGTAAATAACGGGTTGATAAATCAACTGCCTTTTCTAAAGCTCCATAAGAGAAATAGACTCGTTCTCGAGATTCAATTGGTGCAGCCTGGGCTTCTAAAATCTGAATAGTGGCATTTTTGCCTGGCTCCTCAATACTTACTTTTTGAAAAACCTCATTTAAGGCTTGGCCCTCGATTAAACGTCGATACTCCCTAGGGATAGAGGTTGCCAGAACTGAAAACAAACCATGCTTTAAAATATTGGCTAAAATTTCAGAGATATCAAGCTCACCCTCAGTTGTTCTAATACCAATCATATTATGAATATCCTTAATAAAAAGAATAATATTCCCTGATTTAGCAACTTCATTAAGAATAATTTGCAATCTTTTCTCAACCTCACCAGACTGTGAGGCTCCAGCCACTAAACTGGGCAAACTCAAAGCAACTAATCTTTTGTCTTGTAAAATTTCTGGTACATCTTCAGTTACCATTCTGCGAGCAATCCCATTAATAATTGTTGTTTTCCCAACTCCCGGTTGGCCGACCAAAATTACCCCTGACTGACCACCTTCAAGAACCCTGAAAATCTCCTTAACTTCCTTTTCCCGATCCATACAAACTCCTAAATATCCTCCCCGAGCTAACTGAGTTAGATCTTGGCTATGGGTATCAAGATAAGGGGTAGCAATAGCGGTATAGGCCCGATTAATTGGGCCTTTGGGTTTAAATCTAGCCCGACCAGCAAAACGGTGCTGTTTTTCTCGCAATTCTTGATAAATATCAATCCAAAGGCAAACATTTTTTATCTCAGCTAAGCCAACTTCTAAATCATAAAGAATCTCTTTAACTGGACCCTCAAAACTAACTAAGGATTCTAGAACCTCCAAAGGAGATAGGGCTAAACGATTTCTTTTGCCAGCTAAATTATAGGCTTTTAAAATAGCTTTTTGCGCCTCTGGACTATATGAGATCTTTCTTCTCAGCTTAGTCGCTGGGGTTTTTGTTAAGGCCTTAGCCACCTTACTTTGCAGGGCTTTCCAGTTTAAGCCTAAACGATTAATAACTAAAATAACATCAGAAATCTGCAAACAAGCAGCAAAAACATGAATTATCTCTATCTGCTGATGCCTGAGCTTGTGAGATAAAGCCCATGATTTTTGAAAAAGCTTAATAGACTCTTTAGAAAAAGAGTTGGCTACATCTATTTTAAGACTCCTTGATAAATGATGGGCCTGCTCCCAGCTTTGAGGTGGCGAAACTGCTTCTCTGCTTGATTTAGGCCAGATCTTTTTTCGCTCTTGATAGCTCCTTTCAATGGTATAAAAAAGGTAGCAATCAAATAAAACTGAAAACCAAAAAAACAAAAGTAAATTCTTTTGTTCTAGATTTAAATAGGGTATTTGACTTAAAACCTTAGTTAAAAATTCTGGAACAACTACGGTCGGGAAACCAACAATTACTTTAATTAAGCAAAGCAATCCCCAAAGACCAAATAGAATCAGTAAGATTCTAATTATTACCTTAAAAAACTTTTTTAATTTACTGCCAATTATTTCAACCCAATCAAATACTTTGTCTAAAAATAAAAGATAACCACCAAACCAAGCATAAAGCCCTTGGCCAGAGCAGGTCTGGCATTTTTTGTTATCAATAAGGCCCGAGCCTTGACAATTTGGGCAGGTAATATACTCCATAGATTGATTTGTTAATTGTTAATTGTTGATTGTTATTATAAAATTTCAGATTATCTTTCTTAACAATCAGCAATCAGCAATCAGCAACTTTATCTTATTAAAACAACTATTTGCCACACTGCTACAACCGGCAATATTATCCAGACAATTAACAATAATAATAACCCTATTGTTCCTAATAAAAATAAAAATGAGCGCCAGAATAAAAGAATTAGGCGCATAAAAAAACTAATAATTCTTCCTGTTCTTGAACGTTCGCCAAACATTGGCTTAAAAAGATGGGTCAGCAGTATTTTTAAAGCTAAATTATGGGCTAAATTGCCAACCCCATGAATAAAACCAAGAAACCTCTTTTTTAGGCCAGATGTATACCACCAGAGAGGGAAATATAAAATACTCTGAATTATGTCTAATACTATAAATCTAGTAAGAGTTATTACTAATGACATGTCAAAAAAATTTAATTCCTAATTACCTATTTACTAATTTCTAATAAAAATCTAAATGTCCAATAACTGAATGACTAAGAATTTTTAGGAATTAGATATTAAAAATTAGAAACCTTAAAAACTACCTTACCGGGCTGGAAGCCAGTCCTTTTACCTTTTTTAAATTATCTTCCACAACCATTTTCTCTTTAGAAATAGATAAAACCTGACTCTCACTAATTATTAAACATCCTTGAAACAAATTTTTAATAAAACTTTGACTTTTAACAAAATATTTTACTACTCGACCAGTTTCGGAATCAATTTCCAAATCTACTACTCGACCCAAATAATGACCACTTTGGGTATAAACTGGTAAATTAATTAATTGTTTCAAATCCATAAATCTAATGTTTAAGATTTGACTGTTTGTTTTGCAGAAGCAAAAACAAATTTTTGTTCTACAATGGTAAATAAAAGACTCCCTAACCAATAAAGCATTAGTCCGCTCGGCAAAGTCACTCCAATAAAAATTGTTAACAAAGGCATCATAAATTTCATTTGTTTATTCATAACTGCCATCATATTCTCATCTTTAGCCCCACCCTTTTTCACTATTTTTCCAGGAGGCTGTTGAATCGAAAATACTTTCATTTGAAAATATTGTAAAACCCCAGTCACCAGGGCTAAAAAAACACTTGGTTTAGCTAAATTTAAAACCCCGAAAGCTAAAACATTTAAAACCCCTGGATTATGAACAAAAGAGTAAACTGGAAGAACACTATCGGTTAAACCAACTCTAAAAACTTGAAAAACAGCAATCAAAATCGGGAGTTGAATCAATAAAGGTAAACAAGAAGAAAAAGGGTTAACTTTATGCTCCTTATAAAAATTCATCATTACTTGAGCTTGCTTTTCTTTCTGATTAGCATATTTCTTTTTAATCTCATCTAGTTTTGGCTGAAGATCTCTGAGAGATTTTTGAGACTTAATTGACTGACGTGAAAGTGGGAAAAGCAATAATTTAATCACCAAGGTTAAGCCAATAATTGCCAAACCTAAATCATGACCAGGAATCAGGTTGTAAAAAACTATTAAAAGATTAAATAATGGCTGATAAAGGATTATTTTAAAAAATTCAATCATACAAATTCATTTTAACATTTTAACATTGGAACATTGGAACATTAAAATTTTGCTTTGCAAAATTTTCTCTAATTTTATGTTCTCGTGTTCTTATGCTCCCGTGTTCCCATGTCTATGGCGGGTCATACCCGCCATGTGACCAAGGATGGCAACGGAAAACTCGTCTTAGGGCCTTAAATCCTCCCTTTAAAAGACCATACTTATTAATCGCCTGATAAGCATATTCTGAACAAGTCGGACGAAACTTACAAATTCCGGGCCAAGGGTGAATTAAAGAAAAGGGGCCATGATCAGGAGAAAGCGTTTTCTGATATAAACGAATTAATTTTAAAACTAATAATCTTGGCCAAATAAAAATTTCTTTCATTATTTACTTATTGATTAAATTTCCTCTTTGAAGAAGTCTTAAAAATTTATCTTGAATTTGAGAATAATCTAACTCTTTGACCCCCGCTCTGGTTAAAATTAAAAGATCACAGCCCTTAGTAATTTTGGATAAATTCTTCTTTAAAATTGCCCTAATTCTCCTCTTTATTTTATTACGAACTACGGCTTTTTTGCTGACCTTAAGAGAAACAATAATGCCAAACCGAGAATAAGGTAAATTGTTTTTCATCCATTTCAAGCCCAATTCCCGACTAAAAACACCCTGTCCTTGCTGAGCTACTTTAGCAAAATCTTTGTCTTTGGTTAAACGATATTGTTTGGAGAGCATAAACGCTTACGCTTAATAATGCGAATCTACAAATCCTATGCTAATCTACAAATTGCTAGTCCTATCTTCTCATTGTTCGCAATTCGCGGCATTCACATATTATTCGTAGATTCGTATTATTTGTCTTTCTTATTCGTTGTATTCGCATGTATTCGTAGATTCGTATTACTAAACAGTTAAACGTTTTCTTTTCTTTGCTCTTCTTCTTTTAATAATTCTTTGGCCAGGTTTTGTTCGCATCCGTTTGCGAAAACCATGGGTTCTAGCTCTTTTCCGCCTTTTAGGCTGATAAGTTCTTTTAGGCATGATGTCAATTTAACAATATAGCAAAATAACAACTTAACAAAAATATTATACCACGAATATCGAAATTATCAAATGGCGTTATGCTTAATTGTTTATTTGTTAAGTTGTTTAGTTGTTCAATTGGCCCCTATCTCGCGTATTCAATAATCCTGTTTTCCCTAATTACTGTAATCTTAATCTCACCTGGATACTTTAATTCCTCCTCAATCTTATCAGCAATTTGCCGAGCTAGTTTATGAGCAGTAACATCATCAATTTCTTGAGGAGTAACAAAAACCCTTAATTCCCGACCAGCTTGAATAGCATAGGCCCTTTCAACTCCGGCAAAGGTTTTGGCCAGGGTTTCTAATTCTTCTAAGCGCTTAAGATATTCTTCATAAGTGTCTCGTCGAGCTCCTGGCCGAGCTCCAGAAATAGCATCAGCTACTTTAACAATTACCGCTTCTAAGGTTGGCGGATGGTCTTCATGATGTGTAGCGATTGGGATGACAATCTCTTTTGCTAAGCCATATTTTTCCGCTAAATCCTTACCAATCTCTGGGTGTGTTCCCTGAACCTCAAAATCAACTGCTTTCCCAATATCATGAAGCAGCCCAGATTTTTTAGCCACAGCTACATTAGCTCCTAATTCATGGGCTAACATAGCTGACAAATGAGCTACTTCAATAGAATGAATAAGAACATTTTGGCCGTAACTGGTGCGGTATTTTAACCTTCCTAAAACCTGAATTAATTTTGGGTCAAGACCAGCAATCCCTGTTTGATAAAGAGCGTCCTCGCCTGCTTCTTTAATATCCCGGGCTAATTCCTTTTTTGTGTCTTCAACTATTCTCTCAATTCTGGCTGGCTGAATTCGACCGTCTAAAACCAGCTTTTCTAAAACTAGTTTAGCTAACTGACGGCGAACAGGATTAAAAGCTGAGATAAAAACAACTTCTGGGGTATCATCAACAACAATTTCTGCTCCAGTTAACTGCTCAACCACTTTAATATTTCGTCCCTCCCGACCAATAACCCGACCTTTAATTTCATCTGAAGGTAGGGCTACAGAAGCAATAGTTGTCTCAGCTGTATGTGGGGAAGCATATCTCTCAATAACGCTGGTAATTAAATCTTTTGTCTTTTTTTCAATTTCCTCAGCCCCGTACTGCTCTATCTTTTTAATTCTACTCAGAATATCATCTTTCATTTTTTTCTCTAAACTCTCTAAAAGAACTTTTTTTGCTTCTTCTTCTGTCATCCCAGAAATCCTTTCTAATTCCTGTCTTGCTTCTTCATAAAGCTGTTTAATCTTAACTTTTGCCTGTTCAAGCCGACCAGCTTTCCCTACTAAATCTCGCTGACGTTCCTCTAATTCAAAAATTTTCTTTTCAAAAAGTGATTGTCGCTTTTCCAGTCTACCTTCTAAAACCTTTAATTCTCCTCGTCTAACCGATTCTTCCTTTTTAGCTTTTTCAATGATTTTTAAACTTTCTTCGCGGGCCTTAAAAAATGTTTCCTGCTGTTTAACTTTGGCTTTAGCCAAAATTTCTTTAGCTTTAGCTTCAGCTGATTCAGTCATCCGTCTGCTTATTTGTTGACGGGCCAGCCAACCAATTAAACCACCAATAGCAATTCCAATTAGAACAAGAATGTAGTAATCCATAATAAAATATTAGTTAATAAATAAAAGCCAAATTTCATTTGGCTTTTAAAGGAAAAATTTGTATTTAAAGGAAATGACTACTTGGTAATAATCTTATCAATTAAACCGTATTTTTTTGCTTCTTGAGCTGACATATAAAAATCGCGATCAGTATCTTTTTCTATCCTGGCTAATGATTGCCCAGTGTGTTTAGCTAACATCTTATTAATTCGATCTCTAATCTTTAAAATATGTTCAGCTCTAATCTTAATATCAGCTGCCGGACCTTCAGCCCCTCCCATAACTTGATGCAACATTATCTCTGCATTTGGCAGGGCTAAGCGCTTACCCTTTGCTCCTGCAGATAAAAGCACTGCTCCCATTGAGGCAGCTGTGCCAATACAAATAGTCATTACATCAGGCTTAACATATCGAATGGTATCATAAATAGCTAAACCAGCTGTTACTGAACCCCCAAGAGTATTGATATAAAGTTTAATATCTTTATTTTTATCTTCACTAGCTAGAAATAAAAGTTGGGCAATCACAATATTGGCTATATCATCGCTGACAGGACTGCCCAGAAAAATTATTCTTTCCTTTAAAAGCCGAGAATATATATCATAGGCTCGTTCTCCACGGGTAGATTTTTCAATAACGGTTGGAACGAGATACATATATTAAAATTGTTAATTATTAATTGATTTCTCTCCTTTTTTAGAAGTATATCATATTAAAAATAGCTTGTCAATTTTTGGAAGTGGATAAACATCCTTACCCCTTAGCTTTTTTTAAAAGATCTTCAACCCGGCTAACCTCTTCTTCTGTTTG
>CAZXPA010000016.1:0-8697 GCA_964642485.1 uncultured Gammaproteobacteria bacterium
TGAGCACCCCCTTCTTTTCGCGCAAGCGCGCAAAAGGAGGGGGTAAAGGTTTTCTAACAAAAATTTCTGCCCCCCATCTTTCGATCGAAAGGTAGGGGTTGAAATTTTTGAGAAAGCCCTTCACTTAAATATCCAAAATTTTTGAATACCAAAACGAAAAAACAAAACAATAATCGCTGCAAAAGCTTTGGCTAAAAGATCATATAAATGAACTGTTTCAACAAAGAAAGCAAGTAAAAACTGGTAGAAAACCATCCCGCCAATTGCGCCGACAATCCAAAACTTAAGATACTGAGAAAAAATTTTATCTCCCCGATCTTTAAAAACCCATTTTTTATTAAGAATAAAACTGCCAATTGCACCAACTGACATGGCAATAAAATTAGCCCAGAGATAATGAGTTTGCCAGAATAAAAAAGCCCGGGTTAAAACAATATAAACAGCAAAATCGACTAAGGTAAATAAACCGCCAGCAATTATAAACTTAGTTAACTGCCTTAAATAAAGATGCTTGCCAATAATTGGTAATTTTAATAAAAAACTATCTGCCCAAAAAAATAACTTTTTGGTTTTTAAAATAATCTTTTTTGTCATTCAAAATAAATCGCCTTATTTCTATTATGCTCTTCGATTGTCTGGCTAAAGATAACTTTACCCTCATCAGTAGAAAGAAAACAACAATAATCATTTTCCAGGGGCTCAATTGCAGCTCTGATCGCTGAAAGGCCAGGGTTATTAATTGGTCCAGGCGGTAGTCCTGAATTAAGATAAGTATTATAGGGCGAAGGAGTTCTGGTGTCCTCAAAACTTAATCTGGGTTTAGATGCTCCTAAAATATAATTAATAGTGGCACATGACTCTAAAGCCCAACCAGCATCTAGTCTTTTCCAAAAAATATCAGCAATTAAACGACGATCTTGATCCAAGGCTGCTTCTTTTTCAATTAAAGAAGCCAGGGTTATCATTTCAAAAATTGTTCGTCCAGATTCTTTGATTTTTGTTCTTAATTGAGAATCTAACTTTTGATCAAAGTTTTCTAACATTTTTTTAATAATTGCCTGAGCGGTGGTCTGCTCATAAAATCGATAAGTATCGGGAAAAAGATAGCCCTGTAGTTTAGCCTGGCTATCTTCTACAAAAGATTTTTCTACAGCTTCGGGTAAAAATTCATATTTATTTAAAATCTCCTCATCCCGACTAATCTCATCTAAGGCAGTAAAAAAATCATCTTGAATTGCCAATTCTTCTTTTTCTAAAAAAGCCCCTGTCTCTTTATTGGTCCACCCTTCAATAAGGGTAACTGTTTTTTCTCGAGCCAAGGGTTCACTTATTAAGGTTTTAACTAATTCTTTTAAATTTATTCCTGTGTTAAGATGATATTCTCCGGGCCAAAACTTATTTCTAGCTTGACTCAAAAAAGCATAAAATTCAAAAAGCTTACTGTTTTTGATAAAGCCCTGGTCTTTTAACTTCTGGCCAATCTCTTTTAAGCCTTCACCTTTTTCAATCACAAAAGTCTTTAATTCAAGCTCCTGGTTAGTTAAAGAAACCTCTGGCGAGGTTGTTTGAAGAAAAAAGTATAAAAAAATAGCTAAAATAATAAAGACCACATAACCAAGCATTATCCCTTTCTTAGACATAGATTAATTGTTAATGGTTGATTGTTGATTGTTTCAGCAATCAGCAATTAGCAATCAGCAATTTTTAAAAAATTTATTATGTATTCGTAGTAGGACTAAATTTTCTATACAACTCTTCAATCTGTTTCCTCTGTTCTTTAATATCCAAAACTTCTCGCCGAATACGAGCTTTTTCTTTACGAATATATTTTCGAATACCTTTAGACAGGCGTTTCTTAGACATAGACTGATCAGATTATAGATTTTTGATCTCATAATATTACTTGATATCATAACAAGTTGTTATATTATAACAAAATAAAAATATAAAAACAATATTTGTCTTTTTAATAAAAAAGCTTTATAATTAAATTACCTTATAGTCTATACAATAGAATTTAATTTCCCTGCCTGCCTGCCGGCAGGTAGACCGGCAGGCAGGAAGGTTCTGCGAACGCAGTCCCGATAAATCGGGACGCAGTCCCGATAAATCGGGACGCAGTGAGCAGGTTCTTATAATATAACTGCTGATTGCTAATTGCTGATTGTTAAATAAATTCTATTCTATCAGCAATCGACAATAAACAATTAACAATCATCCTATGAGTTTTTCTGTCGGCATTATTGGCCTACCCAATGTCGGAAAATCTACTCTTTTTAAAGCCTTGACCAAAAAGCAGGTTGATATTTCAAATTATCCTTTTTGTACTATTAAGGCAAATGTTGGCTTGGTTAAAATTCCAGACCAGAGATTAGACAAATTAGCTGAAATTTTAAAACCCAAGCAGGTGCTCCCAACCTATATTGAATTTGTTGACATTGCCGGATTAGTTAAGGGGGCCCACCAAGGAGAAGGGCTGGGCAATCAATTCTTAGCTCGAATTCGAGAAGTAGAAGCTATGGCTGAAGTTGTAAGATCATTTTCTGATCCTAATGTTGCTCATGTTGCCGGTCAAATAGATCCTCTGTCTGATATTGAAACAATTAAACTAGAATTAGTTTTTGCTGATCTGGCCACTGTTGAAAGCAGATTAATCAAAACAGAAAAACAAGCCAAAAGTGGTGACAAAGAAGCAGCTAAATTAACTGAAGTTTTGGAAAAAATAAAAAGAGGATTAAATAAAAATCAAACAGTTGCTGAAATAAACCTAACCGAAGAAGAAATACCCTTAATTAAAGATCTCCACTTCTTAACAAGTAAGCCCATTGTCTATATAATGAATATTGACGAAAAAGAAATTGCTAATCATACGAATTCTGTCTCAAATAACCGCGAATATAAAAATCAAGTCCCTGTTTGCGCTAAACTAGAAGCTGAATTAGCTGATTTAAAAGAACAAGAAGTAAAAGAATATCTTAAAGAGTACGGTTTAAAAAAATCGGGATTAGAAGACCTGATTACCTCAACCTATAAACTCTTGGATTTAATTACCTTTTTTACTTGCCAGAACCAAATCCTCCAAGCCTGGACCCTGCCTCAAAAAAGCACTGCTCTTCAGGCGGCAAATAAAATCCACGCTGATTTTGCTCAAGGATTTATCCGGGCTGAGGTAGTTAACTGGCAAGATTTAGTTAAACAAGCTTCCGAGCAAAAAGCTCGAGAAGCAGGCTTAATGCGCACTGAAGGGAAAGATTATCTTGTTCAGGATGGAGATGTAATACATTTCAAGTTTCAAGTCTAATAATGAATCGATACCAATATACGAATGAATACTAATTATACTAATATTTTTAATTAATTGTGCTAATGTTTATTCGTATTATTCGAATGCATTAGCATATTAGCATCGCGTGATATGCTTTATAACTTAATTATTATTGGGACTGGCCCAGCTGGTTTAGCCGCTTCAATTTATGCTTCCCGTTATGGGACGAAACATTTAATTATTGGGGCTTTAAAAGGGGGAACCGCTTCTGAGGCATATATTATTGAAAATTATCCTGGATACAAATCAATTTCAGGAAAAAAGCTAATGGAGAAATTTATTGGCCACGCTAAAAGCTATCAACCAGAAATTCTTTCAGCTGAGATAAGTAACATTAAAAAGAAAAAAGGAATCTTTGAAATTAAAACAAATTTAAATAAAACCTTTAAAGCTAAAACCCTGATTCTGTCTGTGGGAACCAATTACCGAAGATTGCTTGTCCCTGGCGAAAAAGAGTTTCTTGGTCGAGGAGTAAGCTATTGTTTTACCTGCGATGGTCCTCTTTTTAAAAATAAGGTGGTTGCCGTTATTGGCGGAGGAGACAGTGCTTTAACTGCTGCTCTTTTTCTAGCTAAACAATCAAAAAAAATCTATCTTATTCACCGAAGAAAAGACTTTAGAGGACAAGTAATCTGGCAAAAAAAAGTAGACCAAAATAAAAAAATTGTGAAAATATTAGCCAATCAAATAAAAGAAATCAAAGGACATAATCTGGTTGAGGAAATTGTTTTAGGTGAACCATATCAAGGAAAAAAAAGACTAAAAGTCAATGGTCTTTTTATTGAAATTGGTGTTCAGCCAATCAGTAAAGGACTGTTTTTAGATCCCCCCTTAAAATTGAAAAAAAATAAGGCCGGTTATATTATTACCGACCACTTAATGCAGACCAATATCCCTGGATTATTTGCTGCTGGAGATATTACCGGTCCTCCAGATAAACTAAGGCAAATTGTTACTGCTGCAGCTGAAGGAGCAATTGCTGCTACTGGCGCTCAACGGTTCCTGGGAAAAACTAAGTCGAGGTCGAAGTAATTACGCGCCAAGCAAGAACACCCAGGCCGACTAAAATCATTAAATCAGCTATATTAAAAGCAGCAAAAAATGGTAAATTAAAATAATCTATCACCAGGCCCTGTCCTAATCGATCCAAAATATTACTCAAGGCGCCAACTAAAACCAACTCAAATCCCAAAACATTAATTGCCTGCCTTCGTTGATAGCTCCTAATTAATCTTGAGGCCAGATAAAAAAGAATGATTATTAATAAAAGATAAAGAAGCATTCCCTTTAAGGGAATGCTTAAGGCAATGTTTGGATTAGTAAAGAGAGAAAACTCAAAAAAAGAAATTTTTTTAACTGCTCCACTCAGGGCAATTTTTTTTAAAATTCTATCTAAAATAAAAAAAGATAAAATCAAGACATTAATCCATACCAATTTTTTCTTCATTTTGATGATTATTAAACCCCGTTAGAAAGCTCGCTTAGTTAGTTTTAAAATATCTCAATTTACAACAAGAAATATAATAACAACTTTCTAAACGGGGTTAAATCTCTTGAACTCTATCTTTTTTGCAAGACAAACAATATCCGGCTGTAGGCAATATCTTTAACCTCTTTTTACTAATTTTCTTGCCGCAAGCCTCACAAATTCCGTATTTACCGCGGTTAATCTTCTTTAAAGCTATTTCTATTGCTGTTAGCGCTTTTGCTAAACTCTCTCCTAAAGAAAGGCTGTCCATGAAGGCAGCGACCTCCTCAGCGTTTTCATCTTCAGCTCGACCATATTCAGGAAACTTGGCTTCATAACTATTTTTTTCACGATTGCTTTTTCTAGCTATTTCCCCAAGCTCTTTTTTAAGTCTCCTCCGACGTTCTTGTAATTCCTCTTTAATTGAGGATAAATTTTTTAACATAAAACTCTTAGATTTTTGCCCTTCTCTCTTAAAATAAAACTTTTTAAGAGAAAAAAGGGGTTCGCCCTTATTATTATAATATATAATATCAGTATTGTAAGTATATAATTAAAAACATGAATAACAAGAGGGGTTATCCACAAGCGCAAGATAAACTCGAAATTCGTTAAGTCGAAATTCGAAATTGGTAATGGATATTTGAAATTCGAAATTGAATTAATTGTTAATTGTTTATTGTTAATTGTTAGTAGAATAAATAATGACTTTCTTAACAATTGGCAATCGACAATCAACAATTCTCTACTATTTTTTATTCTCTACTTTCAATTACGATTTTCGATTTTCTAACAACCATTTTCTATCCCTCTAGTTCTATACATCCCTCTATCCCCTCACTTGTTTCTATTATCACTAAATCTTTGATGCCAAGATTCTCAACTTTAAAATATATCCCTTTTTCAAGACTTTCGTCCTGAAAACAAGAACCTGTATTCTTTATCAGGCGTTCAAATAAAGATAAACTATTAGAAGCAAAAGTATATTTTTCATCTTGCCAAAGAAGAATCTCAAAGATTTCCTCACCCTCCCTTTCTAGAGAAAAATTGTCCTGCCAATGACGTAATTGGACGCCCTCGACTTTCTTGCTCTCAAAATTAAAAATATCTGGATCAGCTATTAATTCAGTAAAACTCGACCCATCAGGCAAAAAGACCTGTTTTTCAATCGGCCACTGAAGAGATAAATCTACTTTAATTTTATTTTCTAAAAGGTCAAGTGATCTGCTCTGGGGAAAAATAAAGGCAAAGTTCAGTCCACCCCCAATCCAATCTCTGGTCTGAAAAGCTAGTCTTATCTTGGAGTTGAGATAATCATCAAAGTGCATAGATTGGGTGGGGGGTAAATCTAGTTTGAAGAATAAATTCTGAAGCTCTTGCCGATCCGCCCATTTCGAGTCGCGAAGCGAGTCAGGCGGGGACGACAAAATACTTATTCTGGCAAATCCACCTTTTGACCAATTAACGTCCTTGCCTCCCTTTAGAAAATTAACCAGTTGTTCAAAATTAATATAACCTTGTCCCCAAATTGAAAGGTCTGATATTGAGGACAAAATTTTCTCTTTAATAGACTGGTCTTTTGTTAAAAAATCTCCTGATTGCTTGCGTTCAACAGAAAAAGGGTTATAAGAAACAGCCCAAACATGATTGTCTAATTCTTTAACAAAGAATTGCTCTAAGGATTTAATTAACAAAGAAGGGTCAGCCCATTTTTTTGTTTTTAAAAAAAGAATGATATCAATGTTTCCTTTTGAAAGTAAACCCTCTGCTAAATCTTGGGCCTGTGGCTCAGAATCTACCCCCGGATTAAAATTATTAAACTGGAGCATAGATTTGGTGCGGGGTAAACCAACCAAACCAACCTCATCTAATAAAGGAATATTTTCTTTTTGAAGGCCTTTTCCTATCAGAGCTAGATCAGAATCGCTTTGAGAAAAATCTTTTAACGTCTGACTAAACCATTGGCTGTTCACCCATTGATTGCCCTGATAACCAGACCAGCGAAGTCTATTTAAATCCAAATGTAAATAAAAAAAGGCGTTTTCTGGGACAAAACTAATTAAGCTGTCTGGCTGCCAATAAAAATAAGTAAATAAAACAAAAACCCCCACGAGAAAAACAATTAAGGTTAAAACCATTGTCCTTTGAACAGGCCTCATAAAAACATCTGATTAAATTTTATCTAAAGAGTGTCTTAATCTTACAGATTTAAATAGAAATTTCAAGTCTCAAGGGCTTGTCAACCTTTTATAAAGCCGCTATAATTAAGCATATCACTAATCATACTAATTTTACCGCAAATTACTACAAATATACGAATATTTATTTGTACAATTTGTGAGGTAAGTAAGGTCACAACCGAACGAACTAAATTAGTAATTATTCGTATTCCTTATGCAAGACCTATTAAACAAAAAAGAATATCTTCAGTTAATAAAATCTTTACCCAAGATCAATGATTTAATTGAAGGAAAGGTTATTGAAATCGGTCGCAACGAAATCTATTTAGATATAAATGGCCTGACCACTGGCGTTGTTAGAGGGCCAGAGCTCTTTGATGAATCTGGTGATTTTTCCAACTTAAAAAAGGGCGACAAAATCCTAGCAACTGTTATTGATTTAGAAAACGAGAAAGGATTAATTGAATTATCCTTTCGCCAGGCTAGCCATAAAAAAGCCTGGAATAACCTTGAAGAAATCACCAAAAAGGAAAAACCTTTATTAGTTAAGATAGCTGATGCTAACAGAGGCGGCTTAATTGTCCATTATGGAAAAATCCAAGGATTTTTACCAGTCTCTCAATTAAAGCCTGAACATTACCCACGAGTCGAAGCGGGTGATAAAAACAAAATCTTGGAAAAATTAAAAACCTTTGTTAGCAAGGAGATGTCGGTCAAAATTATTGCTCTTGATGAGAAAAGCGGAAAATTGATTGTTTCTGAAAAAGAAGTTGCTCCGATTGAAAAAAAAGCTATCTATAAGAAATATAAAATTGGAGATATTGTTCAAGGAAAAATTAGCGGCTTAGTTGATTTTGGTGCCTTTATTACTTTTGACAAAACTCAGGAAGGGCTGGTACATATTTCTGAATTAGCCTGGCAAAGAATAGATCACCCGCAAGATATTGTAAAAACAGGGGACAAGGTAAAAGCAGAGATTATTGGAATCACTGAAGACGGCAAAATTTCTCTTTCCGTTAGAAGATTACTTAAAGATCCCTGGAAAAGGGTAAAAGAAAAATATAAAGCCGGACAAGAAGTTAAGGGCAAAGTTTTAAAAGTTAATCCTTTTGGGCTTTTTGTCGAACTAGACAGGGATATTCATGGACTGGCTCATATTTCAGAGCTATCGGACAAACCAATAAGAGATATTTCAAAAATCGCTAAAGCCGGCGATATTTTAAAGTTTAAAATCGTCTCTATTGAGCCTGAAGATCATCGACTAGGACTATCATTGGCTAAAGAACCTCCACGAAATACTAAGTCGTACGAAAATATAAAAAAAGATGTTTAATTTAGTATTTTAGTAAATTTTTGTATTTAGTAGTAGAAACAAAGTGCTTATGAAATCATTGTTAAAAAATCTCCTCATTTTTTTAATTGTCTTTTTAATTATCTCTGGAGTCTTTAGTTTATTGAATATTCAGGGCGAAAAAGCTGAAGAGGTTAGCCTGAATAAATTAGTCCAAGAAATCCAAGGAGAAAAAGTACAAGAAATTATTATTGAAGAAAACCGGCTAAACGTTCTCTTAATTGATGAAAGTCGCCAATTTGCATTTAAAGAAGAAAGTGAACCTTTGGTTAAATTATTAAGCGACTATGGTGTTCCTTCTGAAAAACTATCCAAAATTTCCTTAAAAGTTAAAAGCATGAAGGGAAGAAACACCTTTTTTAATATTATTTTC
>CAZXPA010000016.1:8707-13628 GCA_964642485.1 uncultured Gammaproteobacteria bacterium
CTCCTTATCCCTTTATTATTACTAATTGGTTTAATATATTTCTTTTCCAAACAAATGCGAGGCGCAGGAATGAAAGCTTTTAAATTTGGAGAAAGCCGGGCCAGAAAAATTAGCCCTCAAGACAAAAAAGTAAAAACTACCTTTAAAGATGTAGCTGGTGTCCAAGAAGCTAAAGAGGACTTAAGAGAAATAGTTGATTTTTTAAAAAACCCTAAGAAATACATTGCTTTAGGAGCTAAAATTCCTAAAGGAATTCTACTGGTAGGGCAACCGGGAACAGGTAAAACTTTAATTGCAAGGGCTGTGGCAGGAGAAGCTAATGTGCCTTTCTTTCATATTTCTGGTTCAGAATTTATTGAGTTATTTGTCGGCGTCGGGGCATCAGTCAGTGGTGATACCCCTGTATTAATTAACAAACAAGGAAAAATTAAACTTTTATCAATTAAAGAGTTTGTTGATCAGTTTTATAAAAAAGGTCAGGGAGGATATAAACCAATAAAAGGAATAAAAACTTTAGGATTTCAGAAAAAGAAAACGAATTTTAAGGGAATAAAAGAAGGCTCAAGAAAACAATTTTTTGGTGGAAGTGCCTGGCAAGAAATAAAAGGAATTTATCGCCACAAAGTAAATAAGATTTATGAAATTCACTATTTGGGTGGAACAATTAAAACAACCGACGATCACAGTATATTTGTTCGAGATAGAAACTTTATCTGCTCTAAAAAAGTATCTGAAATAAAGCCTGGAGATATATTGGTCAACCTTCCATTTAAGGTCAGGGGTACATTTATTCATGGAATAGGAACAACCCATAAAATAAAAGCCCATCGATTCTCTCAAATGCTTATTGAAAAAGAAATTTCTATTTGGAATGAACAGGGGCAGGTGGAAAAAACTATGAGGAATTATATCTTTGCTTTACAGAATCGAGGAAAAATATATCAACATGAGATTGCTAAACAAATCGGCGTCTCGCAAATGACTGTTAGTAATTGGCAAAGAAACATATATCAACCCTCATACCTCCAATTATCTTCTCGTTGGCAAGAAAAGCAAATTCCACAAAAAACAGAAATTACTCCCCAATTAATGAAACTTTTAGGATACTACACTGCTGAAGGCAGAAGGACTCCTTATATGCTACAATTTGTTTTTGGGTCTCACGAAAAAGATTTACATCAAGATTGTACTAATTTAATGCGAGAAATTTTTGGAGTAGGTCCTCACCTAGAATATACAAAAGATAATACTTTACGTATCTCTTATTTCGGTAAAATCTTCGGAAATTTTTTTGAAAAACACTGCGGTAATGGTAGTAAAAATAAACACATTCCTAGTCTTCTGTGGGAATTGCCGAGAGAATTCTTTTTAGCCTATCTCGAGGGTTATGCTAAAGGTGATGGGTATACAACAAAAGACAATAAACTAAGCATCACTTCTGTTAGTCAACAGTTAATTAGAGAACTATCTTGGCTTTGCGCTATGCATGGTATTAAGGCGGGGGTTAGAATATATCATCAAAAAGGTGGCAGAGTTATTAAAAACAAACCTTTACCAGAATTAGAATCATGGACTCTAATCATTGGAAAAACTAGCCATCCATTTATAACTAAAAGTAAATATCCTTGCCAGATCAAAAAACCTTACGTAAAAAAAGTTAATATCAAGCCGTATAACGGTTATGTTTACGATTTGTGCGGCTGTGAAAATGAAGCGTTCTTTGGTGGAGAAAAACCGGTTTTACTTCATAACAGCAGGGTACGGGATCTCTTTAATAAAGCGAAAAAGAATCTCCCGGCCATTGTTTTTATTGATGAGCTGGATGCTGTTGGTCGTCAGCGAGGTGCTGGCTTAGGCGGATCCCATGACGAAAGAGAACAAACTTTAAATCAAATTTTAGTTGAGCTTGATGGCTTTGAGCCAAATATCGGCCTTTCTGTTCTTGCGGCAACCAACCGCCCTGACATTCTCGATCCAGCCCTTCTTAGACCTGGGCGATTTGACCGAAAAGTAATTCTTGACTTGCCAGATATTAAAGACAGAGAAGCTATTTTAAAAATTCATGCTCGAGGGAAACCGTTGGACTCAACGGTTAATCTTAAACAAATCGCTGCAAGAACCCCTGGCTTTACTGGAGCTGATTTAGAAAGCCTTTTAAATGAAGCTTCAATTTTAAGTGCTAAACGCAATAAAAAGAAAGTTGGCGTTTCAGAGATATTAGAAAGTGTTGAAAGAGTCCTCCTAGGTCCGGAAAGAAAAAGCCATCTTCTTTCAAAAAAGGAACGTCAAATTGTCGCCTTTCATGAAGCCGGTCATGCAGTGGTCAGCTATAACTTGCCAGGCTGTGACCCGGTTCAAAAAGTGTCTATTATTGCTCGCGGTCAAGCGGCTGGTTATACTATTAAAATGCCTGAACAAGAAAAATCCCTAAGGACAAAATCAGAGTTCTTAGACAATCTCAGCGCTTTATTGGGAGGATATACTGCTGAAGAGAAAACTTTTGGACAAGTAACAACTGGAGCAGCTAATGATCTGCGTCAGGCAACCCAATTAGCACGTAAATTAGTGACTGTATACGGAATGAGCAAAACTCTTGGTCCGAGAACTTTTGGTGAAAAAGAGGAGTTAATCTTCCTTGGCCGTGAAATTGCTGAAAGGAGAGATTATTCCGAAAAATTTGCCCAAACAATAGACAAGGAAGTTTCTCAATTTATTAATCTCTGCTATAATAAAGCTAAGGGTATTCTAGAAAAGAATAAGAAAAAACTAGAAAGAGTTGCCCGTCTTTTATTAAAAAAGGAAACCTTAGAAAAGGAAGAATTCCTTAAAATAATGAAAGAAAAAACATAGAATCAGTCTGTCAATCAACTATTAACATGAAGGCCTACTTAAAAACTTTATTTAAAGATTCCTGGAAAATTACCTGGCACAATCCTTATCTCTGGTTGTTCGGCCTTTTTGCCGCTTTTTTTGCCAATAATGAAATTAACCTAATTATTGCCAATTTTAAGAGAATCAACAACTGGATAGACCAGCTAATTATTTTTAAGGCCCTTCAGTTACAATTTCAAAAAATCTTAAGCGCTTTCACTTCTTTATATTCTTTTAATTCTAAAGCTAGTTATAATTTAATCCTTACTGTTATTATTGCTCTTTTATTTCTTTATTTGTCTTTTCTTTCACAAATCGCCATTATCTCTTCGGTTAAGCAACACCAGAACAAAAAACCTCTTTCTTTCCGTAAAGCCTGGCGAAAAGGTAAAAATTCTCTTTGGCCAGTAGTTGGGATCTATGTTATTGCCCTTTTAGTTATCTATGGATTTTTGTCTTTTCTAGGCCTGTCTTTCTTTTATCAAATACACTTACCAATTGCCATCTATGTTATCTCTTTCCTGATATTAGGATTGCTTGTCTCCTTTATTTCCAGATTTGCTGTTTGTTTTGTTGTTTTAGAAAAAGAAAAAATCTTTAATTCAATTAAAAAGGGCTTTGCGTTTTTCTTTAAAAATTGGTTTATCACTGTTAAAACATCTGTTTATTTATCTTTAGTTGCTGTCCTGATTGGCTTAGGCCTGTTTTTAGTTTCTGTTGGCACAGCAGTTCCTTTCTTAATTCTTATTGATCTGTTTTTACGGTTAAACTTAGTTTTAGGTTTTTGGTTGGTCTTTGTTTTTTGGACAATTCTTATAATTACCTTCTTTTTAATCTTGGGCTCTATTTTTTCAGTCTGGCAATTTTCTGTCTGGACCTCACTTTTTCTTAAACTTCGTGCCGTGTCAAAATAAGTAGACCCTGTTAGAAAGTAGTTATTGTCTCTTTTTTTTGTATAAACCCAGAGGCTTAAAGACTAGTGGAAAAAACTTTCTAACAGGGTAGAAAAAATGTGGATAAAGAATAGATTTTTTAAATTATTAAAATTTTTCTAAACAATTAACAATTATTTCACCTTTTATCCATCTTTTTTCCTGCTTTATCTACTATTTTTATTAAGCTTTATAACTTAAATTTCTTGTTTTCCTCTTTTCCAATCCTTTCTCCACTTCTTTATTACTATTACTATTAAATTATATATAAGATATATAATAAGTTAAATTAATTAATATAAGTTTATGAAATTTTCTTGTCTTCAGGAGAACCTTTCTCAAGGATTAAATATAAATTCTCGTTTAGCTGGTACAAGCAGAACCAGTCTCCCTATTTTAAATAATATTTTATTAACTGCTCAAAAGGGGTTCCTTAAACTTAGTACCACTAATTTAGAAATGGCCATTGAAACAAAAATCCGAGCTAAAATAGAAAAAGAAGGAAAAATCACTGTCCCGGCTCAATTATTCAATAATTATATAGATTTATTACCCAATGAGGCTTTAAATCTTGAAACAGTCAAAAATGAGTTAATTATTAAGAGTAAAAAGCAAAAAGCAAAAATTAAAGGTATTTCAGCTGAAGAATTTCCTATAATTCCTCAGATTGAAAGTCAGGAAAAGTATTTAATACAGAATGACGTATTTAAAGATGCTTTAGAAAAAACAATTTTTGCTATTTCGCCTTCAGAAGTAAGGGTTGAATTAAGCGGCGCTCTTTTTTCTTTTAACGTACCTGAAGCAAACAGGCTAACCATTGTTGGTACAGATAGTTATCGTTTAACTGAAAGAGAGATCCCTTTAAAAAAGATTCATTCTAAAAATAAGAGAAATATAATTATTCCGATCAGAACACTCCAGGAGTTTTTAAGAATTATTAAAGGTAAAGGAGACACAGAATTATACTTATCAGAAAACCAGGTTTTGTTTACTCATCAAAACACCGAACTTGTTTCTCGAATAATTAGTGGTGAATATCCTGATTACAAACAAACAATCCCCGAGACAATTAAAACTAAGGCGCTAATAAGCAAGGCGGATTTTTTAAGAACAGTTAA
>CAZXPA010000017.1:0-13270 GCA_964642485.1 uncultured Gammaproteobacteria bacterium
AAATCCCTGCCTGCCTGCCTATCGGCAGGTAGGCCGGCAGGCAGGATAAATTTTAAATTTAATTTATGGCTGAAGAAAAGCAAATTGGAAAAATTACCCATTTTTTTGGGGGAATTAGTGTCGGAGTAGTTGAGCTTACTGATGGGCTAAAAGTTGGCGATACTATTCATATTGTTGGCGGAGAAAGAGATTTTACCCAGGCAGTTGAGTCAATGCAAATTGAACATGAAAATATTGAGCGGGCAAAATCTGGTGATGCAATTGGTCTAAAATTAGATGAAGCGGCTAAACCAGGGGATACTGTTTACAAAGTAGAGGAGTAAATTTCTAATTTCTAATTTCTACTTTCTAAATGTCGCAAAAGCTGGCCGAGAATCCAGAAAGGATTCTAATTTCAAAACAAAAGCTGGTAATTATTGGGTTATTAATTATAGTTTTTAATCCTTTGCCAGCTGGTTTAATTTATAGTTTTGCTCTTTGGCGTGAACCAAAGACTAAAAATGATGGTAAATTAATGATAATTTTTTCTTTGATCTGGGGAGCAATTTCTTTAGCTCTAGTTCAAAGATATTTTGGTTACTAGAATTCTGCTTTTTTTAGCCCCATTTTTCTCCAAATACAAGAAAGAAGTGGGGTTTTTATTTGACAAAATCAAAAAAATTTGCTAATCTTAAAACAGGTTTAATATTAATAATCATTAAAAACTAAAGCGAGGAGAGAGTCATGAACAATATTGAAAAAATTCCGGAGGCGAAAGAAAAGCCAGAAATTACCGGCCGGTATTCTACGGTCGCTGAATAGAAACCCGTTCTTGAGAGATGGTATAAGGGTGAGACAGTTAAAAGCTATGACCGTTATGGTTATGCTGATGTGGAAAAGAGAGAAAAAGAAGTGTCTGAGCTGGTGAGGGCAGATGTCCTGCTCTATAACTGTGGCATGGCCGCCATAGTGGAAGCTTTGGAAAGTCATCACTTAACAAAAGGTGATGTTCTGCTCTATAGCCCTTATGTCTATGGCCAATCAAAAGAGTTTATTGAAAATGATTTGGTCAAGAGAGGGATAAGATGTATTCCTGTGGAGAGTGGAGACCCTGATAAAGTCAAGGATTTGATCAACCAATGGCGTCCAAAAGTGATTTTTACAGAAACAGTGGGTAATGCCCCAGAAATGCCTGTGGTTGATCTTAGTGCTCTTTTTAGCACTGTTGAAAAATTCAATAAGAATTATCAGCAGGAGATGACTTTACCCAAGGTTCTAGAGAAAAAATTAATGGCCAGGTCCTGGATTCGCCAATGGTTAGGAGTAAAACCAGGTGGGAAATTAAGTGAAGAGCAACAGGGAAGGCTATTGAATGTTATCCCAGAATTTGAAAAGACAGCTCGAAAGGTTAATAAAGATCACTCTTACCTGCCAATTAGAGATTTGTTCAAATCCTTACAGACTCGAGGAATTGTCCAGCCAGATTCAGAGCCCAGGGCTAACTTGCTTGAACTTGCTTCTGTTTTAGATTCAGCTTGGTTGGCTAAAAAAGAGACTCCGATGACTCTGATTTTGGATAACACTCTGCCAACTCCGACCGGGCTTGATTTGGCTAAGAAGATTAGGGAAATAGATGAAGCTAAAATACCGATTATTGCTGTAGAAAGTGGAACCAAGTTTTATGCCCTGGATTCAACAACCGCTGGGCTGATTTACAGCAACTCTTCTGACAAAATGCTTGAATTAAAAGTTAGGCGGGCGGTTACAGGTTCTTATCTCCCCCCAGGAGCAGAGGCTTTATTACCCGAACGGAGCAAAAAAGAGTTTGATGTTCGCAATAAGAGGACTTTAAAAAACACTATGAGTTTGGCTCAGAGTCTTTCCAAGATAATTGGGAAAATTGGTATTAGAGCTGTTTCTCATCCTAATTTACCCTCTCATCCGAACTATGAACACGCTTCAAAGACCATGCCTGATGGATCTACGGCTATTTTCTACCTGGACTGTGAAAATGCATGGGATGCAGCTGCTGCCTTAGAGAAAATACTCGGCGACAAGATTGAATACGGTGGCTCGTTTGGGCATGCTAAAACTCGTTTTCTCCCCCTTAATGACCATTTGTTCCGCATTGCCGGAGGCACAGAATCTGCTGAAGAAATGGAGGTAATTAAGCAGGCTATTGAATCAGCAAAATAAACAAAAACAGGCCGGACTTCATTTAAGGGGTTCGGCCATTCTCTTTTTTTAAAAAAGCGGTAAAATTGTTATATAGTTGTTATTTGGAAACTAAGTTTCCAAGTAAAATAGAATGTATATATGAGGAAAATAAAGTTTGTGAATGGTGGATATTATCATGTATTTAATCGCGGAGTAGATAAGCGTGCAGTTTTTATGGAGCAGAGAGATTTAGAAAGATTTTTTCAAAGTATGGATGAATTTAATACTATTGAACCAATAGGCAGTATTTACGAAAATTCATTTTACAAAGATAAACTTAAAAAGTTTGGAAACTTAGTTTCCAAAGAAGGAAAATTAGTTGATTTTGTCTGCTATTGCCTTAATCCAAATCATTATCATTTTTTTCTCAAACAACTGGTTGATAGAGGAATAGAGAAATTTATGCATAGAGTAGGAATAGGTTATACAAAATATTTTAACCAAAAATATAAGCGGAGTGGTTCATTATTCCAGGGCGTTTTTAAGGCAGTTAATGTGGATTCAAATGAGTATTTATTGCATTTGAGTGTTTATATTAATTTAAATTACAAGGTCCACAAATTTGATTCATTTGGAAACTTAGTTTCCAAGTTGACTAAGTCAAGCTGGGACGAGTATATAAAGAATGGAAATAGCAAAAATAGTTTTTGTGAAAAGAATATCATTTTAGATCAGTTTGAAAATGCGTTAGAATATAGAAAATTTGCAGAAGACTCATTAGGGGGTATCAAAGAGAAAAAGGAGATTGAGAGATTTTTATTGGAGTAAATCATAGGTTCAAGAGCTTGGAAACTAAGTTTCCAAGTAAAATTTATTTTTTAAATAAAACACAGAAATATGAAGAAAGAGTCAAAATTTATTACTCAAAAGCAGTTTTATCAAGAAGCAGCTGAAAGATGGAATCTTCGTGATGGGCCTTCCCGACCAAGCCAGGAAACTGTTCAGCATTACAACGCCTTGGTAAAACTGGCTCTTGGGAAAGGGAAGAATCAAAAAGTAATGATTTTAGGCGCAACGCCAGAGATTCGTGATTTGCTTTATAAATACTATTTTTTAAAGAAGATAAAAGTAGGTTGTGTTGAATGGTTGCCAGTAATGTATTATGGAATGTCACAATTAATTAATTTTAAAATTCCTGGCGAGAGGCATATTAAAAAGGACTGGCTAAAAATGGATTTCCCTAAAAACAGCATCGATTTGTTTATAGGTGATTTGGTTTTTGGTAATATTACTACTCGTGAGAAAAAGGAGAAGTTGTTAAGCTTGATTCAGCAACGATTAAAAAATAAGGGCTATTTTATTACTCGTCATGCCTATATCACTCCTCGGGTAAAAATTGCTAACATTAAAAAATATTTATACAGTTTTGTGCCCGCTGTTTTAAATGAAAAATTGACTATTAAGCAAGCAGCTACTTCTTTTTATGTAGATTTAGTCTTAGCTAGTTGGTATAGAAATAAGGAGAATAAATTATCACTAGTTTATTATTTATCTGAATTAAAATCAATTAGACGGCATTTTAAAAGAAAGAATTTATCTAATAATGATATTATTGCTAAGTTGATTTTTGAGCATTTTCAACGTTTAGGGAATATTTTTAGCAGAAAATATTGGGTTTATTATCCAAAACAAGAAGAAGAAAGGATATTAAAAAAATTCTTTATAATTGAAAAAAGATTATTTACCAAAGATTATCACTCTGCGGCTAATACCCCAATTTATTGCTTAAAACCAAAGAAATAAGATGAAATCATGGGCCAAGATTAAAAAAGAAAGCTGGTATCAGTTTGCTAAAAATTGGGCCGCTATTAAACCACCTTGGAAACCCTCGCCAGAAAGGGTTAATCTTTACTCTCAATTGATTAAAAAATATGTTAAAGGTGACCGAGCCTTGATTTTAGGAGCGACCCCAGAGGTCCGTGATCTTTTGGCTAAATTAAAATTTAAAGTGACTTTGTTAGATATTAGCCCAGAAATGGTTAAGGCCACTACTTTTTTAAGAAAAACAAAATCTAAGGAGAAAATAGTTATTGGTAACTGGTTAACAAAAGATTTAAAACAAAAATATGATTTAATTATTGGTGATTCTGTGATTAATAATCTTAAACCCAAAGATCACCCCAGGTTTTTAAAAAGAATGAGGAGACTTTTAAAAGATAACGGCATTTTTATTTGTCAGATGGGGATTTTGGTTAAACCGATAAGTAAGATTAATATCTCTCTGAAAAAGATTATTAATAAGGCAAAGTATCGGCCTGATTATTATCAGAATTATGTTAATCGAGCTTATGATTATTGGCAATGTTTAATGTTAAGACGTCATCACAGTTTAGTAGATTGGGGTTATTTAAATGAAATTTATCGTCAAAAATTAAAAAAAGGAGAGATAAGTAAAAAGGAGTTTGAATTATTAGATTTTGGCCTTTCGAATTTAGTAGCTTCTATCCCTAGTGAAAAAGATTTTATTCTCCTTTTAAAAAAGTTTTGGCAAATAATTGATCAAGATTATGAGAGAAGCCATCGTGTTTACAAAGATTTTTATCGAATTTATGTCTTAAAACCCCGTTAGAAATTTCCACCATTAACTTTTTTAGCAAATTTTATTAGTTTAACCTCACTATTATATAATTTCTAACGGGGTAAAACCTAAAAAATAATATGAGCAAACAAATTCAGGGCATATCTTATTGGGCAGATTTAACTCAATGGTGGCGAAATGTTGCTCCACCAGTACGGCCCTCAAGGGCTGATATTAGGATTTATGAAAAGTTTTTAAAAAGGGTTATTAAGAATAAAAAACAGCCTCGAATTTTAATTTTGGGCGCCACTCCAGAAATGAGAGATTTAGCCGCTAAATATAAGGCGGAAACAACTGTTTGTGATATTAGTTTGGAAATGATTATGGCCATGACTCAGTTAATGACTCATAAAAAGGCTGGTCAAAAAGAGATTTGGGCTAGAGCCAGCTGGGTAACTGTGCCTTTAGAACATAATTATTATGACCTGATTTTAGGAGATGGGGTAAACACCAATATTTCTTGGTCAGAAGTAAATCAATGGTGGACGCATTTATTTCAATTACTTAAACCAAAAGGCGTTTTTATCACTCGTATTTTTTATATAACTTCTCAAGATGAAGTTAATAAAGCTGTAAACAATGTTTTTAAAAAGATTGTTAAAAAGAAAACTCTTTCAAGTGTGGATCTTGGAGAATTAAAGATTAGTTTAGAGGCCCTAAGTTATAATCCTCAGGCCGGGGTTTGTACTAACGCTAAATATAGAGAGTTGTTTTTTAAACATATTAGGAATTTTTCAGTTTCTCCAGTCAAAGCCAGTAGGGTTTACCAAAAACTAATTAAAATTTATCCGCCCAAACCAGTTAAAGTTTGGCGGACGCCGACCAAGACTCAAACAGAAAAAGAGATTAAAAAATATTTTAGAATTGTTTCTGGCTTTCTCGCCCCATCTTTCCCATCAAACACAACAATTTATTTACTTGCCCCGTATCAATTTTGCCATTGACAATACAGAAAGATGTTATTCTTGGTATAAGGCTATATTAAAATTTTGCAGCACAGTGTCCGAATAGGACCGCTGATAATATCAGCGTGTGCTGTCCCGGGATGTTTCGCAAAATTTGATGCTGGGGTTAAAGAAAAAATAATATGGCTAAGAAAAAACAAGAAAAATTTGCTACTCCTTGGAAAGCCTTTGCTGCTCGTTGGCAAAAGTACTATACTCCACCTGGACGACCATCTAAGCAAGCAATAACTGTGTACAGTCGTTTTGCTCGACAGGCTTTTATTGGTTTAAAACGCAAACCAAGAGCTTTGGTTTTGGGAGCGACTCCGGAATTGAGAGATATTTTAGCTCGGCTTAAAGCAGAGGTTAGTATTATTGATATTAATATGGAAATGATTTTGGCTATGAGTAAATTGATGAAAAAGAAAAATCCCAATGAGATTATAGTTAAGGGGAATTGGGTTAAAATGCCTTTTGCTTCTAATTATTATGATTTAGTAATGGGAGATATTGTTTTACCTAATGTGCCCGGTCCAGAGCAAAACAAATTCTTAAAAGAGATTAAAAGAGTTTTAAAACCAAGAGGTTATTTTATTACTAAAATGAATGTTATTCCTAATGAGTGGCAATTTGAACCTTTTGATGCAGTTTTAAATAAACACGCCAAAATTCCTCTCTCCAGAAATACAGCTGTTGAATTGTTTGTTTATCTTCATAATAATGCTTATCAACCAAAAACTCATATAATGGATGTTGGTCAGATTAAAATAGGATTGCAAAAATATTGGAAAAAGGGGAAGTATAAACATCCTAAAGCTAAAATTACTAAACTACTCAATGATATTTGGGAAATGTGGAAGCCAATGGAGAAAAAATGGACTACTGGTTATGAATGGGAAATTGTCAAGCAGATTTCTCCTTATTTTAAGATTCTAAAGAAAAATGTTTTAAATGACTGTTATTTTCATGAAATCGATGAATCTTTTCCAATTTGGTTTTGTCAAGTAAAGAGATAAAATTATGCGAATTAAAATTGATTCTAATATTTCAATTAGTGCTGATAAATTAATCAAACGTTGTGGTTATGCTGAGCTTAAAGATAAGAAAGGAGAGCTAAGTTATGTTCGACGTTTGCGCGGTTATCGATATCCGCGTTTTCATGTTTATATTGAAAAAGGATATTTTAACCTTCATTTAGATCAAAAAGGTCCTCGTTATCAAGGAACTAAGGCCCATAGCGGAGAATATGAGGGTGAGGTGATCAAAAAAGAGGCAGAAAGGATTAAGCAATATATTAAAAAGATTAAGCATGCCCAAAAAGGATTGGTCAAAGAGATGGAAAAAAGTTTCTAGCTGGTGGGGCAAATTAAACCCACCCTGGACTCCTTCAATAGGGGAGTATAAGATTTATGAAACATATTTTAAGCAAGTAACTGATTCTAAAAATAAACAGCGATCCCTGCTTATTTTAGGCGCCACAGCTCTATTACGGGAATTAGGGGAAAAATATAGTTATCAAATTACTTTACTGGACATTAATTCAGAAATGGTTCAAAAACAAACAAGATTTTTAGGACATAAAATTTCTAAAGAAAAAGTAGTTATTGGTGATTGGCTAAAAATGGATAAGCTATTAAAGGGTCAACAATTTGATATCATTGCCGGCGATCATTCAGTAATTAATGTTAAATTTAAAGACTGGCCAAGACTTTATCGGAATTGCCAAAAACTTTTAAAACCCAATGGCTATATTTTTTGGACAACCACGGTTTATACTCAGAGAAAATATATTACTTTGAATAAGTGTTTAAAAAATTTCAGATTCACGGATTCAGTTATTGAAAGATTTTTAAGATCTTATAAGCTTTTCGGCAATCCAGAGTTCCATGATAAGAATTACGGTTTTCATTTCGGTAAACTCAATAAAGTTTTTGAAAAAGAAGCGAGAAAAACATTAACACCTGAACAAATAAAAAACTTTCAATTAGAGATTACTGAGGACTGGGTTTCTACTATTTTGCCTCAGAAAAAGTTTGAAGAATTTACAAAAGGATATTTTAAAATTGTTAACCGAAAATATGATAAAAGTCACCCCTTTTTCAAATATCAGCAGCTATATCTTTTAAAAAAGAAAAATAGACAAAAAAATAATTGAGGGAAATACAAGCTCGACAAACATCTCATTTTTGGATATAATAGAAATGAGACTTATTTTTTAATAACATAGCTTATGACTATTAAACAAATTTACAATTTAGCCATTAAAATGGGAACTAAAGCAGATTTACGAGGGGAAAAGCAGGTTAAAAAAATGCTAGCCCGAGTTAAAAAACAGTATGAGAAAATGTCTAGAAAAGAGAAACAGGAATTTGATAAAGAAAGATTAACTAATCCCTTTTCTGACACCCGGATCTTGGTGGACACTAAAAAACCAATTAAAAAGATTTTAACCGGGATTGATATAGGCGTGAGCGAGTTAATGCTGGCAGATCATTTAGGTAATATTGATTTAGTTTTAGCCCATCACCCCTTAGGTATTGCTTTGGCCGGCCTGGACGATGTGATGAAGCTTCAGGCTGATGTTTTAAATCTTTATGGAGTGCCAATTAATATTGCTGAAAGTTTAGTTCGTTTACACATGGAAGAAGTTAGCCGTAAAGTTTCACCCGTTAATCATAATCGGGTAGTTGATGCCGCCAGGTTATTAAAGACAGGTTTAATGTGTGTTCACACGCCGGCTGATAATTGTGTAGCTAATTATTTAAAGAAATTAATTACCAAGAAAAAGCCAGAGTACGTGGAAGATCTTTTAGATTTGCTTAAATCATTACCAGAGTATAAAGAAGCAATAAAAATTGGGGCGGGACCAAGACTTTTTGCTGGTAAGCCAGGAAATCGCTGCGGGAAAATTGCTTTAACAGAAGTTACTGGCGGGACTGAAGGATCTTCAAAGGTTTATGAGAAAATAGCTCAAGCAGGAGTTGGTACTTTGGTAGGCATGCACATGAGTGAAGAAAGTCGAAAACAAGCAGAAAAAGCTCATATTAACGTAGTGATTGCTGGCCACATTGCCTCAGATTCTCTTGGTTTGAATTTATTCTTAGATGAACTAAGTAAGAGTGGGGTTAAGATTGTTCCTTGTTCTGGGTTAATTAGAGTCGAGAGGTATAGGAAACGTTAAATAAAAATATGGCGATTGAAATTATTAAAAAAAAGATAACCAAGGGTAAACTAAAAGAGATTGCTCAAGAAACTTTTGATGAAATGGTTAAAGCTGTTGTAGATATTGATCAGGAGATTTTAGCCATTGGTGGAGAGCTACACGCAGATGGGGAGGCTGTATTATTGGAAAATGGTTCTGAGCCAGGGGATTTATGGGGGGTTAATATTTATTTAAATAAACCCAGGGATAAACGGATTGAATTCTCTGCTTTGATTAATATTCGGCCTTCAGTTGGCAACCGCTCTATAAAAGTCCAAGATTTAAAAATACAACAGAAAATAAGAGAGATAATTGATAAATTAATTGAATAGTTATGCCTTTGATTCACAAGCATCTTAGTATAAATAAATGGCAAAAGATGAGTTTGGCTCAACAAATAGGTAATATTGGCAGTGAAATTAGTCGGGCCAGACACTGGGAAGAGATGAGCGATTTTGACAGTCGAGAAAAGGCCTTAGAACGCGCTTTAGAACTTGTGGATTTAACCCTGGCCGGTCAACGTCAGTGGTCGCGTTTAAAAGAACTAACACGTTTACGCGAGTTAATTTGTAATTTAATAGTTAAGTCAGATATTTATAATCTTTCACTAACTGATTTAGAGAATTTTTGCTTAAATTTTGCCTTAATTGCCGGACGACCTTAATTAGATTGGTACAGCAAAAAAAGGAATTAAAATTATCCCTTATTCTGGCTTGATTAGAGTCGAGGGGTATAAAAGAAAATAAAATGAAACACCCAGGTTATCTTAATTTAAAAGAAAAAGAACTTGAATCAAGAATTGAGAAAGCTAATCAAATGCTTGAGTCTTGTCATGTTTGTCCCAGAAAATGTGGAGCTAATCGGGCAAAAAATGAAAAAGGGTTTTGCTGTTTAGGCAAAAAAGCCAGAGTTTTTAGTTCTGCCCCTCATTTTGGTGAAGAAAAATGTTTAGTTGGTCAAAATGGTTCGGGAACAATATTTTTTAATTACTGTAATTTATCTTGTGTTTATTGCCAAAATTATGATATTAGTCAATTGGAAAGAGGTAAGAGGGCGGCAACTAAAGAAGTGACTGATAAAGAATTGGCTAATTTGATGCTTAGCTTACAAAAAATAGGTTGCCATAATATAAATTTGGTTAGTCCGACCTCTCAGGTGCCCTCGATTTTAGCCAGTTTACCAATAGCTATTGAAGGAGGATTAGAAGTTCCTTTAGTTTATAATACGAATGCTTATGATTCAGTTGAGACCTTGAAATTATTAGACGGAATAATTGATATTTATTTACCAGATTTTAAATATTCAGATGATATTTTAGCTGTTAAGTATTCTCAGTCTCCAAATTATTTTGAGATTGCTAAAAAATCAATTAAAGAAATGCATCGTCAGGTTGGTGATTTAGAAATTGGTCAACAAGGTTTGGCTAAAAAAGGGCTTATGGTTCGTCATCTTATCTTGCCTGCTGGTTTAGCTGGCTCAGAAAAAATTCTTAAATTCTTGGCCAAAGAAGTTTCTAAGGATACTTGTGTTAACATTATGAGTCAGTATAATCCCTGCTGGCAGGCAAATAAATATCCAGAACTTAACCGTTTAATTACTATGGAAGAGTATAATGAGGTAATTAATTTAGCCAAGAAATACAAGTTAAAAATACTTACTGAGTAAACCCCGTTAGAAAGTAGTTATTGTATTCCTTATTACAAAAGGTCATTTCAAAGCTCATTGAGCGAGCTTTCTAACGGGGTAAAAAAATATTAATTTGCTTTCAAGATGTTTATAATTAATGGATTTCTGCTGGGATTAGCCACGGGAGTTTTTTGTCTGACCTGGTGTGGACCAGTCTTGACATCACTTATTTTAACTGAAAAAAGAAAGATTAAACAATCTTTTTTTCTTTTTTTTAAATTTATTTTTGGCCGCTTAATCGGCTATATTTTATTCGGCGGTTTAATTGGCTATTTAGGGCTAAAAATAGAAAGTGAGATAGTCAGAAAAGCAAATTTAGGAGCTTTAGTCTTCTTAGCTGTTTTGTTAATTTTCTATGGAGTTGGTTGGTTAAAACAAAAAAAACTGTTTTGTCAGTTCTTTAAAAAAATAAAGTTTCCTTTTGTTGCCGGTTTTTTAACCGGGGTTAATATTTGTCCACCCTTTCTTATAGCCTTGACTTATGTTTTTGATGTTGGCGGAATCAGTGAAGGTATTTTGTTTTTTATTAGCTTTTTTGTTGCCACTTGTCTTTATTTAGTACCCTTTGTTTTTTTAGGTTTTTTAAGCTCAAAAAAGGTTTTCCAAAGAATTGCTCAAGTTATTGCTATTTTAGCTGGAACAATTTTTTTGATTTATGGTTTAAGAGGACTACTTTCTCCTAGTTCTTGTGCAACCTGTTCACTTTATGGCCAGGGCTTAATAGAGAATTATATCCCTTTAATTGTTTTTTGTTTATTAATTTTTTTAGCCGTTATTTTATCTTTTAGCAAAAGTAAGAAATATTTTTGGTCCAGGAATTTAATTTTGCTTATTTCTTTAATCTATTTTGGTTTTGTTTTAAAAAACGCTCTTTGCCCTATTCGCACTTTTCAGTTGCTCTTTATTGATGGGAGTAAAATAGTAATGAGTCTGGTTCTTTTTTTATTTTTTCTTTTACCAATTATTTTAGCTTTATTAATTGGTAAGATCTATTGTAATTGGATTTGCCCTCTTGGTGGTTTTCAAGAATTTATTTTTCAAGGGAAAAAACTAATAAAATGTAAACCCCGCACCAAATCTATGCACAAAAATACTTATTCTAAGCCTGAAATAAAATTATCATCGCCAACTAAAGATTTGGTGCGGGGTAAATGTTTGTCAAAAGATTTTTTGCCCAAAGGAAAATGGCGAACTCAATTCAAATATTTTTTCTTGGTTTTTATTATCCTGGTATTATTAATTTTAAGAGAGCCGATTCTTTGTGGGATTGATCCTTTTGGCACTCTTTTTGGCCGTTTTGTTACCACGGTTTCCATTGTTCTTCTATTTGTTTTAATTATTTCATCTATTTTTATATATCGTCCCTGGTGTCAGTTTTTTTGTCCTTATGGAGCAGTTTTAAGTTTGTTGTCTAAATTGTCTTTTTTTAAAAAACACCCCTCACCTGATCGACCTCTTAAATCGTCTTTTGTCACCAAGATAAAATCAAAATTTTCGAGCAAAGATTAGGCGCGGGGTAAATAAAAAAATAATTATGTGGAGAAAGTTTTTTTCAATTGCAGTTTTAGTTATTATTCTAACCCCGGCTATTAGTTATATTATTAAATATCATGTTTTTGAATCAGGTCTTAAGCCAGAAATAGCCAGGGATTTAAAAGAGGCAAAATATTATCAAAGTTTAGGTGGCGGCGTTGTTCAGTGTCAGCTTTGTCCGCGTTTTTGCGTTTTAAACCTAGGGGAAAGAGGATTTTGTCGGGTTAGAGGAAATATTAAAGGCAAGCTTTATTCTTTTGTCTATGGTCAGCCAGTGAGTATTCATTTGGACCCGATTGAAAAAAAACCTTTATTTCATTTTTTACCTGGGAGTACGGCTTATTCCATAGCCACAGCTGGTTGTAATTTACGTTGTCTTTATTGTCAAAATTGGGAGATTTCTCAATCTTTTCCTGAAGACGTTAAGTCAGTTGAAAGAACACCTCAACAATTAGTTGAAGAAGCCTTGGCTTCTGGAGCAGAAAGTATTGCCTATACTTATACTGAGCCTGTATCTTTTTATGAATACATGTTAGAAACAGCTAAATTAGCCAGAGAAAAAGGATTAAAAAATGTAGTTATTACTGCCGGCTATATTAACCCAGAACCCTTAAAAGAGCTTTGCCAATATGTTGATGCAATTAAAATAGATTTAAAAGCTTTTAATAATAGTTTTTATCGTGAAATTGTTGGCGGAGAATTAGAACCAGTTTTACAAGCTTTGAAGACCGTTAAAGAACAAGGGGTCTGGCTAGAAATAGTTTATTTGGTCATTCCTGGAGAAAATGATGACCCAGAAGAAATTAAGCAAATGAGTCAGTGGATTAAAGAAAATTTAGGTGAAAATGTGCCTTTACATTTTTCTCGTTTTCATCCGATGTATAAATTGACAAACTTACCGCCAACACCGGAACAAACAGTAAAAGATTTAAGAAAGATTGCTCTGGAACAAGGATTAAAATATGTTTATACTGGTAATTTAGGGGATTGGGAAACAGAATCTACTTATTGCCCTGATTCAAGAGAAATAGCAATTGAAAGAAAAGGATATTTTGTCACCCAATTTAATTTTAATAAAGGAGTTTGTTCTAATAAAGAGCAGATTCCTGGAATTTGGGAGTAAGGTTAAAA
>CAZXPA010000018.1:0-13058 GCA_964642485.1 uncultured Gammaproteobacteria bacterium
GCTTTAACATCAGAAATGACTTCAAAACTTACGCCTCTTATTTGACATTCGCGTTGAATTCTTTCAGAATCTGGTAATAAAAAAGAACCACCACGATAATTAAGTAACCACTTAACTTTTAGTTGTTGGCTTAAAGTCCAATACGTAATCCCGTAAGCTTTTAAGTGATTTTTTTGCGTATCTGCATCCATAGGAATTAGAACATATGACGCAAAACTTTGAAATGTGATTGATAAAAAAAGTATTAAAAAAAATAATTCCCAAACAGATTTTACTTTTTTATCATTGGTCTTTAGCTCATTTAGCCGCCTTGGTTTATGACCGGCCGAGCAAAGAAATGATTGTCATTGGTGTTACGGGCACTTCTGGCAAATCAACAGTGGTTAATCTAATTGCTCAGATTTTAGAACAAGCTGGTTTTATTGTCGGCTTAGCAACGACCTTTAATTTTAAAATTGGGGGAAAAGAAACAATTAATAAAAAAAAGATGACCATGCTTGGTCGTTTTTCTTTACAAAAATTATTAAAACAAATGATTAAAGCTGGTTGTCAATATGCAATTATTGAAACAACTTCAGAAGGGATTAGACAATATCGGCATTTAGGAATTAATTATGATGTTGGGATTTTCACTAATTTAGCTCCTGAACATATTGAATCTCATGGAAGTTTTGAAAAATATCGCCAGACTAAACAAAAGTTTTTTCAACATTTAAGTAAGTGTAAAAGAAAAAAGATTGACAAGAAAACAATTAACAAGGTCAGTATTATTAATTTAGACGATGAAAACAAAGAATATTTTTTAAAATTTAAAGTTGATCAGCAATATGGAATAAAATGCGATGCTAATATACGAATGCATACGAATGCTACGAATAAAATAAAAATAATTAAAGCGGAAGATATAGAATTAAATTCAAGCGGTTCAAGGTTTAAGGTTCAGGGTTCAAGGTTTACATTAAATTTACTTGGTAAGTTTAATGTATATAATGCCTTAAGTGCAATTTGTCTTGCTTTATCTCAAGGTATAGAATTATCAGTTTGCCAAAAAGCCTTGGCAAGAATCAAACAAATGCCTGGGCGAATGGAGGTGGTGGTTGAGCAACCATTTAGAGTAATTGTTGATTATGCTCATACACCTGATTCTTTAAAAAAAGTTTATCAAACCATCAAAGGTCAACAATTCCGCTTGTCCGGCAGGCAGGCAACAATCAGCAGTCAACAATTAATTTGTGTTTTGGGTTCAGCTGGTGGAGGACGAGATAAATGGAAGCGACCAATTTTAGGAGAGATAGCAGAAAAATATGGTGATAAAATAGTTATTACTAATGAAGACCCTTATGATGAAGACCCGGAACAAATTATTGATGAAATAATTTCGGGAATTAAAAATAACCAAGAATTAATTTCTCAAAAAAAGCTTTTTAAAATTCCTGGGCGAAAAAAAGCAATAAAAAAAGCCTTAGCTTTAGCCAGACAAGGAGACATAGTGATAATTACTGGTAAGGGCTGCGAACCCTGGATTATGGGACCAAAAAACAAGAGAATTCCTTGGGATGATCGGGAAATAGTTAAGAGGCTTTTAAAGGAAAATAAGCTAAATTTAAATAAATCTTTAAAATAGGCTTGTGGACGGATTGTGGAAAAGTCATATTTTGGCTTAAATAAGCGAAAAAACAGTAAGAGATAGTAATTGACAGATTAAAGATTATTTGTTATTATTTTACCTGGTCGTTTTTTTATTACGAGTGAAACGAGTAACAAGGTTCTGCGAATGCAGTTTCTTGTTCATAGTCTTTTTTTATAAACAAAATTAAAAATTCAATAAAAAAGGGACCCTTTAAAAGGTCTTTGTAAAGGGGATTTTGTCCCCTAAATTGGTTTTAATTTAATATGCTCAATCAACGCAAATTCTTTTCTGATACTCGTTCCAATTTAGAATTACCTGATTTAACAGAGATCCAAAAATCGTCATATTCTTGGTTTTTAAAAAAAGGGATTAAAGAGTTAATCAAAGAGTTTTCTCCAATTGAGGATTTAGTTGGCAAAAATTTTGAATTGTATTTTTTAAACTGTTCTTTGGGCCTGCCAAAGTTTGACGAGGTCATTAGTAAAAATAGGAATTTAACATATGAAGTGCCTTTAACCGTAAAGGTGCGTTTAGTTAATAAAAAAACAGGAAAGAAAACAAATCAGGAGATTTACTTTGGTGACATTCCTTTAATGACTGAAAAAGGAACCTTTATTATTAACGGGATAGAAAGAGTAGTTGTTCAACAATTAATTAGATCGCCCGGTGTATTTTTCACAGCTGAATCAATCAAGGGGCGATTTTTTTATGGAGCCAAAATAATCCCGGATCGTGGAGCCTGGCTTGAGTTTGCAACTGATACTCGTCAGGTGATCTGGGTTAGAATTGATCGTCAAAGAAAAACTCCGGTTACTTCTTTGCTTAGAGTTTTTGGTTATGGAACAGATAAAGAAATTTTAGATTTATTTAAACCCGAAGATCCTTCTTTAAAAAAGAAAAAGAAATCTTTTAAAACAGATATTTCTGCCCTTGATTATATCAAAGCTACTTTAGAAAAAGACCCTTCAGCTTCAGAAGAAGAGGGCCTGATTGAGGTTTATCGAAAAATTAGACCAGGTGATTTAGCTACAGTTGATAATGCCAAGTCTTTAATCTACGCCATGTTTTTCTTGGCTAATCGTTATGACTTAAGTAAGGTTGGGAGGTATAAAATAAATCAGCGACTTGGTTTTAATGAAAAGATAGATAAGCGGACACTCCGACCTGAAGATTTGGCGGGCATTATCTCTGAAATAATTAAGCTTAACATTGGTCAGCGTCTACCAGATGATATTGATCATTTAGCCAACCGCAGGATTCGAGCGGTTGGCGAATTGGTTCAGAATAGAATGAGGGTCGGGATGCTTAGGCTCCAGCGCATAGTTAGAGATCGAATGAGTGTTGCTGAGGGTAAAGTAACTCCTGGTCAATTGGTTAATATCAGGCCAATTACTGGAGTGATTAAAGAGTTTTTTATGTCTTCTCAATTGTCGCATTTTATGGATCAAACAAATATTCTTTCTGAATTAGAGCATAAGAGAAGATTAACGGTATCTGGGCCAGGAGGACTGACTCGTGAACGGGCTGGTTTTGAAGTTCGTGATGTTCACCGAACATTTTATGGTAAAATTTGCCCAATTGCCACTCCTGAAGGGCCAAATGTTGGTTTAGTCAGCCATTTATCTTGTTATGCCCGGCTTAATGAATATGGTTTTATTGAAACCCCATATCAAAAAGTTGTTAATGGTAAATTAACTAACAAGATTGTTTATCTTAATGCCTACCAGGAGGAGCAACACATACTTGCTCCTTTTTCTGTTAAAGTTGATAAAAAGGGACGAATTATTGATAAAAGAGTAGAAGCCAGAATTCATGGTCGGCCGGGTTTTTGTCGGGCTTCAGAAGCGGAATTTATTGATGTTGCTGCTAATCAAATAATTAGTATTGCTACTTCACTTATTCCATTTTTAGAGCATGATGACGGCGTCAGAGCTTTAATGGGAACTAATATGCAACGTCAGGCAGTTCCTCTTATTAATCCTGAGGCGCCGATTGTCGGGACCGGTATTGAAGCCAAGGTTGCCCGAGATTCTGGTCATTTAATTATAGCTGAAGAAGCTGGTCGGGTAAGTAAAGTTGACGCTAGCAGTGTTCGCTTAGTTGGGCGGGGAGGTAAAATCAAAACTTATCATTTTAATAAATATCATCGTTCAAATTTTGATACTTGTTTTAATCAAAGGCCCTCAATATTTAAAAATCAAAAAGTTAAGGCCGGGGATATTTTAGCCTGCGGTTCTTCAATCCAAGATGGTGAATTAGCTCTGGGGCAGAATATCTTAACAGCTTTTATGGTTTGGGAAGGCGGCAATTATGAAGACGCTATTTTAATATCATCAAACTTGGTCCAAAATGATCAATTTACTTCACTTCATATTGATGAGCACACCATTGATATTAGGGAAACAAAATTTGGCCCGGAGACGACAACCCGAGATATTCCTAATGTTAGTGAAGAAAAATTAAAAGATCTTGATGAGGAAGGAATAATCAGGATTGGGGCAGAAGTAAAATCAGGCGACATTTTAGTTGGCAAGATTACTCCCAAGGGTGAAGCCGAATTAGCTGCTGAGGAAAAATTACTCCGAGCAATTTTTGGTGAAAAAGCTCAAGATGTCCGTGACTCTTCACTTTATCTCGAACATGGTGAGCACGGGAAAGTTATTGGTATAAAGATATTTTCTCGAGAAAGAGGAGACAAATTGCCGCCGGGAGTAATTAAATCAATTCGGGTTTTAGTTGCTGATTTAAGAAAAATTCAAGTTGGTGATAAAATGGCTGGCCGACATGGGAATAAAGGAGTAATCTCGAGAATTGTCCCCCAGGAAGATATGCCCTATTTAGCTAATGGCACACCAATAGATATTATTTTTAATCCCCTGGGAGTTGTCTCGCGAATGAATTTAGGCCAGATTTTAGAGACCCATTTAGGCTTAGCAGCTAAAAAATTAGGCTATAAGGCAGCTAGCCCAGCTTTGAGTGGAGCAAGTGAGGAAAAGATTAAACAAGAATTAATTAAAGCAGGGTTTTCTCCTAGCGGCAAGATGACTCTTTATGATGGTCGAACTGGTAAGTCGTTTAAAGAACCAGTAACAGTCGGTTATATTTATATAATGAAGCTCAATCACTTAGTTGAGGACAAAATTCACCAGCGATCAATTGGTCCTTATTCTTTAATTACTCAACAACCTTTAGGGGGTAAAGCCCAGTTTGGCGGACAACGGTTTGGAGAAATGGAAGTCTGGGCTTTAGAGGGTTACGGAGCAGCTTATACCTTACAAGAGATGCTGACTATTAAATCTGATGATGTGCTTGGTCGAACCAAGGCTTATGAGTCAATTATTAAAGGCGAATTAGTCAGAGAAATTCACATCCCAGAGTCATTCAGTGTTTTAGTTCGTGAACTTAAGGGGCTGGGTTTAAACGTTGAGATGATGAGAGGAGGGAGGAGATAAGATAGGTACTTGGGTATTTAGGTACTTGGGTAATCCGTTCCCAATTAACCAATTAAACAAAATTTTTACAAAACCTTAGTCAAAAAAAGGATGTTAAGTTGTTATCTTGTTAAAATGTTAAAATGATTTTTTATGCCAACACCATCGACAATTAGTACTCTAACTCTGCCAGGTGATAGGTCCCCCCGGTTATTAGATTTCTATGCTATTAAATTACGTTTGGCCTCGCCAGAAGAGATATTGCAGTGGTCACATGGTGAAGTGACCAAGCCAGAAACTATTAATTATCGTAGCCGAAAACCAGAGAGAGATGGATTATTTTGCCAGAAGATTTTTGGTCCAGTCAAAGACTGGCAGTGTGCTTGCGGCAAGTATAAAAAGCTTCGTTATCGAGGGATTAAATGTGATCGCTGCGGTGTCGAAGTAACTAGAAGTTTAGTCCGACGTGAGAGGATGGGGCACATTAAATTGGCTGCACCGGTTACTCATATTTGGTTCTTACGAGGAATGCCTTCAAGGGTTGGTTTGATTTTAGATATGTCAATCCAGACCTTAGAAAAAGTAGTCTATTTTGCCAATTTTATTATTACTGAAATAAAAGAAGATTTTAAAAAAGAAGTGCTTGAGAATTTAGGGAAAGAATTTAAGGAAAAGAAAAAAGAACTAAAAAATGAACCTGAGTCAGAGAAAAGAATTCAACAATTAACCCTGAATTATAATGAGGCCAAGCATGAGGTTATGGACTTAAAAGTGAAGAAATTATTAACTGAGCTTGAATATCGAGATCTTTCTTTAAAATATGGCCATATCTTGGAAGCTGATATCGGAGCTGAGGCAATTTTAAAACTTCTGAAAAGTGTTGATTCCCTTAAATTAGTCAGAGAATTAGAAAAGGAAAAAAGAAAAACCACTAATCCAGCTAGACAAAAAAAGCTGGTTCAAAGGATAAAATGTTTGAGGAGTTTTTTGGTTAATAAAATTAAAACAGAGCATATGGTTTTAAGAATTGTCCCAGTTATCCCGCCAGACTTAAGGCCTTTAGTCCCCCTTGATGGCGGCAGGTTTGCTTCTTCAGACTTAAATGATCTTTATCGCCGGGTTATTAATCGTAACAACAGGTTAAAACGTCTTTATGAACTACATGCTCCAGAAGTAATTTTGAGGAATGAAAAAAGAATGCTTCAAGAAGCAGTTGATGCTTTAATAGACAATGAGATGAGGTCAGGGAAAACAACTATTGCTTCAACTGGACAACGTCGGGCTTTGAAATCTTTAGCTGATATTTTAAAAGGCAAACAAGGGAGATTCCGCCAAAATTTACTTGGGAAAAGAGTGGATTATTCTGGCAGGTCAGTGATTGTGGTTGGTCCTCGTTTAAAACTTCATCAATGTGGCTTACCCAAAATTATGGCCCTTGAACTCTTTAAACCGTTTATTGCCAGTGAGTTAATAAAAAGGGGCTTGGTTCATAATGTTCGGAGTGCTAATCGTTTGATTGAGGAGGGGGCAGAAGATGTCTGGGCTATTTTAGAAGAGATTACTAAGAATTCTTATGTTTTACTTAACCGAGCTCCAACTTTGCACCGCTTAGGAATTCAAGCTTTCCAGCCAGTGTTAATTGAAGGTAAGGCAATTCAAATTCATCCTTTGGTTTGTGCTGCTTTTAATGCTGATTTTGACGGTGATCAAATGGCTGTTCATGTGCCAATTACTGAAAAAGCACAATTAGAAGCAGAAAAGATTATTTTATCCACCCGTAATCTTTTAAAGCCAGCTACTGGTGAACCAATTGTTACCCCAACCCAAGATATGGTTTGGGGCGCTTATTATATGACCTTTATTAAAAGCGGGGAAAAAGAGTCAGCAGCTTTTGGTAGTGCTAATGAGGCTATTTTAGCTTATCAATTAGGTAAAATAGATTTGCAAGAGAAAATTAAGGTTAAAATTGGCCTGCCTGCCGGCAAGGCAGGAAAACAGATTAAACAGGTGAGTGTTGGTCGATTAATTTTTAATGATGTTTTACTCCCCGGGCTTTATCAGATGGATTCAGTGGTTGATAAAAAGAAGTTGAAACAAATTGTTACTCAGGCAATAGAGGAGTATGGCCAGGAGAAGACCGTTGAATTATTAGACAAAATTAAACAAATTACATTTTCATATTTGACTTCTTCAGGGCTTTCCTGGGGCATGGACGATTTGCCAACCTTACCAGAGAAAGGAAAGATTATTCAGGAATCAGAAAACAAGATTAATGAAATTCAATCCCAGTATGAGATGGGCTTATTAACTGAAGATGAACGTTATCTTAAGAGTATTGAAGTCTGGATTGGGGCTAAGAATAGGATTACTGAGATTGTTAGAAAAAGCTCTTCTCTCGTCAGTTCAATATCTTCTATGGTTAAATCAGGAGCTCGAGGTTCGTGGACTCAGCTTGCCCAGATGTTTGGGATGAGAGGGATTGTTTCTTCGCCAACTGGTCGGTTAATCGAACTGCCGATTAAATCTTCTTTTAAAGAAGGGTTTAATGTCCTAGAATTTTTTATTTCAACCCATGGTTCACGAAAAGGTGTTTCTGATACTGCTTTGCGGACTGCTAGTGCTGGGTATTTGACTCGGCGTATAGTTGATGTTTGCCAGGATATTATTATTACAGAAAAAGATTGCGGTAATAAGCAAGGATTGCGTTTGACTCGTCAGGAGAATAAAGAGATGGAAGAAACTTGGCAAAGCAGGTTATTTGGTCGGACTGTAGCTAAAGCAATAAAGCACCCGAAAACCAAGAAGGTGCTTGTCAAAGCAAATGAAATTATTAATATGGAAAAGGCAGAAAAAGTAAACCAGGCTGATCCAGAAGAAGTCTTTATTCGTTCAGTTTTAACCTGTAAATCACATCGAGGAATTTGTGGTCAGTGTTATGGCTATGATTTAGGATATAATCGGCCAGTAGAAGTTGGTATTCCCGTAGGAGTTATTGCTGCTCAGAGTATTGGTGAACCAGGGACTCAGTTAACCTTAAGGACCTTTCATACTGGCGGCATAGCTGGTCGAGATATTACTCAGGGTTTGCCGCGAGTAGAAGAACTTTTTGAAGTTCGCCCAGCTAAGAGAAAGGCAGTGGTTGCTCACCATAAGGGGCTGGTTAATTTAACTCAAGAAGAGGAGCAGAAAAGAATTGTTATTAAATATAAGGGAGAAAAACAAGAAACTTATTTGATTGATAAAGATAAAACCTGGAAAATAAAAGTTAAAGATAATAGATCAGTTAAACGAGGTGAGATTTTAGCCACCTTAAATAAACAAAAGATTACCGCCAAATATAAAGGGAAGGTGAAAATTGAAAAGAACATGATTAGGGTTATTCATCAGGCTGAGGACAAGGAAGAATATGATGTGACTGGACACGCAGTCTGGGTTAAAAATGGCGCTAAAGTAGAAGCTGGTCAACAATTAACTGATGGGAGCTTAGATTTACGTGAGCTTTATGAACTAAGGGGTCGCGAAGCAACGCAAAAATATATTCTTAAAGAGATTCAATACATTTATTCATCCCAGGGACAGAAATTAAATGATAAACACGTTGAAATAGTTATTCGTCAGATGTTCTCCCGCTATTTGATTAAAAGTAGCGGTGATACTGATCTTTTGCCCGGCGAAATAGTCCCCGAATCTTATTTATGGGAATGTAACCAAAAAGCTAAGGCAGCTGGTAAAGAACCAGCCGAAGCCGGGGAACAGTTAACCGGGATTACCAGGGTTTCACTTTCAACTGATAGTTGGCTTTCAGCTGCTTCATTTCAAGAGACCTCAAGGGTCTTAGTTAATGCCGCTATCAGTGGTCGACCAGACTTTTTAAGAGGCTTAAAAGAAAATGTAATCGTTGGTAGATTGATTCCCGTGGGGACAGGGATAGATAGATCAACTAAACAAGCAAACAAATAAACAACTAAACATTAAGAAGTTTTGCTAAATTGTTATTTTGCTAAATTGTTAAATTGACTTTTACATGGTTAAAAGGAAAAAGAAGAAAAAATCTAGATTTTCTTTAAATATTCAGGCCCAACGGCTGATTGTCGCCATTATTTTATTCATTTTGGCAATTATTTTATTTTTAGGACTGGTTAATTTAGCTGGGGTGGCTGGTGAGTTTTTGGCTGTGGGCTTGGAATTTCTTTTTGGTTGGACTAGCTGGTTTGTCCCAGTTGCTTTAATAATTGCTGGTTTATTAACCTTAAAATATCAGCGAATTCAAAAAAAGCATCCTTCTTTTGTTGCCAGGTGCCTGGGTCTAATTTTGTTAAGCTTGATTTTAGCTGGTGCTTTTCATATTTATTTTGTTGATGATAACCTAGCTTTAGGTCAAGCTAAAGGAGGCGGTTATCTGGGCTATGCATTAAGTTATTTAATCGTTAAAACTTTTGGGGTTTGGGCAAGCTGGGTAATTTTTATTGGCGCTTTTATTATTTGTTTAATAGTAGTTTTTACTGGCTTAGCTAAGCCGGGCATCGAAAAGAAAGGCAAAGAGGCTGAAGGCCCAGTTCAACAAAGTTTGTTTAAAGGTATTTTAAATAAAATTAAACCAGTTTTTAAAAGAAAACAAAGATTAGTTTTAAAGCCAGAATCACCAGAAAGGTTATTACAAAGGCCAGTGGAAGAGGAGGAGGGGGAGGAGGTAGAGGTTAGACCTAGAAAGAAGGGTATTTTTGCCAAAGGCAGAGAAAAACATGAAGAGGAAATCCCTGTTTCTTATACCAAAACTTATCAAAAAATTGACCTGCCTCTTAACTTATTAGAGAGCGATTCAATTAAACCCAATGCCGGTGATATTAAGGCCAATAAATTTATCATTCAAAAGACCTTGGAGAATTTTAATATTCCAGTTGAAATGGGAGAAGTAAAAGTTGGTCCAACTGTAACCCAATATACTTTAAAACCGGCTGAGGGAATAAAATTATCCTATATCACCACTCTTCATAACGACTTGGCTCTGGCTTTGGCGGCTCATCCAATTCGGATTGAAGCCCCAATCCCGGGCCAATCTTTAGTCGGGGTTGAGGTTCCCAACCAGAAAGTAGCGGTGATTAGACTAAGACAGATTCTATCCAGTAATTCATTTAAAAAAAGAAAATCAAATTTAACTATTGCTCTGGGCCGGGATGTAGCGGGGAATATTTGGTTGGCTGACCTAGGTAAAATGCCCCATTGTTTGGTAGCAGGTTCGACAGGATCGGGGAAGACGGTGATGCTTAATTCAATTATTATCAGTTTGATTTATCAAAATTCACCGGATGATTTAAGATTTATTTTAGTTGATCCTAAAAGAGTTGAATTAACTCTTTACAATGATTTGCCGCATTTGTTAACCCCAGTAGTTACCAGTGTTCAAAAAACTATTAATGCTTTAAAATGGGCAATTAATGAAATGGATCGTCGTTTTGATGTTATGTCTGAGGCCAAAAAAAGAGATATCTATGCCTATAATCAAGTTAATTCAAACAACAAATTGCCCTATATTGTCATTATTATTGATGAGTTAGCTGATTTAATGACAGTTGCTGCTCAAGAGGTTGAGACTTGTATTGTTAGATTAGCTCAGATGGCTAGAGCCACAGGTATTCATTTGGTTATGGCCACTCAGCGACCCTCAGTTGATATTATTACTGGTCTAATTAAAGCTAATATTACTTCACGGGTAGCTTTTGCCGTTGCTTCTTTAATTGATTCAAGAACAATTTTAGATTTTTCCGGGGCAGAAAAACTGCTTGGTCGGGGAGATATGCTTTTTATATCTCCAGAGTTATCAAAACCAAAAAGGCTTCAAGGTGCTTATGTTTCTGACCAGGAAATTAAAAGAATTGTTGAGTATTTAAGAAATATTGCTGAACCAAGTTTTCAAGAGGATATTACTGAGAGTCAGAGCATAGGGTCAGGTTTAGGGATTGGAGAATTAAAACAAGATGAGCTTTTACCTCAGGCTCGTGGAGTGGTAATTCAGGTTGGTAAAGCCTCAGCCTCATTTCTACAACGGCGATTACGAATTGGTTATGCTCGGGCAGCTCGGCTTTTAGATTTATTAGAGGAAGAAGGAACAATTGGCCCAGCTGACGGCGCTAAACCAAGAGAAGTGTACAAGGATTCATTAGAACATGATAACATGGAAACATGAGAACATCCCCTGCCTGTGGCAGGTAAGGAAAGAAATTTTTGCTCGGCAAAAATTTCTTATGTTCTAATGTTAGAATGTTCCAATGCTAAAATGAATTATGGCTTTTACTACTCGAGAAATTAAAGTAAATACCCTGGGCGGGCTTTTAAAAAGAGCCCGTCTTGATCAGAATTGGGATTTAAAAGATATTGAAAAGAGGATTGGCATTGAGATTAAATATCTTGAATCTCTAGAGGCCGATGATTTTTATAAGTTACCAAGTTCAACTTATGCCCGAGGATTTTTAAAACGTTATGCTGAATTTTTAAAATTAGATTCAGAGAAAATTGTTAAACAATGGGAGCAGAGACATAATTACAAAGAGCAAGATTCTCAAAGACGAAAACTAAAAAATAAAAAGATATATCAACCAAGTAAACTTAGCTTTAAGATTATTTTAATTAGTTTGGTTGTTTTATTAATCTTATTTTATTTAGGCTTTGGTCTTAAAAAAGTTTTATTCACTCCTGAGATTGAAATTCTAAATCCACCCGAGGATTTAATAACCAAAGAATCGTCACTAGTTATTAAGGGTAGAGTAGAATCTGGAACAGATGTTTTTATAAATAATCAGCCCGTCGAGCAAATAAAGGACGGGCTTTTTGAACAAAAAATAGAACTTTTACCAGGATTAAATATGATTAAAATTTCTGCCAAGAGAAAATATTCTCGCCCTTATACTGTTTATCGTCAGGTGGTGGTTGAGGATTGACAGGATTTTTTAAATATTTTAATATTAAGGCATGAAATTAGTTTAATTTTTATGGTCAAAGAAAATCAAAAACAAGAAAATGATGTTTCGCCCCGTCAAAAGGCCGCTCAATCAGCAATTGAGCAAATAAAATCACGTTTTGGTGAAGGTACAATTATGAAATTAGGCGAGGTTAAGAAAATGGAAGTTGAAGCCATTCCTACTGGTTGTCTTTCTTTAGATTTAGCCTTAGGTGTGGGCGGGATCCCTCGAGGCCGGGTGATTGAAATTTTCGGGCCTGAGATGAGCGGGAAGACTACCGTAGCTCTTCACATTATAGCTGAAGCCCAGAAAAGAGGGGGAATAGCAGCTTTTGTTGATGCTGAACATGCTCTTGATCCAGAATATGCTAAAAAAATAGGGGTTAAGATTGATGATCTTTTAATTTCCCAGCCGTCTTGTGGTGAAGAAGCCTTAGAGATAGTTGAGACATTGGTTCGTTCTAACGGAGTGGACATAATTGTTATTGATTCAGTAGCTGCTCTAACGCCTAAAAAAGAAATTGAAGGAGAAATGGGAGATGCGCAAATGGGTCTTCAAGCAAGACTTTTAAGTCAAGCCTGTCGAAAATTGACCAGTGTGGTTAGTAAAACCAAGACGGCAGTTATTTTTATAAATCAAATCCGGATGAAAATTGGAGTTTACTTCGGCTCTCCCGAAACAACAACGGGCGGTTTAGCTTTAAAGTTTTATTCTTCAGTTAGAATTGAAGTCAGACGTTTAGCTCAAATTAAAAAAGGTGATGAGGTGATCGGTGGTAAAGTCAAGGCAAAAATAGTTAAGAATAAGGTGGCACCGCCGTTTAAAATTTGTGAGTTTGAGATTATGTATGATGAAGGAATCTCCTGGGCTGGTGATTTATTAAACCTTGGAGCTAAATATGGTTTGGTTAAAAAATCAGGCAATACTTTAAGTTATGCCGGAAATAAACTTGGGGTTGGTTGGGAAAAGGCAAAAAAAGGATTAAGGGAGAATAAAAAAATGGCCAAGGAGTTAAAAAAAGAGATTTTAAAAGCAATTAAA
>CAZXPA010000019.1:0-2911 GCA_964642485.1 uncultured Gammaproteobacteria bacterium
TGAGCACCCCCTTCTTTTCGCGCAAGCGCGCAAAAGGAGGGGGTAAAGGTTTTCTGACAAAAATTTCTGCCCCCCATCTTTCGATCGAAAGGTGGGGGTTGAAATTTCTGAGAAAAATCTTTACTCTCTAGTTACTCTTAAAACCTCTTCAAGCGTGGTTATCCCGATTAAAATTTTATTAATCCCATCATCAATCATTGTCGTCATACCATTTTTAATTGCCTGGGCTTCAATTTTATCGGCATTAGCTCTTTGCATAATCGTTTCTTTGATATTGTCCTGTATCTCTAATATCTCAAAAATACCAATTCGGCCAGAATATCCTGTTTCACTACAAGCTTTACAACCTTGGCCCTGATATACTCTAATTTTTTCTCTCTTGCCTAAGATTTTTTTAATTAATTCTTCAGATAAATCCAGATTCTGCAATGCACTTTTATTAATCTCATAACTCTGGCGACATTTGCTACAAACCTTTCTAACCAATCTTTGAGCAACAATAACATTAATTGAAGAAGCAACCAAGAACGGCTCAATACCCATGTCTATTAAACGAATTATATTGGTTGCGGCTGTGTTAGCATGCATTGTCGACAAGACTAAATGCCCAGTCATAGCTGAGTTTACAGCAATACTTGCTGTTTCATTGTCTCGAATCTCTCCGATCATAATGATATCCGGGTCTTGTCTAACAATTGAACGTAAACCTTTGGCAAAAGTAAGCTGGGTCTTGGGGTTAACTTGGATCTGGCTTACGCCCCCAACATCATACTCAACTGGGTCCTCAATAGTGGTAATATTTATCTCTGGTTTGTTCAGAATTTTTAAAATTGAATACAGGGTAGTAGTTTTACCACAACCAGTTGGTCCAGTGGCTAAGACCATCCCATATGGTTTTTTAATAACATTTTTTATTTTTTTGAAATTTTTATTTGAAAATCCTAGGTGTTCTAGAGTGAATCTCCGGGCTCTTTCTGACAAAAGCCTCATCACCACATTTTCTCCATCAGTTACGGGAACAATTGAAACTCTAATATCAAATTTTTCTTCTCGCCGCCCAAATCCGCTTGCCGGTTTAAGTTTAACCTGGAATTTCCCATCCTGAGCAGCAAAATGTTCATCAGTCCGGAGCCTGCTTAAAACCTTAATCCGAGCAATAACCAGACCATGAATGTCTTTTGGTAAATCGACAACATTATGCAAAACTCCATCAATTCGAAACCTAACCAGGGTTTTATTTTCTAATGGTTCAATATGAATATCTGAGGCTCCGTTTTCATAAGCATATTCAATTAAAGTATCAACAATCTTTATAATTGGGACATCTTCTGCCTTGACCTTTAGCCTCTCCGCTTCCCTGACCTGACTTTTAATAATATCAGCAAACTCTTCTTTAATTTTTTTACGATAGAATTTCAAAGCATCTCTGATACCAAAAGAAGTAGCATAATAAACCCTTACTTTTTCCCCGGTCTTTTTTTCAAGCCATTTAGCCATTTCATAATTATCCGGATCAACCATGGCTACTTTTAAGCCATTTTTGTTTTTATCAAAAACAATCACTTGCTGCATTCTAGCTACTAACTCAGGAACAATTCTTAAAATATTTTCAGAAATTTCCTCTCTTTTTAAATCAATAAAGCGATAATCAGAGCTTTCCGCAATGATTTTGCCAAGATTTTCGTCTAAAACTAGGCCTCTTTCCACTAAAAGACGCTCCAAAGGGATATCCCCTTTTTTAGCTTCTGCGGCAGCAGAATTAAATTTTTCCTTAGAAATATGCCCTGGCCCCGTTAGAAGTTCTCTTAATTTTTCTACTGACATCATCATAGTGTTAATGATTTTGCCCCTGTAACTTCTAACGGGGCTGGTGGAACAAGCAGTTTCTTAAGTTCTTCAGGAGTGATACGCATATTATAAAAGTTGAAAGATTAAAGTCGAAGGTTAAATATCTTAAATCTTAAATCTGAAATCTGAAATCTAATTATGGGAGATGTCCTTTTATCTTTTCTATCACCTCTTTCATTTTAAAATCAGCCTTAATTAAATAATCCACTGCTCCAAGTTCTTTGCCTTTTTCAATATCTGACTCCTGACCTAAGTTTGAGAGGATAATTACTGGAATATTTTTCAACTCATTGTCATTTTTTAGATCTTCTAAAACCTCAAAACCGCTTTTAACTGGCATGATTAAATCAAGCAAAACCAAATCTGGCTTTTCTTTTTTTATTAGTTCCATTGCCCCTTCACCATTAACCGCCGTAAAGACACTAAATCCTTCTCTGAGCAACTTGTCATTCATTGCTCCTAATAAGAATTTATCGTCCTCAATTAAGGCAATTTTAACTTTATTTTTTCCTTGTTTGTTCATATTTTTAGGTTATTAATAATAACTACTACGAAATCCACTACGAAATACTAAACCGTACGAAAATACGAACCACTTGTTACGCTCGTTCTACTACGAACTATGAAAGTCGTACAAAGATGCTAAAATTATTTCGTAGTTTCGTAATTTTTTCGTAATTCCGTAGTAGGTAGCGAAGCGATTATAAAATTCCTAACTTGTCCTTGACTCGCTTTATTAAATCCTCAAGCTTCCAATCGCTCTTAACCAAAAAATCATAAACTCCTTTTTCCATTGCTTTGGCTACATTTTCTGCGTCGCTTAAGTTGGTCAGAATAATCACCGGGACTTCCTTGCCCCAATCATCTCCTCGTAACTCTTTAAGCATGCTTAAGCCATCTGTTTTCGGCATTATAAGGTCAAGGATAATTAAGTCCGGGTGTTTTTTTAAGGCTGCATCCAATCCCTCTGACCCGTCTTTTGCTTCAAGTGTTGTAAATCCTTCACGCTTAAATTTATCAGATATGGCCTGGCGTAAAGGCGCTTCATCCTCAACAATTAGTA
>CAZXPA010000019.1:2921-4822 GCA_964642485.1 uncultured Gammaproteobacteria bacterium
TTCTCAGACATAATAATATATAATATAATATTGTTAAAATGCTTACCCGGTAGTGAAGCCAAGCTTCTACTACTGGGGTTAGTTAAAATGAGATTAGCCGGCTAAGCCTCTGGTCCCCTTTTTCTTTCTCATCCCGGCCAAAGGAATAGTTACATAAAAGGTTGTGCCTTTATTTTCTTTAGATTCAAACCAGATTTTGCCTCCAGATTGTTCTGCTACGGCCTTAACAATATAAAGGCCTAAACCAGTGCCATCAGTGTCTTTAACAACTACATTATCAGCCCGGAATAATTTTGTAAATATTTTTGATTGCTGGGCTTTAGGAATACCATAACCTGTGTCAGACACTTTAATAAGAGCATCTGATTCTTGCCTGGTAATTTCAATGGTGACCTGACCCTTTTCCGGAGTATATTTAACAGAATTTGAAAATAAATTTTGAAGTATAATTCTTAGAAGTTTTGGATCAGCATTAATAATTGGCAAATCAAGAGCGTAGTTTTTCTTTATTTTCAATTTTTTCTCTTTAATCTGGGGCGCGAGTTCTTTTAAAACACTATCAGCAATTTTTATAAAATTAGTTGGCTCTGGTTCAATTGCGAAAGTCCCTAATTCAATTCTGGAAACATTTAAAAGGGCATTAACTAATTCAACCATTCGCAGGTTAGCCTCGTAAAGTGATTGTAAATATTTTTCTTGGTCTTTATTTATTTTACCAACATCCTCATCTAAAAGCATCTCAGCATACCAGCTAACAGTTGAGAGCGGAGTTCTAAGTTGGTGGGAGGCTAAGGAAACAAATTCACTTTTAGCTCGGTCAATTTCTCTTTCCCTCGTTATATCGCGAAAGGCAATCACACAACCAATAACTTTCTCCTGATTATCTTTAAGTGGAGCCGCGCTATTGGCCACTGACGCTTTTCGTCCATCTTTTCTAACTAGAAGTGTATCACCCCAGGTTTCTTTAATCTCACCAGTTGCCATGGCTTCTTGAATAAACTTATCATTTATTCTCCCATCTTTTTCAGAAACAAACTTTAAAATCCTATCATATTTTTTACCAATTGCCTCCTTAGCTGTAAAATCAGAAAGATCTTCAGCCGCCTGATTAAACATCGTAATCTTAAGATCCGTGTCAATAACAAATACTCCTTCACCAATGCTGTGAAGAATGGCATCAACCTTGTCTTTTTCCTGGCTGACCCTGTTCTTTTCCTTCCCCAATTCCTTGTTTTGTCTTTCTATTCGTTCTAAATTTACAGCCAATTCTTCAGTTTTTTCTTCTAATTTAGACTGGGTTTCTAAAAGGCTGTCAGTCATGGAATTAAAAGAGTGAGCCAATTCTTCAATTTCATCCCCTGAATTTATTCTAGCCCGGGCCAAGAGATTCCCCCGGGCAATTGTTCCCACCACCCTGGTTAGCTTCTTAATCGGACCAGAAATAGAATGAGCCATTAGAACAGTTATCAGAATAATCATTATCAAGAGCATTAAGCTGATTATCAAGAGTCTATTTCTTAATTGAGCGGCAATACTAAATACTTCGGCTGCATCCATTTTTACTACCAGGCCCCATTGGTAAGTGGGCAAATATCTCCAGGTAGCTAGCACTTTCTCGCCTCGATAATCAATGGTCACCCCCCAGCTTTTTTGCCCCTGAAGAGCTTTTTGAATATCTAGCCCCTTTGGAGAGCCAATACTAAGACTTTTTTTAAATGCTGCCTCAGGATCGTATCTAAGAGGGGTAATAAATATTGCTTCATTTTCTTTTTTTGAGACAATAACTGTTTCTCCTGTTTTGCCTAAACCAGTATAATCCTGGGCTATTTCATAAATCTCTTGATTACTTATTTGAAAGACAATTACTCCAATAATATTTTTTCCTTTCAGAACTGGAGTAG
>CAZXPA010000019.1:4832-12826 GCA_964642485.1 uncultured Gammaproteobacteria bacterium
GGTTTATCGATTGTTTGAAATTGTTTAAAGTCAGATATTTTTGTCTCTAATGAAGACTTGGCTTGTTCAAACACCTTGGTTAATTCAGAATCTTTATATGGTTCTGTTAAATAATTTATTCCTAAGGCCCCTCTTTTTTTTACTGAAAAAATCATCTCACCTTCAAGGGTAAGAAAAAAGAGATCATCATAATTAGATGATTCCTGAAAATAAGTTAAAAGAGGCCTTAATTCTTGATCAAGAGTAATGTATTCTGGAGAATTAATTCCCGTCTTTTTGAAAACTTGATTAAATTTTTCTACTGCCTCAACAATACTGGGCATCTTTGCTAACTTATCTGCCTCTCTTTTTTTCTTAACAAAATGGGCTTCAATTTGATAAACTCTATTATCAGAAACTCCCCAGAGATGATAGGCTGATTCTTCTTGTAAGACCTTTTGAGAGCTATCATAACTTATATAAACAGCAATTGCTAAGGGGACCGAAGCAATTGTTAAAAATAATATGACGAACTTAGTAGTCAGATTAACTCTAATGTTTTTAAGATGTTTAAACCACATACCTCTGTAAACGTCAAATCGCAAAAGTTTATAAGCCGCTAAATTTAACGTTTCTGCTAATTTTGTGTTTTTGCGCTTGCAAATTTAGCAAGATAGAATTTTACTTTTTCTATCACTTCTTTTGTTTTAAAATCGGTCTTAATTAAATAATCCACTGCTCCAAGCTCTCGGCCCTTTTTTATATCTGAATTCTGGCCCAGGTTTGAAAGGATGATTACTGGAGTTTTTTTTAATTCACTGTCCATTTTTATCTCTCCCAAAACCTCAAAGCCATTTTTATCAGGCATAACCAAATCAAGCAAAACCAAGTCTGGTTTTTGCTTTTTCATCTTTTCTATGGCCTCTACCCCTTCAGCAGTGATAACTTCAAAACCACTCCGCTCTAAGCAGTTTTTACAAATTCGACAAATAAATTTATCATCCTCAATCAGTAAAATCTTCTTTTTTTCTTTAGACATAGTTAAACAAAACTAAACTCAATATCATCCTCGTCCTGCCCCGCACCAAGCTCTGCTTTGGTGCTGGGGTCATCCTCAACCAGTAGGATTTTAGATTTAGACCCCTTTTTCATACTTAATATTATATCAAAAAAACCATTAAAATAAAAGTGTGGATAAGCCAAATAAGCTATTTTTCATAGATTCTTTTCCACCAAAACTTTCCTTGCCAAAATCCAGCCAAAGCCCCAAGAATAAACAGAATAGCTGTGCCAAGGTAGTGAATTAAATACCACTGAGACCAGGAAAAACCAAAGCTGTATTTTGAAAAGTCTTTAAGCAGCAAATCAATATACCACACTTCAATCACAGCGTGGATTAAAAAACTAAGCAAAATGCCTAAAATCACAAAGATGGTGATATAGATTGTCTTTTTCACCCCTTTATCATACCAAATCCCTGTTTTTTCAGCAATATTAAAAGCAGGGGCAATTAATATTTGCCCCTGTCTTCATATTCTGGACCTGTTGGCTACTCCTTTTTCTTAGAAGCCTTTTCAGCACCTTCAAGTTGTTCTTTAAGTGCTTTTGAGGCGGACGCAAGAAGTACTTTTAAGGCTGATGTAAGATAAGGAACCCCTCCATCCTTCTTATAAAGAAACTCGCGGCTGGCTTTCTTAAGTGCCTCGATCATTTCTGGAATATGTTTGGCCGGCACTATTGCTCCGTTGCCGAGAATCATGCAAGTGGTATAGAAATGATTATAGGGCTCGTTCTCTAACAACTCCAGCATCACTTCATGAGCCGGTCTAAACTTAATATTCTCTGCCATTGACGGCCTCCTTTCTTCTTTATTTTTTAAAAGTATAACTATTTTCCCTGTTTTTGCCAATACCCTTATTTCTCAAGCACTGCCTGCGCTGCAGCTAATCTGGCAATTGGCACTCTATAAGGCGAGCAACTAACATAATCCATGCCTGCCTTGCAGCAAAACTTAACACTGACCGGTTCACCACCATGTTCCCCGCAAATCCCTATTTTTAAATTTTTTCTGGTTTTTCTGCCTTTTTGAATACCCAATTTAATTAACTGACCAATACCTTGCTGGTCTAATATTTGAAAAGGATCGTTTTTAAAAATCCCTTTTTCTAAATAAATCTTAATAAACTTACCGGCGTCATCACGGGAAAACCCCAAGCCCATTTGCGTTAAGTCATTAGTGCCAAAAGAAAAGAATTCAGCTTGCTGAGCAATCTTGTCTGCCATCAAAGCGGCTCTAGGCACTTCAATCATTGTCCCCACAGTATATTTTACCCTAATTTTATATTTTTTCATAGTCTGTTTAGCTGTCTGTCTGACTACTTTTTCTTGATGAATAAATTCATTTAAATAACCAATTAAAGGAATCATAATTTCTGGAACGACTTTGATCTTTTGTTTAGCTAATTCACAAGCGGCAGAAATAATTGCTTTAACCTGCATTTGAGTAATCTCTGGGTAAGTAATACCTAAACGACAGCCTCGATGACCAAGCATTGGATTAATTTCAGCCAATTCTTTGCCTTTATCCCAAATCTTTTTTTCTGAAATTTTAATTTTTTTACTCAACTCTCGGGCTTCTTTTTTAGTTTTTGGCAGGAATTCATGCAAAGGAGGGTCTAAAGTTCTAATTGTCACCGGAAAACCCTTCATTACTTTAAACAAACCCTTAAAATCCTTTTTTTGAAAAGGCAAAAGCTTGTTTAAGGCTTTTCTCCTTTGTTCTTCATTGTCAGTTAAAATCATTTGCTGCATCAATGGTAACCGTTCCTGGGCAAAAAACATGTGTTCTGTGCGGCAAAGCCCAATGCCTTGAGCGCCAAATCCTCTGGCCTTTTTTGCGTCTTTTGGATTATCAGCATTGGCCCTTATTTTAATTTTTCGAATCTGGTCAACCCATTTCATAAATTGGCTAAAATCACCGCTTAATTTAGGTTCAATTGTTTGTACTTTACCTAAAATTACTTGTCCTTTAGTGCCGTCTAAGCTTAACCAGTCACCGACTTTAATAATAAGTTTATTAATAATAATTTTTTTGTTTTTTTCATCTACTTTTATTGATTCACAACCAGCTATACAGCATTTACCCATGCCTCTGGCCACTACAGCGGCATGACTGGTCATTCCTCCTCGAGCTGTTAAAACACCTTGAGCCGCATCCATACCATGAATATCATCAGGACAAGTTTCGGTTCGTACCAAGATTACTGGATTTTTTTTGCCCAGTTTAACTGCTTCATCAGCACTAAAAACAACCTTACCTACTCCTGCTCCTGGTGAAGCTGGCAAACCCTTGGCAATAACTTTGATTTTAGCTTTAGGGCTGATTATTGGATGTAATAGTTGATCTATTTGTTGTGACTGAATTCTTAAAACAGCTTGCTTTTTATTAATTAACCCTTGCTTAACCATATCAACGGCAATTTTAATTGCCGCCTGAGCCGTTCTTTTGCCAGTTCTTGTTTGAAGAATATATAGCTTGTTTTTTTCAACAGTAAATTCAAAATCCTGAATATCTTTATAGTGTTCTTCTAATTTTTTAGTTAAAGTATAAAGTTTTTTATAAACCAAGGGCATTTGTTTCTTTAAATTCTGAATTTGCTTAGGCGTTCTAATGCCAGCGACCACATCTTCACCTTGAGCATTAATTAAATACTCTCCATAAAACTCGTCCTCACCTGTTGCTGGATTACGAGTAAAACCAACACCCGTAGCGCTGTCATTACCTAAATTACCAAAAACCATTGCTTGAACATTTACTGCTGTACCTGAATCATCAGGAATCCTGTTTAATTGCCGATAAATTTTAGCGCGGGGCACATTCCAGCTTTTAAGAACAGCGTCTCGGGCCAGGATTAATTGCTGCCAAGGATTTTGAGGAAAAGACTTTTTTGTTTTTTGTTTAATTAATTTTTTGTATTTGATAACAAGATTTTTTAAATCCTGCTCTTTTAAGTCAGTATCGAATTTAATTTTTAACCTTTTTTTGGTCTGTTCTAAAATGTTCTCAAATATTTGTTTGTCCAGACCAAGAACCACATTGCCGAACATATGAATTAAACGGCGATAAGCATCAAAAGCAAAACGAGGATTACCTGCTTGTTTTGCCAGACCAATCACTGTTTTATCATTTAAACCCAAGTTTAAAACAGTATCCATCATCCCGGGCATGGAAAATTTTCCTCCACTGCGGACAGAAACTAATAAGGGGTTATTAATATTGCCGAATTTTTTGCCAGTACTTCTTTCCATTTTTTGAATTGCCTTTTTCGTATTTGAATTAAGATTTGATAGTAATTGACCATGATGTTGATAAAAATATTGGCAGACCTTAGTAGTAATAGTAAAACCTGGTGGTACTGGTAAACCCAGGTTAACCATTTCTGCTAAGTCAGCCCCTTTTCCTCCTAAGAGGTCTTTCATTTCAGCCCGGCCGTCAGCTTTACCATTGCCAAAGTAATAAACTGATTTTTTCATTTGTTCTTATAATTAAATTACCTTAATATCTATACAATAGACTTTTAATTTCCCTGCCTGCCTGCCTGCCGGCAGGTAGGCCGGCAGGCAGGAAGGTTCTGTGAGCGAAGTCCCGATAAATCGGGACGAAGCGAGCAGGTTCTTATTTAAAGCGGTTTTTTAGTCTTCTTTTTTGATTTTTTGATAATTTTTTTACCCCCATTTGCTTTAAGACCTTGGCTATTTTCCTTGTTTTTTTTCTATGCATAGTATTTTATTTTAAAAACATTTAATTAATATTATATTGTCACTAGTTTATAGCCCATTTCTCTCCCAATATATTCAGCCGCAAATTTAATAAGGCTTATGTTGTACTTTTATTTAATCATCAGAACCACTTCCTTGAATCAACCAAGAAGATGATTGAACCTTGCCTCCGCCAACATTAAAGATCATTTCAATGCCTAGTTTTTCACAAACTGGCACCTCGGGAATGTTATCTTTCGTTCTATCTCCACCTTTAGCAAAAATATCTGGTTTAATTAACTCAAGCGATTTACAAACCGACCCATCTTGATCAACAGCTAAAACTACTTTGTCAACAGGCTTTAAAGCGGCAACAATTTCCATTCTTTCTTTTTCGGGCATAAAAGGCACACTGCCTTTTAATTTTACTTGATAATCACTGTTAACAATAACAACTAATTCTGTGCCTAATTTTTTAGCCTCTTTTAAATGCCTAATGTGGCCAATGTGTAAGGGATTAAAATACCCTGAAACAGCAACCACGACTCGTTTTTTCTTTGAAGTCATATTCTAAGATTTTTAAAACATAATGAAGTTCTTCGCCTTCCATAAATCACCTTATTTTTTGTTCTTAAAATAATAAATGGGCAGGAAGCGAATTTCTTTGTTTTTGGTCCGATAATCTTCACCAGCAATTTTAAAATATTTTTTAGCCATTTGTTCAAATCTTTTTTTTCTAAATTCAGTATGAATAATTGTTGAGCCGTGAAACAAAACATTATTGATTTTCCATTGATCTTGTTGACGATAAACAAGTAATTTTTTGTTTAAAAGAGGTATAAATCTTTTATTCAGTTTCTCTGCACTGCGCTGATTAGGACTAACCAGGGTCTCTTTATGCCAAACAATTAAAAAAGCAATGTATAGTTCTAACCAATTTAAATCCCCTTTTTCATAGGCTTTTTGAAAAAAATCAATACTTTTTTTACTTAACTCTTTTTGAAGGATAGCATTGCGAGTAATAAAGCCGCCATTTGGTTTTAATAACCTACTCAGGACTTTAAACATTTGGAGATGGTCCTTGGCTCTAAGATTATTTAAAGAAGCATCAGCTAAAACAGCATCAAAAGTATTATTCTTAAAAATCTTATCCATCCCCAGCCAGTCATACAAAACAACCTTATTCTTAAGATCATCCTTATACTTCATTACTTCATGCATACTAACAAGAATATGCCAGCTAACATCCACAGCAATAGTTTCACATTTGTGTTTTAAACATAAATCCCTTAATTCCGGAGTAGCGCCCAAAACAAGAACTCTAGGATTTTTTTTGTTCTTAATTACCTGTTTAAAAAACCTCTCATAAATCTTTAAATCCCCTTGACGTGGAGCTGAAGTTGCTTCTCGTTTAGAACGAGAAGTGGCTAGTTTTTTTGTGTCCCATTTAGATTTTTTAGTCTGGGCAGTCATAGATTTTATTATCTCATGTTTTTTAATTTTGCAAACAATTATCTTATTTGTCTTTTAATTGTATTTCATCAAGTATTTGTTTTAAATAATCTAATCTTTCACGTGTTTTCTCAGCTGAATCATCTTTTTCCTCGTCAGTCCAATGTATCCAGTGTGGATCAAGAATAATAAATCGGGCGTCTTTTCCATGGTCAACAAGAGAAAAGTTTTTCGGGCCAATCAAATCAAGGGTCTCGCCTGTTTTTGCTTCATGGTCAAGAGTGGCTTTAACAAAACCAACAAACTTACTTATTACCTAATTCTTTGTTTTGTTTTAATAGATCAACAAATTCGTCTTTAGGAATCTCTGTAAAAATATCTTGCAGTTCCTGCCCCTGATAGGGCTGAAGAATAGCAAGCGAATCACATCTTTCAGCTTTCCTTGGATTCTTTAGTTTAATAATATATTCTGGCAGAAAAAAATCTGAAAACTCTTGACCGTACCAATCCCGAACTTGTTGATACTCTTTAACAAAAAACCTGCCAGCTTGGTCAAGAGATTTAAAGTTTTTTTTAATATGTGCGTTTTTTAACACTTTTAAGGCCCAAGAGGGCCTTTCTGGATTTTTGCTTTTTAATAAATGAACACAAGTAGTTGCTCCGCCTGCTTTAGCCCCCTCAAAAGAAAATTTATCAGGGCTAAAAGGCAGTTCTTTTTCATTATAGAAAAATCTTTTAAGATCACGATTTTGAAGAAAATCTTTAGGTAAAATTCTTTTTAAAACATGAAGCATCTCTAAGAATTTTCCACCCTTGGTCAGGCTTAAAAACTCTTTTAAGATTTTACTCTCTTTTTGATCTAAGGGGCGGGTATCACAAAATATGGCCTGCTCAGTTAATTCTTTAGCCCTTCTTTGATAATGTTCAATTTTATCAAATACATTAATCATGTTTTAAATATTTTCTGTTTTTTAATTTATCAGGTAAATATTGCTGTTTTTCTTTGTAATCATAATCAGGACTGTATTTATATCCCTGGCCATAACCTAATTGTTTCATTAATTGGGTCGGGGCATTGCGAATATGTAAAGGTACGGGCAAATTACCATATTTTTCAACATCTTGTTTAGCTCTTTTATAAGCAACATACAAGGTATTTGATTTTTTACATTTAGCCATATATACTGCTGCCTGAGCTAAAATTACATTACATTCTGGTAAACCAATAAAATGACAGGCTTGATAAGCAGCTACTGCTTGTTCTAGGGCCTTAGAATTAGTTAAACCAATGTCTTCTGAAGCAAAACGAATTAATCTTCTGGCAATGTATAAAGGGTCTTCTCCTGCCTCAACCATTCTGGCTAACCAATACAAAGTGGCATTAATATCAGAACCTCTCATTGATTTATGTAAAGCTGAGATAATATTGTAGTGTTCTTTTCCGTCTTTGTCGTAAAAAAGATGTGATTTCTGAAAAGCCTGTCTAATAGTTTCTAAGGTAATCTCTATTTCTCCTTTTAACAAAGGATCAGGTGAAGAAAAAACTGCGTATTCTAAGGCATTTAAAGCCATTCTAGCATCACCATTACTCATCTGGGCAATTGCTCTGATTGCCTGTTGTTTTATCTTTATCTTTAATTTCCCTAATCCCTTTTTCTTATCCTTAAGAGCAGATTTAATAATCTTAACAATTTGTTCTTGATTCAATTGTTTTAAAACAAAAACCCGGCAACGAGAAAGCAAAGAACTTATTACTTCAAAACTAGGATTTTCTGTAGTTGCTCCAATTAAGATAATAATCCCCT
>CAZXPA010000020.1:0-12714 GCA_964642485.1 uncultured Gammaproteobacteria bacterium
ACTACCGAATCACCTACACTTTTTTGTCGAAGTAAATAAAGTTTCTATTTCTAGGATTATGCATTATATTAATAGTTGTTATGTTGGATATTTTAATCGGAGATATAAACGTAGTGGTCATTTATTTCAAGACAGATTTTATAGCAGTTTAATAAACACAGAATCTTATTTTTGGACAGTTAGTGCTTATATTGATCTTAATGCTGTTAGAGCGGGGTTAGTAAGGCGACCAGAATACTATCGTTGGAGTAGTTATCAGTTTTATTTTCAAAAAGATTATACAGATGACTTAATAGATCGCGATCGTTTTTTGAGGTTTGGCGGAGAAGGACCAATAGAAGAACTTTGTCAGGATTATTTAAGATTTGTTAAACAAGAATCAAAAAAAGAAAAACGCCCGAAATTTATTAAAAGCGAAAAATTTATTTAAATTTAATCAGAAACGTTTTAAATTTGAAGAATCGCTCTATAACCTGCTTAAATAAAGCTTTATAGAACATCTTTAAAAGGGGTCAAACCCCCTAATGATTAAAAATGAAACTTTCAATTATTATCCCAAATTGGAATGGTAAAAAATTTCTTAAGTCGTGTCTGGACAGTTTAAAGGCCCAGACCCTTCAGGATTTCGATATCTGGCTAATAGATAATGGATCAACTGACGGATCAAAAGGTTTTATTAAAAAAAATTATCCAGAAATAAAGATAATTGAGTTTTCGACCAACCAGGGATTTGCTAAAGCAGTTAACGCTGGTATTAAAAATTCAAAAGGAGAATATATAGTTATTTTAAATAATGACACAATTGCCGACTTTAAATATTTAGAAGAGTTAGTTAAAAATATGGAGGCCAATCAAGAAATCGGTTCAGCCTGTGGTAAAATATTATTTCAGAACCAGCCAAGAATAATTAATGATATTGGTGACGGTCTTTGTTTTTACGGCATTGCTTTTCAGAGGGGTTCTGGGGCCGAGGATAAAGGGCAGTATATCAACCTGAAGAAATTTTTAGCGCCTGTGCAACGGCGGCTATTTATCGGCGGTCCATGTTAGAAGAAATCGGGTTTTTTGACGGGGATTTTTTTGCTTATATAGAGGACGTTGATCTGGGTTTCCGGGCCCAGCTAATGGGCTATAAATGTCTTTATATTCCTTCAGCTATTGTCTATCACTTTGGTCAAGGAACCAGCCGAAGAATAAAAAATTTCACTCGCTTTTTCATTTTAAGAAACCACATTTACCTGATTATTAAAAATCTGCCGACTAAATTAGTCCTTAAAAATTTACATAAATTATTTGTTGGCCTTATACTTAGAAATTTTTTTATTGGAGTAAAACGTCGTTGCCCTTTTTTAATTGCTAAAATTTATTTGGATGTTTTGAAAAATTTGCCAAAATTGTTAGTTAAAAGAAGGAAAATTCAAAAGACCCGAAAGGTCTCTACAAAATATCTTGAAAGTATTATTTCTCATAAATATCCCTTTTCTATTAAAAAATCACTTAGGAAATTATCTTAAAAAGATGAAGATTTTAAAACAAGCATTTGATTATAGAGGCTTGCTTTATAATTTAGTACTTAAAGAATTAAAAGCTCGCTATCGAGTAGCTGGATTAGGTTTTCTTTGGGCAATACTTAACCCGCTTTTAATGATGGCGGTTTTGAGTGTTGTTTTTATTTTGTTTTTAAAAATTAAAATAGAAAATTATCCCATTTTTGTTTTAGCCGGCCTTTTACCCTGGATTTTTTTTTCATTCTTCTTTATCAGCCGCGACCACATCTTTTGTTGACAATGGCAATTTACTTAAAAAAATATATTTTCCCAGGGCTCTTTTGCCGATTTCAATTATTTTGGCTGACCTAATCAACCTGTTCTTTTCTTTAATTGTTTTTTTTGTTTTTTTATTGATTTTTAAAATAAATTTTACTTGGCTGATTTTGTTTTTTCCGATTGTTATTTTTGTCCAGATTTTATTAATGGTTAGCTTAACACTGATTACCTCGGTTTTAAATGCCTATTGGCGGGATGTAAAATACATAGTTAATGCCTTGCTTTTAATTTGGTTTTACTTGACACCGGTTATTTATCCCCTCTCATTTATTCCCAAAGAAATAACTCGTTTTTATTTTTTAAATCCATTAGCGGGCATTATTACTGCTTTTCGAGACTCTTTGCTTTATGGACATCTTTCTAGCCCAGAAAGTTTTCTGATTTCTTTAATTATTTCTTTAATTTTATTCTTCTTAAGTATTTTTATTTTTCAAAAATACAAAGATAATATCGCTGACGTGGTATGAAGGTTGTTGAAGTAAAAAATCTAAATAAAAAATATCAAGCTCGTCTTGAGCATTCTTCAATTATTCAAGACACCTTTTTGAAGTTAACTGGTCGACTTAAGAAAAAGGAACAGTGGGCTCTAAGAGATATAAATTTAGCTGTTGAGCCGGGCGAAAGCCTGGGTGTAATTGGAGAAAATGGATCTGGTAAAACCACTCTTTTAAAAGTCTTGGCTGGCGTGACCCATCCTACTTCTGGCCAGGTTAAAATCAGGGGCAGGGTTTGCCCGATGATTGAATTGACGGCTGGTTTCCACCCTCACTTAACTGGTCGAGAAAATGTATATTTAAGCGGCGCCATATTAGGCATTAAAAGGCAGGAAGTTGATCGTACTCTTCCTGAGATTGTTAGCTTTGCTGAAATGGAAGATTTTATTGATTTGCCGACCAGAATTTATTCATCCGGCATGCTCTTACGGCTTGGTTTTGCTATTGTCGTTCAAACAGAATCAGACATCTTTTTAATTGACGAGGTGCTGGCTGTTGGGGACATATCTTTTTAACAAAAATGTTTAGCCAAGTTGCGGGAACTTCAAAGGGAAAAGAAGACAATTATTTTTGTTTCTCATGATCTAATGGCTTTAACCGGAATATGCTCTAAAGGAATTTTACTCAAAGACGGCAAATTGGTTAAATCTGGCAAAATGGGAGAGGTAATCAGCGCCTACCAGGATCTTTTAATTGTTAGTCGCCCAGAGAAGAAGGTCGGGGTTAAGAGAGAGATTAGACGTTTCGGCACTGGTCAAGCCGAAATTATTAACGTAAAGCTTTTTGATGAGCAAGGACGAGAAAAAAATTGTTTTGTTAGCGGACAAAAAACAAAACTTATTTTCAAAGTTAGATTTAATAAAGGTGTTAAAAATCCTCTTTTCAGTTTTACGCTTGTTAATCAATCTGGGGAGAGAATTTATGCCACTAATACCACCTGGTTGGGCCATCAACCAGAACAATATTTTAATAAAGGTGAACAAGCAGAAATTAGTTTTGCCCAAGATCTGTCTTTACCCCCAGGGAAGTATATTATTCGTTTAACTGTGGCCGATTCAACCGGCAGAGTAATCTTTGATTGGTTAAAACGGGCCTACGAATTTGAGATTCTTGAACCAGGTACTTTTATGGGGGTGCTTAATCTCCAATCTAAAGCGACTATTAAAAAATTATCATAACATACTTTTAGCCACAGGTTTTAGGAAGAATTAGAAAAATAATGAAGAAGAATAATTTCAAAATAGATTTTATTGGTATCGGGGCGCAGAGATGTGCTAGCACCTGGATATCCCAGTGTTTAAAAGAACATCCTCAAATATGTTTTTCTCTAAAAAAAGAGGTCTCATTTTTCAACGAAGAAAAAGACTTAGAGTATTATAAATCATATTTTAATCATTGTTCTAGCAAGAACATAAAGGGAGAATTTTCTCCACAATATATGCATCCCGAGTATGCTTCTATAGAAAAAACAGCTAAGAAAATAAAAAGATTTTTCCCTGAGACAAAGCTGATAGTATGCCTTAGGAATCCTCTCAAAAGAGCATATTCTCAATATTTCTTAGAGAGATCGCCCGGTGAGAGATTTTTGCCCCCTACGTTTCCTTCTACGTTTGAAGAATTTGTTTCGAAAAATTTCCATAATTGTGTTAAGGCAGGATTTTACCATACAATATTAAAGCCTTATTTAGATTTATTCCCCAGGGAAAATATATTAATTCTTATTTACGAAGATATTAAAAGAGGCCCTCTTAAATTTATACAAAGCATTTACAACTTTTTAGAAATAGACCCTGATTTTATTCCTCCTAGCCTTAATCGAAATTTTGCCTTTCCGCCAAAACAAAAATTTATATTTTACTTCACAGACAGATTAAGAAAATATCTTGAAAGACATTATTCAATGCCGCTTAGTAGACCGTCTGTCCCTTATCCGCCGATGGAATTAGAAACCAGAGAACATCTCCAAAAGGTCTATAAAGATGAGATTAGAGATTTAGAAAAATTAATGAAAAGAGATTTAAGTTTTTGGAAATGAATTATGGAAATAGTTTAAAAATTTTATGACTAATAAATTTATTGAAAGAGTGGATCCAAAAGATCCAAAACAACACCAACTTTATATTGAGCATTTGGCTAGGTATGTTTTTGTTGAAAAATATATTAATTCAAAGGACCTAATTTTATTGGATGCTGGCTGCGGTAATGGTTACGGGACGAAGCGGTTATCTGAGACGGGCATAAAAAGAGCGATTGGCATAGATAATTCCTCCCAGGCTATAGATTATGCCCGAAAACATTATCAAAGAAAAAATTTAGAATTCAAAAAAATGGATTGTCTTAAATTAGAATTTCCTGACCAAAGTTTTGATTTAATTATTGCTTTTGAACTAATTGAACACCTTAAAAATCCGGCGGCTTTTTTAAAACAAGCAAAAAGGGTTTTAAAAGACAAAGGAATAGCCATTATCTCTACCCCCAACAAAAACATTGTTTCACCTAATTCAGGAATTCCCGAGAATCCTTTTCATCAACGTGAATTTAGTTTTTCTGAATTTAAATATTTGCTTAAGGATTATTTTTCAAAAATAACATTTTTTAGCCAAGATATTAGTACTAAACATCTTGAGGCAGAGCACTATTATCAGCAGCTCCAGCAACAAATAAATTTTATACAAACCTCTTTAATTCAGGGCGCCCCTTTTTGGAAGAAAAAAAGAACAGAAAAAGAAATTAATCTGTTTAAAAAAAAGATTGGTCCAATTAAGAGCCCCCGGATAAACCTTAAGGATATAATCATTGAACCCCATAATTTAGATAATGCTTATATATTTATTGCCGTAGCCAAAAAGTAATTATTTATGTCTAGACTTAAAACAATTTTAGTTCACGCCAGTATTAGTCAGTGCGGGTTTAATAGTTTTGGTCAGGGAGATGAAGGGAGCTGGATTAATCATGGACTTTGTTCCATCAGCGCTTTTGCTAAAAGCAAGGGCTTTGACATTGATTTAATAGATTTGCGTCGATTAAAGGGCTGGACCGGATTTAAAAAAAAGATAATACAAAAAAAGCCTGAGGTTGTTGGATTTAGCATGATGAGTGTAGATTATGATTATGTGATGAAATGTATTGATTTGATTAAACAGGTGAATGAGAAAATTATTGTTATTGTTGGTGGCCCTCATCCCACTCTAATGACCGAGGAAGTAGCTGCAAATTCTAAGATTGATTATATTATTCTTGGCGAAGGAGAAATTAGTTTTACTAATTTACTCAAAAAACTTGGTCAAGGGAACAAAGAAAAAAGAATTATTCAGGGCCTTAAACCAGAATTAGACCAATTACCTTTTATTGACCGGGATTTTTACAAAGGAAAAGAAGAGCCGATTGTTGATTCTTTGCCCCGGCCCTTTGTCACCATTATTGCCAGTCGCGGTTGTATTTATAATTGTAGTTTTTGTCAGCCAGCTGAGAGAATTATATTTGGTCCAAAAGTTCGCCGCCGCAGCGTTGATAATGTTATTAAAGAATTAAGAATTTTAAGACATAGATATAAATTTCGCAGCTTAATGATTCATGACGATTGTTTAACCGAAGACCAGGATTGGGTTAGAGAATTTTGTCAAAAGTATCAAGAGAATGGATTTAAACAACCTTTTGTTTGCCAGAGCCGAGCTGATATTATTTGTCGGCATCAAGAAATGATTAAAAAAATGCGCCAGGCAGGATTGGTAATGTTTATTATTGGTTTTGAAAGCGGCAGTCAAAGAGTTTTGAATTTTTTAAGAAAAGGAACAACTGTAGCCCAGAATTATAAGTCAGCGGAGATTTGTCGAAAATACAACATTAAGATCTGGGCAAACTATATGTTGGGCATACCCACAGAAACAAAACAAGAGGCCATGGCTACGGTGGAAATGATTAAAAAAATAAAACCCGACCATTATAGCCCGGCCTTTTTACTCCTCACCCTGGCAGCGACCTTTACCAATATTGTTTAAAAAATGACCTTTCTTTAATTAAGAGCCATGATCAGTTTAGAAGAAACCCTCATGGAGAAAAAATTAAAGGCATTGACTACAAATTTTTGAGTAAGGTTCTGCGAGAATCAATGGGCCTTTTAGGAAAAGAGGACAGTTTTAAAAATAAATGTATTAGCTTTTTATTAAAAAGTAAAGCTGTTCTTTTTTTCAAGAAACAGATAAAAAAAGTCTCTGGGGGGAGGAAGGTAATAAAGTTTATTAAAAGATTACTCAAATATGGGCAAGTTTGAAACAACAATAATTATTTTAACTAAAAATGCCGAGCAGAGCATTAAGAGAAGTCTCCCGGTTATATTTAGGCAGAAAATTAAAAGTTTGCCGGAAATTATTATTCTTGATAACAATTCAACTGATAAAACATTGGAAATAATTAAAATGTTTCCCCAAATCAAATTGATTCAATCGCAAGAATTTAATCATGGCCGAACAAGAAACATCGGCGCCAGGTTAGCCCAGGGCAAATATTTAGTTTTTCTAAATGGAGATGCTTTGCCAAAAGACGAGTATTGGTTAGCCAGGCTTTTAGAAAATTTTGAAAAAGATCAGCGCCTGGCCGGCGTTTATAGTCGGCATTTACCAAAAAAGGGCTGCCATCTTTACCTGGCCATAGAATTACTCCGGAGCCTGGGTCCATTAAAGAGAATTCAGAAATTAACAGATATCTCAAAACAGGATTTGCAAAATCATATTATGGATTTAATCCGTTTTTCTACAGTTAGCTGTGCTATTAAAAAGCAGGTTTGGCAAAAATTTCCTTTTAATGAAAATTTGAGTTTAGCCGAAGACCAAGATTGGTCAAAAAGAGTTCTGGAAGATGGTTATAGTATTGTTTACGAGCCAGCTTCAATGGTTTTTCATTCCCACAATTACACTTTAAGGCAAAAATTCAAATATCACGCTCAATGTAGCCAAGTATTTAATTTGATTTTAGGCAGAAAAAAATCATCTGCCGCTCTCCTTTGGCGGGTTTTACTTTTTCCTGTTTCTATTCTTACTGAAATTGCTTGGCAGACAAATTATGCCAGGAAAAGAAATTATCGACTAGGTCAAATTTTAAAACAAGGGCTAATTACCATTCTCTTGCGCTTAGCCGCCCTTTTGGGGGACATCTGGGGGAATAAATGAGGTAAAATTATTATGCGTGAATCAATTAAACAGTTTGTAAAAATATGTGTTGAAACCCTGCCGATTGCTGAGCCTATCTATGAATTCGGCTCTCTTCAAGTGCCGGGGCAGGAAGGGTTTGCAGATCTGCGGCCGTTTTTCCCGGGCAGGAAATATGTTGGCGCTGATATACGAGAGGGCCCAGGGGTAGATGTAATTCTAAATCTCCACCACCTAAACCTTCCTTCGGAATCGGCGGGGACCGTTCTTATTCTTGATACACTTGAGCATGTGGAATTTTTAAGGAAGGCAATTAAAGAGACCCAGAGGATCCTTAGATCAGATGGAATTCTTATAATTAGTTCTGTGATGAATTTCCCCATACATGATTATCCAGATGACTACTGGCGCTTTACTCCCGAAGCATTTAAAAGCCTTCTCAAACCTTTTGCCTCATCATTTGTTGACTTTGCTGGAGAAAGTAATTTCCCTCATACGGTGATCGGCCTAGGTTTTAAAGGTTCAATATCAGAAAATACCATGAACAAATTTACGAAAAGATTTGGACATTGGAAAAAGCATTGGAGTAATCCGCTGAGAAGTGACTGGAGAGCATTAATAAAGCTGATTATCCCGCCCATATTTTTGACTATCCGGCGAAAAATTCGAGCAGTTTTACCTTTTTAATGATGAAAATTTTATTTATCAACACTATTGATTCTCACCAAGATATTGAGAGAAAATATTCACCTCTGGGTATTGGCTATTTAGTTACTGCTCTACGACAAAAGTTTGGTCGACGAACTTTTCAATTCAAAATAATTGACCGCAAGGTAGAACAGGAGATTAAAAAATTTAAGCCAGATTTAGTTGGTATTAGCTCAGTTACTCAAAATTATAATTTGGCTAGTAAATATGCTCGCTTAGCTAAAAAATATGATTTGCCAGTTATTATTGGCGGAGTTCATATTTCAATGGTGCCCGCTTCTTTAACAAAAGATATGGAAGTGGGAGTGCTTGGCGAAGGTGAAGAAACTATTTGCGATTTGGTTGAATTATTTCTTTCTAAAAATAAATTAATAAAGAAAGATTTAGCCGGAATCAAGGGCACAGTCTATAGAAATGAGAACGGGGAGGTTTGTTTAACTCCACCCCGGAGAATAATTAGTCCCTTAAATAAGATCCCTTTGCCGGCTAGAGATTTGTTTAAAATCAGAAATCATGCCTATATGTTTACTAGCCGTGGTTGTCCATATAGATGTGTTTTTTGTTCTTCTTGTCGGTTTTGGGGTAAGGTTAGGTTTTTTCCAGCTCAATATATTGTTAGAGAAATTCAGCATTTGATTAAATATTATAAAGTAAAGAGTATTAATTTTCAGGATGATATATTCATTCTTAATAAAGAAAGAATTAGAGAGATTGTTGACCTATTAGAAAAAGAAAAAATTTTAGGAAAAGTAAGCTTTGAGGGTTCGGTTAGGGCTAACTTGGTCGATCAAGAAACTGCTCACTTGCTCAAAAAAATGGGCTTCAGATATGTTTATATGGGTTTGGAGTCAGGACAGGCTAATATTTTAAAATATCTTAAGGGCTCCAGTGTTACTATCCAAGATAATCTCAAGGCGATTAACATACTTAAACAACAAGGTATCCGGGCATATGGATCTTTTATCATTGGCTCACCGCAAGAGAGCAGAGAAGATATTTTAGCCACCCTGAAATTTATTAAGCAATCCAAACTGGATAGTTTTGAAGTTTGTGTTTTAACACCGCTGCCAGGGACGCCGGTTTGGAAATATGCTTTATCTCGAGAATTAGTTAGCGAAAACATGGATTGGGATAGATTAAAGATAAATTTTGCTAAACACTACAAGTCAGCCATAATTTTATCAGAACAGCTTAGTCGCAAAGAGCTCTATAAATTGTACAAAATGTTTCAGCACTATCAGCAAAAAAGAAAGATGGTCGATCGGATTCACCGCGGGGTAGGCCAGCCACAGCAAATACCGTCGTTTTTATGGAGAAAATTAAAAAGCAAATTAATCTAATAATCTAATAATAATCTAATGGGGTCTGGCCCCCTAAACAGCCCTTCTAAAATCCGCATCAATACTGGCTACCAGGCCGAATTTTGAAAATTGGCACGATTTTGCTATAATATAATTTATTTAATAAAAATATGACCAGAAAATTACGAAAAAAAGCTTACGAACCGTTTCAGGCTCATATTAAGATAGCCAAATTGGTTGGCCACAATAAAAGAGTTTTAGACATAGGTTGCGGGACTGGTTCCTTAGCAAAAATTTTGACCGAGAATAAAAATGAAGTTTGGGGTATAGAAGTTAATCAAAAGGCAGCGGAGCAAGCTAAGAAATATTGTCAGCAGGTTTTTATTGCTGACATTGAAAACAATTCATTATCTATCCCGGATCAATATTTTGACATTGTTATTTTTGCTGATGTTTTAGAACATTTGAAGTCGCCGGCAGAGGTTTTAAAAAGTATTAGAAAAAAGATAAAGCCCAGTAGCTCAATCATTATCTCAATCCCAAACATTGCTAACTGGCGGTATCGTTTAAGATTACTATTCGGACGATTTGAATATGAAGATGATGGGATTTTAGATAAAGAGCATTTACGGTTCTTTACTTTGGCTAGTGCTAAGAGAATGCTTGATCAAGCTGGCCTGAGAGCAGTAAAAATAGATATTACGCCTGATTATTTCAAATGGAGCAACCAACTTGGTGAGAAAAGTTTATTGAGTCGACTTTTGCAACGATTACATTTTCTTAGATTGGCCTATAGGTACATAGACTATAATTTGGCCAAAATTTTTAAAGGACTATTGGCTTTTCAATTCATTATCGTGGCCAAATTAAAAGACTAGTCACTTTTCATTATGGATTTCTCCATTATTATTGTCAGCTATAATACCAAAGATTTTTTAAGGAAATGTTTGTTTTCCGTTTCTCAGCAATTAATCGGTCTTTCAAAAGTTATTGTAGTTGACAATTATTCAACTGACGGTACCTCGGCAATGATAAAAAAAGATTTCCCGCTGGTTCGATTGATTATCAACAAGAAGAATGTCGGCTTTGCTGCAGCTTGTAATCAAGGGGCTAAAATCGCTCAGGCCGAAATTTTATTTTTTTTAAATCCTGACACTTTAATTCGGGAAAATATTTTTCCCAAGATTATTAAAGTCTTTGAGAGAGATCCAAAAGTTGGTATTGTTGCTCCAAGACTTGTTTTACCAGATGGCTTACCCCAGCCTTGGGCTTATGGGAAAGAACAAGGACTTTGGCGATTAGTCAAAAACAAATTTTGTCCAGTTTCTACCCAATCCCCAAGCACTCAGTCCCCAAGTACCCAAGTACCCAAGTACCCAACCTGGGTTTCTGGCGCCGCTCTATTTGTTCGTCGTGATGTTTTTAAAAAGATTGGCGGCTTTGATGAAAACCTTTTTATGTACTTTGAAGATAGAGATTTATGCTGGCGAATCAGGAACATAGGTTCTAAAATAGCTCTTTTATTAGATACAAAAGTTGTTCATTTTGAAGGGAAGAGCTTAGTTGCGAACAGGTTTCGTAAAAGATTATATTATCAATCTCAAAATTATTATTGGCGCAAACATTACGGATTGTTTAAGGCCTTGTTGATGCGTCTAATTCGCTGGCCATATAAATTTTTTATTTTGAATATCCAAAAATGAACCCCGTTAGAAATCTCACGATAATCTGATTTCTACTCGGGGTGTTAGACTAAAAATTTTATGAAAAAAATTTCTAACGGGGTGAAAATCTTTTATTTTTCTCAAGCTTATTTAGCCCAGGGCGGAGGAGAGAAAAATATTCTCCAGCTGGTCAAGAATCTTCAAAAATCTCATGATTTATTTTTATTGGCGCCAATGAGTCGAAGTTATTTTCAGAAAATTCAGCAATTTAAAGTAAAAATTTTTAGAATTTCTCCTTCATCTCGATTTAGTATTTCTGCTTTTTTTATTATTCATCAATTGAGAAAAATTTTAAAAAAGCAGAAAATTGAAATTTTGCATACCATGAGCCCAAGAGCAAGACTTTTTGCTGTTATCGCCAAAAAAGGATTGAAGGTTAAACTTGTCCATACAGTTCATTCTTCCCCTTTTCTTTATCAAAAGGCAAAGATAAAAGGATTTTTTTATAAAAAGATTGAAAAATTTCTTAATCAAAAAACTGATCAGATAATTTTTGTTTCAAAAAATACCAAGAATTTATTTTTAAAAGAAAAAATTTTACCTTTTGAAAATTGGACAGTTATTTATAATGGTTTAGATTTAAATTATTCTCAGAAATTTTTAAAAAATAAAAAAGAAATTAAAAAACAAATTATTAAAAAATATCATCTCAAGGATAATTACTTGATTACTTTTGTTGGTCGATTTTCTTTTGAAAAAGGTCTGATTTATTTAGTTGAGGCAGCTAAAAGCATTATTAACATCTTTCCTCAGACAAGATTTATTTTAATTGGCGACGGACCAGAAAAGAAAAATATTATTAATAAGATTAAGCAGGATAATTTAGAAAAATATTTTATTCTCCCTGGTTTTCAAGAGGAGGAAGAGGTGTACAAGATTTCGGTTGCCAGTCATATTTTTGTTTTACCTTCATTTTATGAAACCTTTTCCTATACTGTTTGCCAGGCAATGTCGTTAGGTCTGCCAATTGTTGCTACTGAGGTTGGCGGAGTTAGAGAATTAATAAAAAATGGTTTTAATGGTTTTTTAGTTCAGCCAGGAAGATCTGAAGATATTTCAAAAGCCGTAGTAAAAATATTAAAAAACAAGGACTTAGCTCTTAGATTTTCCCAAAATAACTTAAAAAAAGTCCAGGGCTTTAAAGAGGAGAAAATGATTCAGGCAATAAAAAATATTTATCAATAAACTATGTTGTTAGATAATTTTATAAGATTTTTAAGGGAGAGAAAGGTTAAAAAGTATATTCAGAAAGATATTGTTCTTTGTGATCTTGGTTGTGGGCCCGAAGCTCATTTTCTTAATTTAGTTAAATCGCGGATTAAAAAAGGAATTGGGATTGATAAAAAGATTAAAAAAGGTTCAAAAGAAAATTTAGAATTTATTAATTTAAAAATACAAAAACAAATCCCTTTGCCTGATGAAAGTGTTGATTGTATAACTATGTTGGCAGTCTTAGAGCATTTAAATTATCCAGAGAGCGTATTAGAAGAGTGCTGGCGGATTTTTAAAAAAAACGG
>CAZXPA010000021.1:0-11873 GCA_964642485.1 uncultured Gammaproteobacteria bacterium
CAACTGCCTTTGAGCTTGATTTTGAATATTTGTTTAAATTTGCCCAAGAAGCAAAAAAATACCAGCCAATCCCGGCTTACCCGCCTATTAAAAGAGATTTAGCTTTTTTAATTGATAAAAAAATTGCCTGGGATGAGGTTGAAAAAACAGTAAAAAATATTGATTCTCTAATTAAGGAGATTGAAGTGTTTGATGTTTTTGAGGATAAAAAATTCGGCGATAAATGCAATTTGGCTTTTCATATTACTTATCAATCTTTTGACCGAACCTTAAAGGCAGAGGAAGTTGAAAAGATTGAAAAAAAGATTATTAAAACGACGGAAGAGAAATTTAGAGCCCAGCTAAGAAATTTCTAATTTTTGTTAATTTATTAAAATGTTAAATTGTTAAAATGTTTTACGATATAGTGACAATTGGTGGGGTAATGCGCGATATTATTTTTCTCACCAGCGAAGGTCTGGTAGTTGATAATACCCATGACCCTTTGTGTCAAAGATTAATTGCTTTTGAGTTAGGAGCTAAAATTTATGTTAAAAAAGTCTATTTTGAGTCAGGTGGAGGGGCAAATAATACCGCTGCTGGTTTTTCTAAATTAGGACTGAAAACTGCTATTGTTGGTCGAATTGGCCAGGACAGAGAAGGTGATCAATTGGTTAAAGAAATGAAAAAGCAAAAAGTGGCTACCCGTTTTCTTCAGATTGACAAAAAAACAAGCACAGGTTTTTCTTTTATCCTGGGCTTAAAAAAAATAAAAAGAGCTCATGCCATTTTTGCTTATCGGGGAGCTAATGATAAATTGGGGCTTAAATACAAAATGTCAGATTTTAAAGATATCCCCTGGCTTTATGTCTCTTCTTTAAGCTGTCCAGATTGGCTAAAGGTTTTAAATAAGATCTTCCCATTTACTGAAAAAGAAACAAAAATTGCCTGGAATCCAGCCAGTGTTCAATTAAGAGCTGGCGCTAAAAAATTGGCTAAATATTTAAAAAAGACCCAGGTCTTGATTCTTAATGAAGATGAGGCCCGGGGATTGGTTTTGTCAAATAAAAAATCAAAGAATTTAGCAATTAAGTATTTATTGGAACAGATTTATCAAATGGGCCCGAAAATTGTGGTTATTACTGCTGGTAAAAGGGGGGCTCATGCTTATAATGGGCAGAGATTCTATTATCAAAAACAAGCGCCGGCTAAAGTTATTAATACTACAGGAGCAGGGGACTCTTTTTCTGCTGCTTTTGTCGCCAGTTTATTTTATAAGCCAGATAATATTCAAGGGGCCCTAAAATGGGGAGTGATTAATAGTGCTTCAGTGATTGATCAGATTGGGGCTCAAAAGGGCCTTTTAACTAAAAGACAAATAACGATTTTGTCTGATAAAATCAAACCTCGAGCTTGTTAAGAAGTGAAGATTTTTCAGGTATAAAATCGTTACCCCCTCCTTTTGAGCGCTCTTAGCTTTATGTATTATGTATATCTTGTAAAACAACCAAATAAAAAAATATACATCGGCTTTTCAACGAATCTAAAGCAAAGAATTAAAACTCACCAACATAAAAAAAAGATACTCGGCTTAATATACTATGAAGCCTACCGAGATAAAAATGACGCTTTGGTAAGAGAAAGACAGCTTAAAAAATATAAGAGCGCTTGGGGTTATCTTAAAAAACGAATTAAAAAAAGTATTGAGAGCATCTAAAAGGAGGGGGTGCTCAAAATTCTAATAAAATTTTTTGCGTCATAAATAACTTAAAAATTTTAAGAATTTTAGCATGTTCAAAGTCCTAATAGAGGTTTCTGCTCGCCACATTCATTTGTCTCGTCAGCATTTAGATCAACTTTTTGGTCGGGGCTATGAACTAAGAAAATTAAAAGACCTTTCTCAGCCAGGTATGTTTGCTGCTCAAGAGACTTTAACTGTTCAAACCCTAAAGAACAAATTTGAAAAAGTTAGAATAATTGGTCCAATCCGGCCGAGAACCCAATTAGAAATTTCCAAGACTGACTCTTATTGCCTAGGGATTAATGCACCAATCCGCCACTCAGGTGATTTAGACGGCTCAGCAGGCTGTAAATTAATTGGGGCAGAAGGGAAAATTGATTTGCCCGAGGGCGTTATTATTGCCTGTCGACATCTTCATCTTGACCCCCAAACTGCTGAACAAGCGGGGTTAAAAAATCATCAATTTGTTTCAGTAAAAATTGATTCAGCTAATCGAGCCACCTTTTTCCATCAGGTTTTAGTCCGGGTTTCTTCAGATTTTCGTCCAGCAGTTCATTTAGATACTGATGAGGGTAATGCAGCTGGGATTGATAAAAAAATTCAAGGGGAAATAGTAAATAATGGGAAATAAAGAGTTAAAAATTGCTATAATAATTGTTTGTTATAATGGCCGGGAATATCTCCCGGATTGTTTAAATAGTTTAAAAAAGCAAACCCTGCTTCCTAATGAGATTGTGGTAGTAGATAATGCTTCAACTGACGGAAGTCAAGAATTTTTGTCAAAGTTTAAAGTTCAAGGTTTAGGATTTAAGGTTATTTTAAACAAGCGAAATAACGGTTTTGCTAAAGCTAATAATCAGGGGATTGAGGCAGTTTTAAAAAATAACCCTGCCTATATTTTTTTATTAAACCAGGATACAGTTTGTAGTAAAGATTGTTTAGAAAAATTAGCCAAAGCAGGGAATTCATTTAAAAATGTTTTTGCTTTTCAGCCCCTGGTTCTTTGCTGGCCTGCCTCGCCGGCAGGCAGGCCTGAAAAACACAGGATTCAAACTGCTGGAGATAAAATTCATTATTTAGGCTTTGGTTATTGCGGTGATTATAAGAAACAATTTAACAATTTAACAATTAAACAATTAAACAAAGATATTACTTATGCTTCTGGGGCGGCCATGTTTATTAATGCTCAGGCCTTAGAAAAGGTTGGTTTAATGGATGAAGATTTATTTTTATACCATGAAGATTTAGATATCTGCTTAAGAGCTAGATTTTTAGGTTATCAGATAAAATTAGTTTCTCAGGCAATTATTTATCATAAATATACTCAAGGTATTCCTAAGCATCGCTGGTATTGGTCAGAAAGAAATCGTTTAATAACTTTATTAAAATTTTATAAAATCCCTACCTTAATTTTAATTTTACCTGCCTGGTTGTTCATGGAATTAGGTGTTTTAGTTTACAGTTTAATTACTGGTTGGTTTGTTTTGAAAATCAAGTCATATTTTACTATCTTATTACAAATCCCAAAAACTTTGAAAAAAAGGAGAAAGATTCAAAAAACAAGGAAGATTACTGATAGGCGCTTAGCTCAATATTTAGAACCCAAATTTGATTTTGCTGGTTTTACTCATCCTTTGTTAAAATACATTGTTAATCCTGTTTTAGGATTTTATTGGCAGGTTATTAAAAAATTTATTATGTGGTAAAATTAAAAAATTTGGAAACTGAGTTTCCAAAAGATGGTCAAATAGAAAAAACTTGGAAACTTAGTTTCCAAGTTTTAGTCGTTATGACGTAGGGGTTATTCTCTAATTTTTTCTGCTAATTTTTTTAATTCTTTTGAATCAGCTTGGGGGCCAAGCTGGGTAGTAGTATAGCCAGGATATTTTTCAAAAAAGATGTCTTTTTTAACTTCCATGTCTTTGAATTCCTCTTCCAAACCATGTAAAGGATAAAGCTTAAGATGAGCATGATTAATGCCCAGCCCTTCCATGACCATGGCTGTTCTTTTAGTGTTTAGTTTTCTGTCTAATAACTTGGCTACTTCTTTTCCGGCTAAAAGAAATTTTTCATAAACCTCATCTGGCATGTTAAAAGCATAAGAATCATAATGGGCCTTGGGCATGACTAAAGTCATGCCTTTGGTATTGGGATAAAGATCTAAGATGGCCAAGAAGTCCTTATTTTCCCAAATTTTGGCTGAAGGAATTTCACCTTTGATAATTTTACAAAAAATACAATCTGACATATAGTTTATGATTAATTTATTTACAAATAAATCATAGCATAAAAATATAGTTTTGTCTTGTTTTTTGAAGTTATTGTGAAATTAAGAATTTTTGATATAATATATCAATGATGTTTAAAGGTCTAAGTAAAATGTTTCGTATTAAAAAACGCATAATTCTTGAGTGAGGGATGAAAATCGCACATCTTATTTCAACTTTTCCTCCTTATAAAGGGGGAATGGGCAATGTTTGTCTTAATCAGGCTCAGGAATTGGCTAAGTTAGGACATGAAGTCGTCGTATTTGTTCCTGGAAATCCAGCTGATAACAGAGAAGAATATGGTTTTAAAGTAAAATATATTAAACCTTTGTTTAAATATGGTAATGCTGCTTTTGTTCCTGAGATTGTTAAGAATTTAAAGGATTTTGACATTATTCATCTTCATTGGCCTTTTTTTGGTGGAGCTGAATTTTTTCTTTTTTGGTATTGTTTTAAAAAACCAAAAGCAAAATTAATTGTTCAATATCACATGGATCCTCTGGCTCCGGGATTAAGGGGTTTGATTTTTAAATTAAACTCTTTTTTATTTAATGGTTTTTTTATTAAAAAAGCTTATAAAATCTTAGTTTCTTCTTTAGATTATTTAAAACATTCAAACATTAAAAAATATTGGCTAAAAAACAAAGATAAATTCATTATTAGTCTTTTTGGTGTTGACCAGGCCAGGTTTTATTCCAAAAGTAAAAGTTCATCATTGTTAAAAAAATATAATTTAGATAACAATAAGGTCATTTTGTCTGTCGGGGGGCTGGATAAAGCTCATTATTTTAAAGGGATTAAATTGTTAATTCAGGCGATTAATCAGTTAAAACATAAAATGCCTGATTTGAAACTATTAATTGTTGGTAGTGGCGATTTAAGACCAGACTATGAAAAATTATCTCAAGGCCTGGGCATTAAAGATAGAGTGGTTTTTGCTGGTGAAATAGAATATGGGAAATTGCCAGATCATTATCACTTAGCTGATGTTTTTGCTTTTCCCTCAATTACGCGCTCAGAAGCTTTTGGTTTAGCCTCTTTAGAAGCAATGGCTTGTGCTAAGCCGATTATTGTTTCTGATTTACCGGGGCCCAGAACTTTGGTTGAGAATAACGGCTTAGTTGTTAAAGTTAACGATTTTGATGATTTAAGTAAAAAAATATTTGATATTTTTCAAAGTGAAAGACAAAGAAAAGAGTTTGGGCATAATAGTTTAAGATTGGTCCAAGAAAAATATAATTGGCCTCAAATTGTTAAAAAAATTGAAGAAATTTATGTTCAAGCAGGTAATTGATAAAATTAAGCAAGATAAATATTTTATTTTTACTGGACTTAGTTTATTAGCAGTTATATTTTGGTATTTGAATTTTAAGTTTTGGCATAATGGTTTAGTTTATGGTTTGTGTTTGATTATTTATGGCTCTTTAAACTCTTTATGGTTAGGAAGAATTTTATCCCGTTATGGTTTTGAAAAAGAATTGCAATTTATTTTAGGCATTTTCTCATTAATTTTCTTAATTGGTTTTGGCATGGCCATACCAATTGTTGCTTATAAGGTCAGTCCAGTTTATTTATTTATTTTACTTTTAATCCTAACCCTAATTATTTGTTTTTGCTCTAGGATAAAAAAGCAAGAAAGAAAAGAATTAACCTTGAGCTCAAAAATTGAAAAAGAAGAGCCTTTTATTAAAATCCCTAAATGGTTTTATTTTGTTTGGCTAATACTTTGTTTAGGTTCATTATTTCTCCTTTTTTATGCTCGGACCGGCGAATATATTCGTTCTCCCTGGACAGTAATTCATCCCCTTTATATTTATGCCTGGTTAGCAATTATTTTATTTTTAGGATTGTTAGTTTTTTCCAAAATTAAATTAAAACACTTTTTATTAATTATTATCTTAAGCTCTTTATTGCTTCACGCTTATTTATTAATTCCCTATGAAATGGGGTTTGGTGGTGATAAATACCGGCATATTGGAGCTGAGAGATGGTTAATGCAAGAAAAAGTTTATCAGCCGGCTCTTTTTGGCAAAGATGTTTCTTACAAGCAATTTGGGTCACTTAAAGTTCCTGAGGTTTTAGTTGTTGGCAATAAGACTTCGTATGCTAATATGTGGGGCTTGGTAATTGCTTTATCCTGGCTAACCGGAATAGATGTTTTTTATGTAGATTTGATTTTAGGGCTTTTGCTTTTTTCCTTATTTTTGCCGTTTTTGATTTTAAAACTTGGCTTGTTTTTTTCCCAAAAGAAAGGGTTTTTATACTTAATGGTTTTAATGCCATTTTTGTTTTATCCTTTTCAGGCTTATGGAAGCATCACCATGCCCTTAACTTTTGCCCTTTTGCCCTTTTTGTTCGGTTTGATTTTTATTTGCAAGTATTTTACTCAGCCAAAACCAGGTAAAAATCTGTTTTTTCTACTTGTTTTCTTTATTCCTTTTTTATATTTTAATTATCTTCTTTATTTAATTTTATTTTTAGAAATAGTAGTTTTCGCAATTTTAATAAAAAACCTAAAATATTCAAAAAGAGTATTTACTCTAGCTATTATTGCCTGCTTTATTTTGTTTTTGTTTTTTCTTCCTCTTTTACAAACGCATAGCCAATATTCATGGTTTAAAACCGAAGGTCCTTTAAGAACGGAATTATTTAAAGCTTTAAAGGATTTTCCTGTTCGGCTTTTATCTTCTCAAGCTATTTTCCCAAGAGTTTATGGCATAGAGCAGGACAATTGGCTTTACGCTACAGTTAATCGTCATCTTTCTCGCTCTATTTTCTTAGAAATTTTGCCCTGGGTTTTTATCCTTACTCCCTTGGTTTGGCTTTTAGTGATTTTTGGCTTAAGCCAGTTTAAAAAATTAAAAAATCCGGGCTTAGGATTGTTATTTGTTTTAATGTTAGTGGTGATTTTAATTAACCAGATGATTTCAAGTTATTTAATGGAGGGAAACCATCTATTAACCAAACGTTTAGTTGTTTTTACCTCTTTTTTAATTTTTATTCCTTTAGCCTGGGGAGCTTATTGTTTGATACAAAAAATATCAAAAAGAACAGTTATCTTTACTTTGGTTTTGTTTTTAGCCCTGGTTTCAACTACGGTTTATGCTTCAGGGCCAAAATTTCAAGTTGTTACTGCTGATGAATTTAAAACCGCAGAATATATTTGGCAAAAACTAAAACAAAATCCTGAAGAAAACAAATGTGTTCTAGCTAATACCTGGCCCTTATTAGTTCTGGAAGCAGTTTCTGGCCGGGGAATTGTTACTGGTGGCTTCCCTTATTATTATGAGTATCGTCAGCCAGAAAGAGTGCAGTTGTTTGATAATATGAACCAAAGTCCTTCAATTCGTTATCTTGAAGAATCTTTAGAAATCACCGGGGCCAAGGAATGTTATTTTATAACAGAAAAGCGCTGGGTATATTTTGATAAAAGAAAACAGATAATTAATCAATTAAATGGGTTGTTGGGTGAACATCAAAATATTGGCAAGGTGATGATTTGGCTTTATCAGCCGAATAAATTACTACGAAATACTGAATCGCACGAAAGTACGAAAGAATTGAATTAATTAAATGATGAGCAAGAAAAAGATTTAGTATTTTCGTAATTTTTTGTAGTTCGTAGTAGGAGCATCGTATTTATGAAGATTATTTTAAAAATTTACCGAGTTCTTTTAGTGATTGGTGTTTTAGGCCTTTTTGTTTGGTTATTGAGTAAAAACGTTGTTATCAAAGGTCAGCTTTTTTTAATTAAAGATTTTTGTTTAAAATCTAGTTCTATTTCTCATCTTTATCCAGAAAATCGGATTGGCGGGGTTGAACGAGAAGGTCCTGATGAGTGTTTTCAGCGGATTTTTGTTGAGCCGGCTTATTTTAGAGTTAAGATTCCGCGGACATTTGCTAAGGTTAAAGCAAGAATTGTTTATGCTAATCCTGATCAGCCGCTTCTTCAATTAGGGGTAATGAAAAAAAGACTTCATCCTTTGGATTGGCGCTTTACTTTAAAACTTTTAGAAAACAAGATTTTTGATAATTTAGACTGGTTTAGAATAACTCAAGAAGGTGTTAGTCTTTGGCAAAAACAAAAAAGATTTGACAGTCTTTATGAATATGTTAATAATGTGCCAACTGATCAAAAAACAGTAACCTTTTATTATCAATTTAGTCCTGAAGCAGTAAAAAACCCAACTAAGGTTGTTCCTTGGAATCCAGAAACTCCTTTTGAGCATGTTGACTATATTATTAGTCAATATCAATCACCAAGAGTTATGTTTAGTGGATTGCTAAGCCAGACAATTTGGAAAGAGCAGACAGTAGAATTTTTAGTTGGCACTGATTATATGAATGATCATTATTTAGAATTTATAATTTCAGCTCCAGGGTTAACCAGTAATCGGTATGAAATTAAAGTTAAGAGAATTGAGATTGAACTCAGCCGTCCGCCAACTGACTGGCCAAGTTTTTTTTCAGATTTAAAAGGTTATTTTTTAAGAAAATTGTCAAATGTCAAAAGCAAACTGCATTAAATTATTTTATTACTTAGCTAGAGATTTATTCTTTATTAGCGGAGCCTGTTTTCTAATGCTTTTGATTTTAGAGGATATTCAACCAGGTTTTGTTTCTTTTTGGTTTGAAATAAAGAATATTTTAATAGTTGTTATTCTTAGCGGGCTTTTAGCCTTATTTACCCCGCACCAAAACGGCGATAATATTCGCTCTGCATTTTTCGATTCTTCTTAAATTAAAAAAAATGCTTAAAATAATCGGTGAGCCAGATAAAGAAAATATGGGCTCATATTTGAAAAATGCATCGTCGTTTGGTGCGGGGTTTACTTCATTTAGAAAAAATGATAAAATAAAAGTATGACTACGATCTTACTCATTATTTTAATCATTGTTTTATGCGGAGGCTTTGTTGGCCTATTTTATTTCTTGAATAAAAAACTTAAAGCAATTGAGAGAACAAAGGAAGATCAGTCTTTATTAATGTTAAATCAGAATATTCAAGGTATTCATGAAAGACTTGAACAAACAGCCAAAGAATTAGGCAGAATGGGGGAAATAGGCCATCAAATGCAATCACTCCAGGACTTTTTAAAATCACCAAAGCTGCGGGGTAATATTGGTGAACAAGTTTTAAAAGATTTATTAGAACAGTGTTTTTCCCGGCGTCACTTTAAACTTCAGTATAGATTTAAAAGCGGAGAAAGAGTAGATGCCATTCTTAAAACCAGAGAGGGGATTATCCCCATAGATGCAAAATTTCCTATGGAGAATTTTCAAAAGTTAGTGGCAGCTAAAAATGAAGAAGAGGGGAGGGTGGCAACAAAATTATTTATTCGTGATGTAAAAAAACATATTGATGATATTAGTCGAAAGTATATTTTACCCCAGGAAGGTACAGTTGATTTTGCGGTAATGTATATTCCTTCCGAAGCTATTTATTATGAAATTCTTCGAGTTTCAGAAGCATTAGATATTTGGGCTCGAGAAAAAATGGTTTATTTTGTTTCACCAAACTCCTTTTATTACTTTTTACGGATAGTGATGATTGGGATGCGGGGGCATGAGATTCAAGAAAATGCTAAACAAGTGTTAAAAATCTTATTAGCCGTGCGAAAAGATGCTGAAAAGTTCGGTCGGGTTTTAGAAATAGCTACCAGTCATATTAATAATGCCAAGAACGCTATTGATCGGGCCAACAATGAATATGCTAAATTAACTGGCAAGGTTGATCAAATCAAATTATTAAAATAAAGAAAATGAAGGCACATAACTTTCCTTTTATTCGATCAACGTCAGTTTTGGTCGGGACAATTGTTGGAGCGGGAATTTTTGGTTTGCCTTATGCCTTTGCTAAAAGTGGTTTTATTATTGGGCTTTTTTATTTGCTGGTTTTAGCAGTTGTTTTTTTAATTACCAAGCTTTGCTATGCCGAAATAATTTTAAGGACTCAGGATGATTTAGAAATGCCTGGTTATGTTAGTCGTTATTTAGGGAAAAAAGGAAAAGTTTTAATTACCTGCTCATTGATTTTAGGAATTTATGGCGCTTTAACAGCTTATTTAATTGGCGTTGGCGAATTTCTTTTCTCCATTTTAAATCCCTTAGTTGGTGGAAGTCAAATATTCTGGTCATTAGTTTTTTGGGTCATAGCTAGTTATTTCGTTTTGCGCGGGATTGGTATTGTTAGTCAAATAGAAATGATTATGGCCCTGGGCTTAATTTTTATTGTTTTACTTGTTTTTGTTTTAAGTTATCCTTATTTGGACTTAAATAATTTAAAAACAATTAATTTTAGGGATTTCCTTTTTCCTTATGGCGTAGTTTTATTTGCTCTAGGTGGGGCCTCAGCTTTGCCAACTATGCGCCGAATTCTTGGGCCCAAGACTAATTTGATAAAAAAATCCATAGTTTTAGGAACCCTGATTCCGATTTTAATTTACATTATTTTTTGTTTTTCTGTTATTGGCGTTAGTGGTCTAAACACTTCTGAAACGGCTCTAACTGGTTTGGCAAAATTAACTAATGGCAGGGTCTTATTAATTGGTGGTATTTTTGGCATTTTAGCCATGACCACTTCTTTTTTAGCCTTAGGCTTTATTTTAAGAGAGTTAATTCATCGTGATTATAAGGTTCCTTTAATTCCAGCCTGGAGTTTAACAGTTCTTATTCCAATTCTTTTATTTCTTTTAGGTTTAAGAAGTTTTATCTTAGTGATTAGTTTTGCCGGGGGAATTCTTTCTGGTATTCAGGGGATTGTTTTAATTGCTGCTTATTACAAAGCTAAAATACAAGGAGACCGGGCTCCAGAGTTTAGTTTTAATTTAGCTAAACCAATCGCTTATTTTATTTACTTAATTTTTATCCTCGGTATTATTTATCAATTTATTTATGTCTAGCGAGTCATTAATTTTAGTTTTAAATGCTGGCAGCACCTCGTTAAAGTACAAGCTTTTTAATAGCCACTCAGCCTCGAAGCTTCGGCGAGCTCAGTCGAGCCGCTCATGGCCGAGAGGCCGAACTCTTAAGGTTTTGAAAAAAAGTAATATTGGTAATTTAGGTCATGGCGGCAAAGACCATGCGGATGCCTTTAGAAAGATTTTAAGACAAATTGGTGATTTAACTGATATTAGGGCCGTTGGTCATCGTATTGTTCATGGTGGTCAGGACTTTTCTCATCCAACATTAATTGATGATCAAGCCCTAAAAGATTTAGCTGAATTTAATTATTTAGCTCCTTTACACAATCCTTATGGCCTGGCGGTTCTTGAATCAGCCCGGATTTATTTATCTGACATTCCCCACATTGCTGTTTTTGATACTGGATTTTTTGTTGATTTACCTTTAAAGACCAAGGTTTATGCTATTCCTTTAAAATATTATGAAAAGCATGGCATTCAACGTTTTGGTTTCCATGGAATTTCTCATCAGTATGTAGCTGAACAAGCAGCTCAAAGATTAAAAAAGAGATTAAATAAAATAAATTTAATTACCTGTCATTTAGGCGGGGGATGTAGTATTACCGCAATTGAACAGGGTCGGGCCATAGATACAAGTATGGGCTTTACCCCCTTAGACGGATTGGTAATGATGACCCGGCCAGGCGATATTGATCCGGGGTTAATTTTTCATTTAAATCAAGACCTTAATCTCCCGGAACGAGAGATTTATAATTTATTAAATTATGAATCAGGGATTAAAGGTTTATTTGGTTCAGATAATTTTTTAAAGCTTTTAAGGGCAGTTAAGAAAAAGAATAAAAGAGCTAAGTTGGCTTTTGAGATTTTTGTTTATCGAATTCAAAAATACATTAGTGCTTATTGGGGAATTCTAAATAATGTTCAAGGGGTTGTTTTTACTGGAGCAATTGGTGCTGGCAAACC
>CAZXPA010000022.1:0-11585 GCA_964642485.1 uncultured Gammaproteobacteria bacterium
TTAAATTAGAAATTAGAAATTAGAAATTAGAAATTTTTTATGCGCCTGGTTTCTCAAAAAAAAGCAATAGTTTTGTTAATCATCATTTTTATAATCGCTTTTATTACTGGAGTAATAATTGGTCAAGATTTTATCCTCACTAAGATAATCTCTCCTTGGCAGTTTACTCCTGCTCCTGAAACTTTTGACCCTAATCTTAATTATGATTTATTTTGGCGTGTTTGGTCAGTCGCCAAGGAAAAATATGTTACTCAACCAGTTTCTGATCAAGACTTATTTTATGGTTCTTTAAGGGGCTTGGTAGCAGGATTAAAAGATCCTTATTCAGTTTTTTTAGAACCAGAGCTGGCTAAAAAGTTTCTTGAAGACATGTCTGGCAGTTTTGAGGGCGTGGGAATTGAAATTGGCATTAAAGATGGACGTTTAACTGTTATTGCCCCTTTGCCTGATACCCCGGCTTTTCGGGCCGGCTTGCGTTCTGGAGATAAAATTTTTGGTATTGACGGCAAAGATACCAGTGGGATGAGTTTAGATGAGGTGGTTCATTTAATTCGCGGACCTCGCGGGACTCCGGTAGTTTTAACTATTTGGCATAAAGGAGAAACCAAAACCAAAGAAGTTGAAATAATTCGTGATGTAATTGATATTAAAACAGTTTCTTGGGAACTGCTGGGCAATAAAATAGCTCATTTAAAGATATTACATTTTTCTGAAGATACTTGGACAGATTTTCAAAGTATTGCCAGAGTAATTTTAAGAGCCAGCCCTAATGGATTAATTCTTGACTTACGCAATAATCCTGGTGGTTATTTAGATGCCTCAGTTAATATTGCTGGTTATTGGTTAGATCGAGAAACAGTAGTTGTCTCCCGAGATGCTCAAGAACAAGAAAAAGAATACCGAACTCGGGGGCGAGGAGACTTTAACCATATTCCAACAATTGTTTTAATTAACCAGGGCTCAGCTTCAGCTTCAGAAATTTTAGCTGGCGCTCTTCAAGATTATAAGCAGGCTACTGTTTTAGGAGAAAAGACCTTTGGCAAGGGTTCAGTTCAAGAATTAGAAAGTTTTTCTGACGGCTCAGCCCTGAAATTAACTGTTGCTCATTGGTATACTCCTTTAGGTCGATCCATTCATGACCAAGGGATTATACCAGATATTGAAATTGAATTAACTGAGGAAGACTATTTAGCTGAACGTGACCCTCAGCTTAGTCGAGCTTTAGACATTTTAGGCGGCGAGCCGCCAGAAGCTGAATAAATAATCCTGAAAATTAAAAAGTCGGAGAACCGTTCTCCGATTTTATATTATCAAATTAGAGAATAATTATTTTCCCGGACTTATACTGATAAATTTTCTTTTAACTAATTTACCGTCAAACTTTCGGACTTTTTTTTGTCTAAAGCAAACCCTTCCTTTAATGATTGCATAAAGGGTATCATCTCTGCCCCGGCGGACACCGATTCCTGGATGAAACTTGGTTCCCCGTTGTCTAACAATAATTATTCCGGGCCAGACTTTTTGTCCGCCAGCTGCTTTTATCCCTAATCTTTGTCCTTTTGAGTCGCGGCCCAAGGCCGTTGAGCCTCCAGCTTTCTTATGTGCCATAATTGTCGAAATTTATGAGTATAGCGAAATAAATTTCGCTACAATTATGAGCATCCCGCTCCAATTTTGCCGTCCCAATCTTTCTTGACTATTTATTACTTCAACCTCTATTTAACTCTCGCAGTGCAGTGGCTGAATAAGCCCGAGCGGAGCGAGTGCACTGCCGTGAGATATTTCGCAAAATTGGGGCGTGGGAGCCATACCCGTCAATTAAACAATTTAACAATTAAACATTTTAACATTTAGTAGAAACTTGTCAACCTCTGTTTACCCTGCTACAATGTTCCCATGTTCCAATGTTCCAATGTTCTAATGTTTTATTATGACCCTTGAACAAACTCTTCAACAAATTCAGAAAAGTAAATTCTGGCGGGATAAAAAGATATTAGGATTAATTGGCGAAGCCGGGGTTTTAAACTTACTGCTTTGGCTTTATATCTTGTTCACTTTTTGGGGAACAATTGAACCAATTGTTTTACATTACAATATTTTGTTTGGCATTGATTCAGTTGGACCTTGGCGCAAGTTATTGGTCCTGCCTCTTTTGGGTTCAGGTATTTTAATTGTCAATTCAGTTTTAATTTTTTATTTTTATCTTCTTCGCCGGGAGAGCTTAATTAACCTCTTAGCTGTTGGGCTTTTAGTCTCCCAGATTATTTTATTAATCTCTGTTTTGTTAATAATTAATTTATGAAGGCAGAGCTTCACCAACCTGATCAGACCCTGCTTATTAGTTTTGTTATTTTGGTTGTTCTCGGCTTATTAGTCCTTTCTTCAGCCAGTTATTTTATAGCCTGCCAGAAATTTAATGACTGCTATTTTTACTTAAAACATCAGTTGCTTTTTGGTCTATTACCTGGAGCAATTTTCTTTTTATTTTTTTCTGTTTTTAATTACCAAAATCTTAAAAAATTAGCTTTACCTTTGCTAATTTTAACAATTTTTTTACTAGGAATTGTTTTTATCCCGGGAGTTGGTTTTGCCCGGGGTGAGGCCCAGCGCTGGGTTAAAATTTTTGGTATTGTTGTCCAGCCTTCAGAAATAGCCAAACTTACTTTTATAATTTATTTATCTGCCTGGCTGGCTAAGAATCAGGAGAGCATTAAAAGTTTTAAACAAGTTTTTTTTCCTTTTGTTCTTTTATTAATCATTATTTGTTTCTTAATTATTTCTCAGCCAGATCTTGGAACTTTAATTGTAATTGTTTCTAGCGCTTTGGTAATTTATTTCATTGCCGGGGCCTCTCTTCCTCAAGTCAGCTTTTTAATTATTGGCTTGTTTTCTCTTTTAGTGGTTTCAATTAAAGTGGCCCCTTATCGCTTGGCCCGAATTATGGCTTTTTTTCATCCAGAAATAGATCCCCAGGGAATCGGCTATCACATAAATCAGGCTATTTTAGCTATTAGTTCAGGGAGAATTTTGGGGCGGGGTTTAGGATATTCATCTCAAAAAATTTATCACCTTCCTGAAGTAGTTAGTGATTCAATTTTTGCTGTAATGGCTGAAGAGCTTGGTTTTATTTTAGTGGCGGGTGTAGTTATCCTTTATATTTATCTTACTTATCGTATTTTTCGTTTAGCGGGATCAACCAATCAGGTTTTTGGTAAATTATTAGCTGCGGGCATTGGCTTTTGGTTCATTTTCCAGTCAATAGTTAATATGGGAGCAATGCTCGGAATTTTACCTTTAACTGGCATTCCTTTGCCTTTAATTGGTTATGGCGGCTCTAATTTTTGTGTTTTCTTAGCCGCTTTTGGTATTTTGGTTAATATTTCCCGTCAAACCCCGTTAAAAAGATCTAAAAAATAATGGGGTTGACAAATTTTTAAAATCTGTCATACTGATTACAGTTTATAGTTTAAGGTCTCTTCACCTTCCTGTCTATCAGTGGCAAAACCGGCCATCCCTCCTATCCGGGAAGTAGCCATGAGCCAAAGCTGATCTTGCCTGTCAAGCGTAGGCCTTGGGCTGGTGGACAGGAAAGTGGATGGACTGTCACCAACATCTTTACATCAAAGGAGGAACATAAAATGAAAAAGATATTATTCTTTCTTGTTTTTATACTGTTCTGGATGGGTTGCGCCAAATGGGAAGTTCTTTCGCCAACCAATGGCGAACTGACGGTGAGTCTTCTGGGCGTTGAAACCACTTTTGATTTTAATAACCAGAAGATAATTGCTCTTAATAAGAACTGGGAGTATGCCCGGGACAGAGTCAGTCGCCGGGAAACCTGGAATGAGTATCTAGTAATTTTTGACCAGCGCGTTCGCGGCCGAAGTGAGGTTGAAGAAGCAGCCTATTTTGATCACGGAGACAAAATCAAGATCTGGATTCAGATTAAAGATGATCAGGATAATGACGCTTGGCGGGAAACCTATTTCGGACTTGGCAAAAGAGCTGTTTCTGTTTCAGAATTTTTCCTTGATTGGGAGACTGAATCTTGGGAGCTGGGATTAGAAGACGATGGTCGAATATTCCTTGAATTCACCTTATAGAATAGTGACCCGAAAAGACCCTTGCTTAGGCAGGGGTTTTGTTCAATTATATTCACTCATTGCTTTATCAATTCCTTTTTCTAAAGCGCTTAAAATTGCTTGAACAGTTAATTCAACTGCTTGTTTAACAATTTTTTTCTCATCTTTAGAAAATTTTTGCAACACGAACTTTTCTGTTGAAATTTTTTTGTTAAATTGTTTAATTGCCTGCCCCGTAGGAAGCTTGCTTTCCTTCGGGGTTAAATTGTTATTTTGATTTATACCCACTCTAAATCTGATAAAATTTTTTGTCTTTAACTCATTAATAATTGACTGCACACCTTTATGCCCGGCTGAAGAAGAATTTTTACTAATCCGAATAGCGCCAACAGGGAGATCAATATCATCATGAATTACAATGATTTTTTCTACTGGGATATTATGTTTTTTTTGAGCATATCTTACCGCCCTTCCTGAATCATTCATAAAGGTCATGGGTTTAATTAGCTCAACATTTTTGTTGTTAATTTGTTTTTTAAGATAAAGACAATTAGCCTTTTTACTTTTTTTCCATTTTTCTTTTTCAGCCAAAACATCAGCAATTTGAAAGCCAATATTATGACGCGTTTTTTGATATTTTTTACCAGGATTTCCTAATCCTACAATAAGAATCATAGTTAATTAGTTAATTAGGGATTAGGGATTAGGATTCTAATTACCCAATTGCCCAAGTACCTAAGTACCCAATTTAATGATTAAGGGTGTACCCTTAAAAGGCCATTTTTTTCTTATTTCTTTTTCAATAATATTGATTTGGGCTTGAGGAACCACTTTTTTCCTAATAATACTTTTAGATGTTTTTAAAACAAACTTTGGCGGCCGAATATCAATCTGTTTAATTTTTATCTTAGTCCAGATTTTTTGATTAAATTTTTTTTCCAAAATAATTTGTCCAAGAAAATCAGTTAATTCTTTGTCTTTAATCCAGCGGCAGCGGTTTTTTTCAACCTCTTGGATTAGATTAAATATTTTTTTAACATTTTCTCCAGTTTTGGCGGAGATAAAAATAATTGGCACCCACTGAGCAATGCCCGCCACCGTCCCCACTACAGGGTGCGACTCTGTAGTATTCTTCTTTCTCCTCTTGTTCCCGAAAGGAATAGGGAGAGATACAGAGGGGGACAGGTCGCATTTGTTGACAACTAAAATCAATCCTTTTTTGTTTTTAATTATTAAACTGAGTAAAGCTTTATCCTGATGACTGATTTTTTGGGTGACGTCAAGCACCATTAAGACAATGTCAGATTTTTGAACAACCCTTAAAGATTTTTTAACCCCAATTTGTTCAATTCCTAATTTGATTTTGCTTTTTCGGCGAATCCCGGCTGTATCAATTAAGAGTAATGGTTGATTTTGATGATAGATTAAAGTATCTTGGGGGCCGCGAGTAGTGTGGGGCAAAGAAGAAACAATAACCTTTTCTTCGCCTAAAAGAGTATTCAATAAAGTTGATTTTCCAACATTTGGTTTGCCAATAATAGCCACTCTGGTTAATTGGGTACTTGGGTACTCGGGTGCTTGGTCGGATTTTTTTTCGTCCCCAATTACCCGTTTACCTGATTGCCTAATTACCCAATCTATCACCTCGTCTAATAAATCTCCAATACCACTTCCATTAGCTGCTGAAATAGCAAATGGTTGACCAAATCCTAATTTAAGCCAGGTTTGACTTTTAGCCCAATCTCTCTTTTTAGGATTATCAGCCTTATTAAGAATTAAAAAGCATGGTTTTTTTGATTTTTTAATTATTCGACTAACCTCCCTTTCAAAATTTGAAATTGGCGGCCCGCTCAGTTCTGTTAAATCTGATGGCGGCCCGCCTGATGGCGGCTCGCTTGATGGCGGGGCCGGTCTGATTTCAATTAAAAAAAAGACCAGGTCAGTTTCTTTAATAGCTTTGATAATTTGTTTTCTTGTTTGTTTTTCTATTTCGTCTGAAGATTTTTTTTCTAAATCTATTCCGCCGGTATCAATAAAAGTAAGGTTTTGACCTTGCCATTGGCAAAGACCATAATTACGATCCCTGGTTGTTCCGGGAATTTTAGAAATAATAGCTTTGGGCTCACTAATCAATCGATTAAAAAAGGTTGATTTTCCAACATTAACCTGGCCTATAAGGGCAATTTTAATCATTTTAACATTTTAACATTTTAACATTGGAACATTTACTTTTTGTTATCATTTTTTAATCCCTTAATTATTGGCCATAACATGGCTCCAATTTCATCCGCCATTTTAACCCCTTTACTGTATTCTTGTTTAGAAATATATTTTTCTACTAAAGTAAAATAAAGTAAATATTTTGATTCTTTAAGTGAACCATAGGATATTTCAAGAAAATTTTGTTGAACAGTTTTGCGAAGACGAGCAAATCCCTCAACAAAATTCAAAATAATAGATAAGGCGGCCCGTCTAATTTGTGAAGTTGTTCCATATAATTCATCTTTAGGGAATTTGCGGCTCAGTCGGTATATAAAATGGACGTATTCATCCATTTTCTTTTTAAGTTTCTCGCGAAAATCTTTACTTTTCATAATAATGTTCTAATGTTCCCATGTTCTAATGTTCTAATGAATTCATCCCTAAAATAATTAAGAAATCAGCTTGATTATTAAATAAATTTTTTAATTCTTGACTTAGTTCTTGTTCGATTTCTCCATTTAATATTTCCTGGAGGTCTTTCAACTGGAGATTATCCTGAGATGGATTGACTTGATAAATCAAGTTTTCCTTATAATCCTTGGTTGGCGCGTTGCCAATTTGAACAACTTCAAAGTTTTGGTTTTTTAATTCTTCACTTACCTGTTTTGCTAATCCACTAACATAGGTTCCATTTAAGATAATAATTTTTGATTTTTCCTTATTATTTGCTCCTAATAACTCTTGTTCTTTTATTAATCCCGAGGCCTGTTTGCCAAAAGGGGATTGTTCGGGTATTGATGATTGATTTAAAATATTCTCAGCTATTTTAGCCAGCTCTTTAAAATTGCCGGTTTTCGGCCTTAAAACAAAGGATCCATTAAGACCAATCTCTGATTTTAAAGGTCCATTTGGTTCAGCTTCAATTACTTGGGTAATAATATTATTTTGGTTAATTCCAGAAACTAATTTGGCCAATCTTATGGCTTGACTTAAATCAAGATTAGTGCTGAGATGGTCTTTTAAAATATTATAAAAGTACCAGGTTTTTCTTGGCTGGGACAGGATTTTTTCTTGTTCAATTTTTTCTTTAACGGCAAATAGGATTTTTTGTTGTCGCCGAGCCCGGGCAAAGTCTGAATCTTCATTATTATCACCGTGTCGGGAGCGAGCAAACTCTAAAGCAGTTTGTCCATCCATTAATTGCCAGCCAGCTTCAAAACTAATCACTCGGTAAGAAAAATTAGGCCCAGGAAATTGATAATCACTAAAACCCTTTTTAACCTCTATTTCAACCCCGCCCAATTCATCTATTAATTCTTTAAAAATATTAAAGTCGACTCTAAGCCAATAGTGAATTGGCAAATCAAAAACATTACTAACTACTTCGCTGGTTAAGGCCCCGCCGTCATTTGACTTAATCATGCCCAGGGCATTGGCTGAATTAATTTTTCGCCAGCCATACCCAGGAACCGGAACATAGAGATCGCGGGGGATAGACAAGAGCCCTATTTGATGAGTCGAGGGTTTAAGGCTGGCCAGGATAATAGTATCAGTTAAATACGGTCCTTCATGTTGAGCTCCGCCCATGCCTAAAATTAAAATATTAGTCCGGTCAAATAATTCACCTTTTAAAATTTTGTCCCGACCAACCATTAAGCGGGCAACTCCTTCCCAAAAAGAAAGTCGGCCTAAATTAGTAATTAAACTGTTTTTTGAGAAGATAACATTGGTGGAAAAGAAAATAGCTAAGGCTAAAACAAAAATTAATAAACGAAAAATCCAACGAGCCTTTTTCTGTTTAACTGGCTTTTGATAATAAACCTCGGCCATCTTTTTTGGCCGCCTAACTCCATCAATTAAATTGATTCTTTGTTCGGGCATAAGAGGTCATTAGAGCATTAGAACATTATAACATTATAACAAAAAATAAGAATTAATCAAGATAGAATATAATGTTCCCATGTTCCAATGTTCCCATGTTCCAATGTTCCCATGTTCCCATGTTTCTCCCTGTGGATAACTTTTTTAAAAAATGTGCTATACTACTAACATAATTATTAATATAATATAATTATTAATAATCTAAAGGGTCTATGAACCCCGTTAGAAATTACGGGGTTCGAGATGAAGGATTATGTTAAGAAAAACAAAAATTTCTAACGGGGTGAAAAAGAAAAAAGGCTTTACTTTGATTGAACTTTTAGTTGTGGTGGCAATCATGGGCTTGTTAGCTGCTTTAGCAATTGTAGCTCTTAATCAGGCTCGGGCTAGAGCTAGAGATGCCCGCCGGATTTCTGATATTAAACAGATTCAAGCTGCTCTGGAGTTGTATTATATGGATCTGTATGGGTATCCAGCCACCCCAACTGCTAATGCGATTGAAGATACCTGTCTTGATGCGGGTGGATTTGCTGCTAGCTGCACAGAAGCGCCGACTTATATGGGCGAAATTCCAGCAAATCCTCGGCCAAGAAATGATGGCACTTGTGATAATACGACCTATACTTATACGGTTGATCAGTCTGGAGGCGTAAATTATAGTTATCATATTCTTTGGTGTTTAGGTCGGGCAACTGGTGATATTGCCGCTGGGAAACATTATGCTACCCCCGCTGGCCTTTCTGATGGTACGGTTCCATAAATCTTAGTTTTTAAAGAATAGCAAATTTATTTAAAAGTAAAATCCGTATCTTTTACACACGGTACGGGTTTTTTATTGATTAAATTGATGTTTTTGTTATTATTTAATTAATGACCACTAAAATTTCTAACGGGGTAAAAATTCTTAATGTTATTCTTGAGATTGGTTGGCTAGCTATTTTTGCTTGCTCACCAATATTTTTTGCTCCATTTATTTATGGCACTTGGCAAATTGGCGAGTATTTTTTATTCCAGGTTTTAGTTGAAATTATTTTATTTGTTTGGCTGATTAAGATTATTTGGTTTTTTGGAAACCAAGTTTCCAATTGGAAACTTGGTTTCTTTATTATTTTCCCGGCTTTAATTTTCATTTTTATTCTTGGCCTGGCAGCCATTTTTTCTCAATCACCCCATTACAGTTTTTGGGGTTATTATTCTCGCAAAATGGGGTATTTAATTTGGCTTCATTTTTTTGCTTTTTTTCTAATTTTATTTTTTAATCTTAAAAGCAAAAAACAAATCACCCGCATTTTTCATATTATTGTCGCTGCTACCGGAATAGTTGTGCTCTATGGGTTTTTACAGATTCTTGGTCTTGATATTTTTTCCTGGAAAGAGTCGCCTTTTTTAGGTTATCGAGTTTTTTCAACTCTTGGTCAACCAAATTTTTTAGCTTCTTGGCTTTTATTAGTAATCCCGGTTATTTTTTGGGCTCTCTTGACCTCCCCCCACCTAAATAAAGTGAGGGAAACCCGGTCGCCCCCACTTACTTTGAAAGGGGAGACACAAAAGGGGGTGGGGCGATTTTTTCTCCGGCCGGTTTTTATTTGTTTGTTCCTTTTAGCAATCTTTGTTTTTATTTTAACTCAGAGTCGGGGTGGCTGGATTGGTTTTTTCTTTGCTTTTTTCTTTTTTGTCATTATTTTTGCCTGGTTAAAGAAACAAAAACGCTTAACTACTCTTTTGCTTGTTCTTTTATTTTTATCTTTAATTTTTGTGGTGGCTCTTAATTTATATCCTTTACCCTTAGATAAAGGGGATAATATATTGGTAAGAAGATTTAAAACATTAAGTCATTTAACAGAGGCGGGCCAACTAAGATTTATTTGGTGGCAGAACAGTTTGGACATGATTAAACAAAAGCCGGTTTTGGGGTATGGTTTAGAAACTCAACATTTAAACTTTGTCCGCTATTACCAACCAGAATTTGCCGCCCTTGAAGCCATTAATCAAATACCAGATCGGGCTCATAATGACATTTTAGATATTCTCTTAACCTCAGGCTTTTTAGGGTTGGTAAGTTATTTGTTTTTAATTGGTAGTGTATTTTGGCTGGGCTTAAGACATATTTTCAAACCCAATCCCCAAGTACCTAATCCCCAAGTACCCAATTACCCAAGTACCCAATCCCCAAGTACCCAAGTACCCATTCTAGTCCTGCTGACCGGGCTAAGCGGTTATCTTGTTTCTCTTCAGTTTTCTTTTCATGTTATTCCAACTGCTATTTATTTTTGGGCCTATTTAGCAATAATATTAAAGATAGTCCATCAACAATCAGCAATTAACAATTAACAATTAACTCATGCATCCAATTATTAAAATTCTCTTAATAATTTTATTGGCTGTCTTGTTTATCTCGGCCGCCTGGTATTTCAACCTCAGGATTTTTTTAGCTGACTATTATTACCGTCAAGTTCTTTTAACTGAGGCCTGGCCTGAGATTTTAAATCTTTATCAAAAGATTTTTTTTCTTCAGCCATTTGAACCATTTTACCATCAAAGATTTGCCTCTGATTTAAAATGGGGCTTAAAGTTTTACCAGAGTCAGGAGATAAAAATTAAGATTCTTGATTTAGCCATTGACCAAATGAGTGATATTCCAGAAAGATATCGATCATTTGGCACAAAAATTTACTTAGCTCAACTCCATGCTTCAAAAGCTGGTTTAACCCAGGCAGAACAGGATTTTTTAATTGCTGAGCAGTCAATAGAAAGGGCGGCCGAGATGTCTCCGCAAATGGCTAAGGTTTATAATGACTGGTGCCAGTTAAAAGTATATCAGGCTGATTGGCTGGCCGCTCAGGAAATGTGTAAAAAGGCATTTTATTTATACCCCGACCTTGATCATCCCCAGATGGTCCAAAGTCACCGTGTTTTGGTCATGGCTGAATTGTCCCAGGTTTACGGGAAACTTGGGCAAACTTATATTGCTTTAGAAAATTACCAAAAAGCAGAATCAATCTATCTGCAAATTTTAAAGTTTTTTCCTTTAAGACGAGCAGATATCTGGAAAAAATTAGGTGATGTTTATTATCTTCAAGGAGACCTGAATACAGCCATTGAAAGAAACTTTCATGGTTATATTCTTAGACCCAGAGATTCATTTTGGTCTTTAACTCTCGGCCTTCTTTATCAAGAAAAGGGCGATATTGAACAAGCAAGTTTTTGGGGAGAAAAAGCAGCCCAGCTTGATCCCGAAAGCGAGAAAATTAAAAACTTTTTAAAGAGCTTAGAGTAATCATCCTAAATGGGGCCAGGCCCCATAAACGCTTCCTCTAAGACCCGCATTAATACCGGTTTATAGATCGAATTTTGAGAATTGGCACGATTTTGCTATAATATAATTTATTTAACAAATATATGACCAGAAAATTACGAGAA
>CAZXPA010000023.1:0-3339 GCA_964642485.1 uncultured Gammaproteobacteria bacterium
ACAACAACCAAAAAAATAATTAAAATATTTTTTTTATTAAAAAATAACATTAACTTATTTATTCCTACCACTAACTAAAGGGACAAAGGCAAACCCAGGAAAATTCTTCCTCTTATATTTACCTTCAGCCACTTTTTCTATTAAAACAACATCTTGAAAATTAACTCCCTCAGGGACAACTAATTTACCGCCAACTGCTAACTGTTCTAATAATGCTTTGGGAATTTTGTTAGCAGCCGCCCCGACATGAATCCGATCAAAAGGGGCCTGCTCGGGCAAACCCTTGGTCCCGTCGCCAGTAATAAATACTGCCCGACCGGATTTAACAAAATTATACTTACGCGTATTGTTTTCGCCAAAATCCCCCAACTCCTGAATTCTTTCAACCCCAAAAACCCGACCCCTGACGCCAACGATCTCCGCTAAAATTGCTGTTGTCCAGCCTGAACCAGAACCAATATCTAATATTTTCTGACCTGTTTGAGGGTCTAAAAGTTCTAACATAAAAGCAACAGTTAAAGGCTGGGAAATAGTTTGGCCGTAACCAATAGAAAGGGGGGCGTTTATTTCTGATTCTGGTTGCATTTCTGACAAAACAAAATCTCGGCGATTGATTTTTTCAAAGGCCTGAATAATTCTAGGGGTCTTAAGATACCCCTGGTCAATAAGTTGTTGAATTAAATCTGTCATAGGACCTTACTAAATTACTAATCTCTACTAATATTACGAATATTCGTACAATTAGTATGAATACGTAGTTTTGTAAGGTGATACGTACTATTTGGTACTAATTTGTACTTTGGTAAGGTTTTAAATTAAAGTAAAAGAACTCACCCGATCATCAGCCTTTTTAAGTCTCATTAATCTCACGCCCTGGGTTGAACGACTCATTGTTGGCACACCTTTCAAGGACAAACGAATAATCTGGCCATGTTGAGAAATTAACAACAAATCACCTTTAACAAAAGAAGGTAGTTCTTTCTCATTTATTACTCGAGCGCCAATAATTTTTCCCGTCTTTTCTGTAATATTTGCTGTTTTTACCCCTGAACCACCTCGACGCTGAAAACGATAATTTTTAAGAGCAGTCATTTTGCCAAAACCATTTTTAGTAATAACCAATAATTTGTCTCCAGAATCCTTGCCTCGAACCTGACCTGACTCATGAACAACACCCATGCCAACGATAAAATCATTGGCTTTAAGCCTCATTCCTCGAACACCAGAAGTAACTCGACCCATTGACCTTAGATCTTTTTCTTTAAATCTAATTGCCTGCCCTGAGGCAGAAACTAAAACAACTTCATCTTTACCAGTTGTTGGCCTAACCCATTCTAAGGTATCATCTTGCTTTAATTTAATGGCAATTAAACCAGAACGACGAACATTAATAAAAGCAGTAATTGGAACCCTTTTAATCACCCCGCCTTTAGTCACCATTACTAAATACTGATAACTCCCTAAGTCAGGGACTGACAAAATCACTGAAACTTTTTCTGCCGAGCCCATTTCTAAAAAGTTTACCAGAGCCTGCCCCCTAGCGGTCCTTTGGGTTTGAGGAATGTCATAGGCCTTGAGCTGGAAAACCCGTCCTCGAGTAGTAAAGAACAATAAACTAGCATGAGTGGTAGTGGCAATTAAATGTTGGACCTGATCTTCTTCTTTTATTTCTAAGCCAGCCACTCCCTTGCCGCCACGAGCCTGAATTTTAAAACTCTCTGGAGAAAGCCTTTTAATATAACCATCTTGAGTAATAATAATTACTGCTGGTTCATCGGGAATCAAGTCTTCTTCTTTGAATTTCTCAACCTCTCGGGCAACCACTTGAGTTCGCCGCTCGTCACCATATTTTTCTTTTAATTTATTCATCTCTTTTTTAATAACTTTTAAAATCATCTTTGGTTTAGCTAAAACCTCTTCTAATTCTTTAGCAATTTTTAATTTCTCTTTTAATTCTTGTTTAATCTTTTTTCTTTCTAAATTAGCTAATTGGTGAAGCCGGGTTTCTAAAATGGCTTGAGCTTGAACCTCAGTTAAACGATATCCTTTTATTAAATTCTTTTTTGCTCCTTCACGGTCTGGAGATTGTCTAATGAGCTTAATTATCGCGTCAATATGATCAAGGGCAATTTGAAGCCCTTTTAAAATATGAATTCTCTCTTTAGCCTTAACCAAATTATATTTAGTTCGCCTACGAACTACAGTTTGACGGTGTTGAAGATACTCTTCTAAAACCCCTTTTAAACCAAGAACTTTTGGCTGAATACCTTCAGAAAGCGAAACCATGTTAACATGAAAAATCTGCTGAAGATCAGTTAATTTAAAGAGCCGGTTTAAGATCTTCTGGGGGAAGACCCCTTTTTTAAGGTCAATTACCACTCTTAGCCCTTCTCTATCAGACTCGTCGCGGATATCCTTGATTCCTTCTACCCTTTTATTTTTAACTAACCCAGCTATCTTTTGAAGGAGGAGAGACTTGTTAACTTGATAAGGCAGTTCACTAACAACAATTCGAAACTGACCCAAACTTTTTTCAACAATTTCTGTTCTTGCCCGCATGATAATTGGACCCTTACCAATAGCATAAACCTGCTTAATTTGGTCTACATCAAAAATAAAACCACCGGTTGGAAAATCAGGTCCTTTAATAAACTGAAAAAGTTCATCAATCTCAGCCTTGGGGTGATCAACTAAATGGATAAGGGTATCGCAAACCTCATTTAGATTATGGGGAGGAATATTGGTTGCCATACCAACGGCAATCCCCATTGAACCATTAAGAAGTAAATTGGGTAATTTAGCTGGGAAAACAGTTGGCTCCTGTGTTGTCCCGTCATAATTAGGAATAAAATTAACTGTTTCTTGATCAATGTCAGCTAAAATTTCTTCAGCAATTGGAGCTAAACGTGCCTCAGTATATCTCATTTGGGCAGCTTCATCTTCGCCTGAATTATGAACAAAAACGCCAGCTGCTAAAGCAAAATTGTGCCAAGGTTCTACGGTAAAATCATAAACGTCCTCTCGTTTTAAAAGAATCCTAACTTTAATTACTTTGTGATTATATTTCTTTGCCTGTTCAACCATTTCCCGAAAGTTGGAAAAATAGCCAAGCGCTTTATCAATTCTGGGAACGCCATTATTTTTTCTTGCTCGCTCATATATTTCTGGGGTTACCTTCTTTTGATTTATAAATAATGTATTCACAAATCCTAAAATCTTACTTCTAATAACTCTCTCTTTATATTCTGGATCTTGCCAGTTTTTATGCAAGGAAATTTTAGCTTTTTCTGTTAATCTTTTCATCATGTCAGGGTCTTTTTTTAAACGTTGAGCATTAGC
>CAZXPA010000023.1:3439-11411 GCA_964642485.1 uncultured Gammaproteobacteria bacterium
TCTTTATATTCTGGATTTTGCCACATCTTTTTTCTGGCCTTAATCCATCTTTCTCGATATTCTGGATCTTGCCACATAATTTTATTTCGCTCCGCCCGAAGTTGAGCTTGATACTCTTTATTCTCTTGCTTAGCCCAATATTTTTTTCTGCCATCAGAAATCTTTTTTACGTATTCTGGATCATCCTTATGGCGCCTTGAGGCTATTTCATGGTGATATTTCCAATGATCTCCCCACTGAATTCTTAAAATATTATCAGGATTATTATTTAATTTATTAAAATCTCGATGATGTCTTATCCTGCCAGCACTTTTTTTATAAACTCTTTGTCTTAAATTCCATTCATCAGCTAAGTGGTGAACAAAACTCCAAACGTCCTCGAATAACTGATGGATCATCGCGTATCCCTGCAAATTTTTATCCTGACCATTATACAACTTATTATACAAGGGCATTAAAGAATCACCTGACTTTAAATCTTTAGCGGGTTTATATGTCCCGTTTCTTAGCATGAAACGGTGGTCTAAAGTACATCTAATTTTTTCGTCGTTATCCAGAGTTACTTCTGCTATTTTTTCTTTTTCCCGAGTTAATCGCGGATTTTTAATTTCAGCAATTTCTATCTTTTGAGTTTCTAAATTAAAAGTATAAGCATAATTTTTCTTTCCTTTTTCAGCCTCTTCTACCAGTTCGCCAAAACTAAGATCTCTCCCATCAGTAAGCCTAACTTTAGTGTCTTTAGTAAAACAACCCCAATTTCCTTGACCATCAATCAATGGATAACGCAATGAAAAATCCTGAGCCATGCGAACCATAGCGTCATAGACAGATTGATCTCCATGAGGATGATAATGGCCCAAGGTAGAACCTACTACAGTAGCCGACTTTCTATACTTAACATTATGTTTTAAGCCCATTTCATTCATAGCATAAAGAATCCGTCGATGAACTGGCTTAAGTCCATCACGAATATCAGGTAAAGCCCGGGAAACAATCACACTCATAGCATAGTCTAAATAAGAATGGCTCATTTCTTGCTCAAGATCTACTGACTTAATTTTGTCATGTTTTAAATCAGCGGCCTGACTTTGGCTGAATTGAGATTTATTTTGTAATTTCTTTTTTTTCTTCATTGTATTGTAAAATCTTTTCTTTTAAACGAAGAAGCGCTTCTTCTGTTAATGGCTCAGGCGGGGTTTTACTTTTTGACGTTCTAATATTTTTATCCAAACCCTTAAAGGACTCATTAATCTCATGAATCGCTTGTTTAAAAATAGGGGCAAATCCGTCTTTACTGCCTTCCTGACGTAAAATATGTTTTAAATTGGAAAGCCAGATAATAAAGATGAAGGCCGTAATCAAACAAACTAATAACCAGACCAATTTCTGCTTTTTAAACATAAAGTTTAAGAATTACTGATTACTAATTACTGATTGTCAAGGATATCTTAGTTTATTCTATCAACAATTAACAATAAACTATTAACAATCATGCCTTTGACCCCAGAACAACAACCTTTGCTCCTTCTGATAATAAGTCTTTTCTACGTAATGAGAATTTAGGCAATCTCTCTATTTTTTTAATCCCCATTTCTCTTAAAAACTTTTCTAATGAATCTAGAGCTAACTTAAGTTTAGGAATCTTATAACAACAAGGAATAATAACTTGAGGTTCAATTGAATTGATTATTTCAATGGCTTTCTCAGCCCCAATCATATCTTTTCCACCAATTGGTACAAATAAAACATCAATCCCGTTTAAGCTTTCCAGCTCTTCGTCAGTAAGTAAAGTGTTAACTTGTCCTAAAATACCAAAACGGATATTGTCTATTTCAATTTGATAAATAGTCAATTGCTTGTTTTTTCTTGAAAAAGCAGTCCCATAAATGAACACATCTTTTATTTCATATTCACCCGGGCTACTAACCAGAAAGTTTTCTTTTAAGTTTTTTTTAACTGCTTTTTCATCTTCGGGATTAGTTAAAACTAGAACTGTTGATTTAAAATTAGGCCCTCGTAAACCAGCCCTACGTGGACTATAAGGATCTATGAGAACCGTTTGTTGACGACCCTGAAGCTTAAAACATGATTGTCCATACCAGGTTATAATCATTGTAACATTTTAACAATTTAACAACTTAACAAAATTTATTAAGTGGCTCCATCAATTAAGTTGGTTTAGTCGTTAAGTTGTTTATTTGTTTAATTGAACCAGCCTCTTATATAATCCTAAATACTTTTGGGCTGACCTTTGCCAAGAAAAGTCTTCTTTCATGGCCCTGATTTGTAGCTTCCGCCAAAGCCTTTTATTTTGATAAACCTTTAAAGCCCATTTAATGGTTGTTATAAATTTTGGTAAAGAAAACTCCTGAAAAACAAAGCCGGTCCCTTGAATATCTCTTTTTAGCCCAAATAAAGATTTACTTAATCTCACATTTTTCACTGTATCACGCAAACCACCAGTTGCCCTAACAACAGGGATGGTCCCATAGCGCATAGCAATTAACTGAGATAAACCGCAGGGCTCAAAACGGGAAGGCATTAAAAAAATATCAGCTCCAGCATAAATCTTTTGAGCTAACTCTGGATTAAATTTAATGTAAGTAGCTACCTGGCCTGGGTATTTTTTGCTTGTCTGTTTAAGCATTTTTTCGTACTTCTGGTGGCCAACCCCTAAAAAAATAAACTGCGCTCCCAATTTAACAATTTCATCTACTGACCAACAAATCAAATCTATGCCTTTTTGGACGTCTAACCGTGAAATCATTGCCAATAAAGGAGAACGAGGGTTTTGTTTAAGCCCAACTTCTTTTTGTAAATCCAATTTATTGCTAACCTTAAATTTCAACCTCTTAATTGAATATTGCTCTTTAATATACCTGTCAGTTTCTGGATTAAAAAAGTTTACATCAATCCCGTTAAGGATGCCATAAATATCTTGTTTTCTTTTTTGAATAACTTTTTGTAGCCCCCGAGCATAATAGGGTTTTGTTTTAATCTCTTGGGCATAACTTGGGCTAACCACACTAATTAAATCTGCGCAAAGAATTGCTTGCTGCAGAATATTAAAATCATCGCCGTAAAGACCGGGAGTCTTTTCAGATAAAGATGAAACTTCATTCCCCTTTAAATCTAAAAATTCTAAGACCTGATTATAATTCCACCGACCCTGAATAAGCAAGTTGTGAATAGTAAATAAAGACTTAATTGCCTGCCCTGAACCGAATTTATTCTGGTTTGGGGTTGATCGCTTTATTTTCAAAAATAATGGTAAAGCCCCTGCTTGCCAATCATGACAGTGAATAACATCTGGGGACCAATCAAGGCCTTTGAACATTTCTGAAACAGCCTGAGAAAAAAACAAAAATCTAGTTAAATGCGAAAACTTTTGACTGTTTAAATAAGTCCCTTCTCTGCTTAAATAGTGATTGTTCTCAAGTAAATAAACAGGAATCTTAATCCCTAAAGAAACATCTAAGATGGCTGTTTGAAAAACATTTACCCTCGCCTGGTTTTGGCCAATCTTTATTTGTAAAGATGAAATCTTCTTTAAAGGTGTTACTTTTTTTTGCCTCAAAGTTTGATAAAGGGGAATCACAATTCTTATGTCATGCCCAGCCTTTTTAATTTCTTTAGCTAAAGAGCTAACCATATCAGCTATTCCCCCTACTTTTAAAATTGGGTTAACCTCTGAAGCAACGAATAAAATATTCATCTTAACAATTTAACATTCTTCTTTGCTTATTAGAAATTTTTATATAAGTCTATCTTTTCCCACAATTACTTTCAAGCTCTCTTTGGCTATTTCTATCAAAGCTGGTGTCTTAAGCACTTTGCTCTGGTCAACCTTAATTAATACTTCTTGCTTGGGTTTTTTAGATTTAACTTTCAACTTTTTAACAAAGAATAAACTATCTCGTCTTTCTTTTCTTTTCAAAAACCAAAAACTTTTCCCTGGTGTCCCCATTAAAACTTCTAAATAATCATCTTTTGGATTACTGGCCATTCTCTGGAAATCTGTTTCTGGTGACATTTGTTGAAATTGGAGTAAGTCTAAATTAATAACCTTTACCATCTTTATTCTTTTAGGAATAATTTGATATTTGCTGTCAGCTACTAAAATAGTTTTTCCAGCTTCAAATTCTAATGATGAAAAAAAATGCTGACCATTAATCTTGCCAAAACTAATTCGTTCAACTCGTCGAGCTGAAATAACATCGCAAGCATATTCATTAACTGGTAGACCTAAAATATTAGCGACTAATGAATCAGTCTCTGTTGGAATAAACCCTAAAACTGCCTGGCTACCAGCCATTGGTAGGGCGGCTTGACAAAAAATTTGATCACTGCCAATTACCACAATCGTGGGGGATTCTTTTCTAAGAATTCCCCCAACCATTTCACTAACACTTCTCAGAATAGAAAGTTGATGTTTTTTGCCGGCAATGCCCAGACTGGCCAACCTTGTCTCTATTCTAGAGACCGCCTTGGCATATTTTTTCTCAACTAAAAAAGAGTCGTAAATATAAAAATACATAGGACCTTACGAAAATACGAATTAGTACCAATAATACGTATCACCTTACAAAACTACGTATTCATACTAATTGTACGAATATTCGTAATATTAGTAGAGATTAGTAATTTAGTAAGGTTCTAAAGATTAATAATTTAGTAAGGTTTATTCTTCTTTTTTTTCTCCTTTCTTCTCTCTAACATCAATTGGTCCCTCACCACCAACTTTACACCGACCACTAAGTACCGCTCCCTCTTCAATAGCTAAAACTCGACAATTAATATCACCAAAAACTTTGGCCGTCGAAGTCAGTTCTATTTTTTCTTCTACCCCTAGATTACCTTTTATCTCACCAGCAATTGCAACATTCTTAGCCTTAACATCGGCCTCAACTATCCCGCCTTCTCTTAATGAAAGATCGCTTTTTGTGTCTAAAGATCCAACCAGCTGTCCTTTAATGATCACGTTACCAAAGGCACTAAAAGTGCCTTCAACTTTAACCCCGGTACCAATTATTGTTTCTGCATCTTCGGGTTTTATTCTTGAATCTTTACCGAGCATAATAAATTAGTTAATGACTTTTAATTAATACATTAATATAATAGTATAACAAAATAACTGAATCAGGTCAATTAAGAATATTGACAAAAGCGCCTCTCAGCCTAAAATAAGAAGTATGGAACAAAAAACGAATTTAACCAAAGACCTAAAACGGACTATTTTAATCGCCCTAATTATCATTGTTGCCTTAGCTGTCCTCTACGTTGTTAATCTGAAAACAAATTTCTTGCTCAATTTGACTAATTTAATAATGGGAAAAACATAAGCCCGGGCTCCCGTAGTTCCCGCTCATTAAATATGAGCGAGGCTCGCCCCGATGTTATATCGGGGCGGCAATGGCCCCCGCACCAGAGCAAGCTCGGTACGGGGCAAGTAGAACAAAAATCTTCACCCCGTTTAAGGCCCTGATAGCTCAATGGATAGAGCAGGTCCCCCCTAAGGACAAGATCGAGGTTCGAATCCTCGTCGGGGCATTTATTGAATAATTATGTCCAAAATAAAAAAAAGATCTTATTCATGGACTCAACTTACTAAGGATTCTCTTCAGTTGGCTAAAAAATTAAAGCCAAAAAAATTTGACTCTATAGTAGCCATTTCACGTGGCGGTCTGGTTCCGGCCACTCTTTTATCTTATTTACTAGACATTAAAAAAATATATGTTATTGGCTATAATTATTATTTAAAACCTGGAGTCAGAGGAAAATTAGAATTAACTTCACCCCCTAATGCTAGGATTAAAAATAGCCGAATACTTTTGATTGATGAAATATCTGATACTGGTCAAACCTTATTCTCTGCAGTTCAACTTCTTAAGAAAAGGAAGAATAAAGTAACCACCGTCACTCTTCACTGGAAAGCAAAATCTAAAATCAAACCAGATTATTTTATTCATCAGGTAAAAAATATCTGGATTGTCTATCCCTGGGACGAATCTTTAAAAAAGAGATTAAAAAATAAAAAGTCATGCTAAAAAAAAGGATTTGCCAAGATTGTCAGGCCTCCTCTTTTTACCACCTTCAGACCTGGCTTGAAGAAATAATAAGTTCATTAACTCCCTCCTGGTTCTTTCCTTTAAGCAGAAGACTGGAAAAATATTTAGAAATCTTTTTAGAAAAACTCTTTATCTCTCTTCACTTAGCCTCATTTTGTAAAGACTTTACTCGCTCTGACATTCAATTACGATCCTTCTGTTTTATTAATGAAGCTAAAAAACGCGATTTCAAATTCAGGGCCCTCAAGACCTCGTTCGGTTATACAAACCACTTTCAAATGACAATTCCGGGAGGAGAAAAAATTTTCCGCTTTGATAGACTACCATCTGCCAGACTCTTAAAGAAAAACAACTATCAAATCATTGACAATAAAGAATTAACCAAAAAATATCTTAAAAAAGGAGGTTTCCCAATTGCTAAGGGTAAATCATTCTGGTTTTTCCAAAAGAAAAAAGCCTATAACTGGACTATTAATCAATTAAATTTCCCTGCTGTCGTTAAACCCCGAAGCGGCTCTTTAAGCCAACACTTAACGACTGATATAAAAAGTCTTGAACAGCTAAAAAAAGCAATTAACAAAGCAATTCTCTACTCACCAGTATTCATTATAGAAAAATTTATTCCTCAGACCTTTGTTTATCGAGCCACCGTAATAGATTTTGATTTTGTTGCCTGTGTTCAGCAAATACCAGCTAACGTGATTGGTGATGGAGCTTCAAATATCCGGAAATTAATTGAGCTTAAAAATAAAGACCCACAACGAGGGAAACCAGACCAAAAAGGGTTTATCCTTTGTCAAATAATTGAAAACGAAACAACAAAAAAACTATTAAAAGATAAGGGTTATAATTTCTCTACCGTTCCTAAAAAAAGTGAGGTTGTCTATCTGCAAAAAGACTCATTTTTAAAATTGGGCGGTGACTTAACTGAAATAACCGCTAAGGTCCATCCTGGAAACCTTAAGCTTTTTAAAAAAATCGCTAAATTTTTTAACGTCCGGGTAGTTGGAATCGACTTTTTAGCTCAGGACATCTCGCTTCCCTGGGAAACTCAACCTTGTGCAATTTTAGAATTAAATAATAATCCCTGCATTGAAATGCATCACTTTCCCTCCCAGGGTCAGTCCCAAAATGTTGCTCAAGCCCTAATAAATATGGTTTTAAAATATTATTAATGGACATTTTAATCTATCTCAACTTACTCTTTCTCGTCTTATTTCTCCTTGTCTTACTCCCTTTGGGAATCTTGTTTTTCATTGATACTTTTAAGGGTCATGATCTCCCAACCAGTAAAAAAGCAATTAAAAAAATCTGTGAAATAATTTCTAAGCATCAGACTAAGTCAAATAATTTCTATGATTTAGGCTGTGGTCGAGGAACCTTAGCCCTGGCCATCAAAAAAGCTTTTCCTCAATTTCATGTCTATGCTTTAGATAAGAGTCATTTACGGCTTTTCTTTGCTAAAATAAAAACCTGTCTTTTAAAACAAAAAATACATTTTCAAAAAACAAATTTATTTAAAAAAGATCTTCGAAATGCTGATATTATCTATACTTATCTTTGGTATGACTTAATGCCACCCCTTGAAAAAAAGCTTAAAAAAGAGCTAAAAAAAGGGGCGTTAATTATTACTAATACTTCATGTTTTCCTAATTGGCAACCAACGACAACCTATATTATTCATCCTAAAAACCCAGATTTTGAAAAGTTATTTGTTCATGTTAAAAAATGAGGGCCGATAGCTCAGCGGTAGAGCGTCCGTTTCGCATACGGGAGGTCAAGGGTTCAAATCCCTTTCGGTCCACCAAAGTTTATTTACAGCGGAATTTGCCTCGCTCGGGGCTTCGCGCCTCGCTTCGGCGGGCAGTTTTGCGAGCAAATTAAAAGGTTTTTTGAAATCAATT
>CAZXPA010000024.1:0-11266 GCA_964642485.1 uncultured Gammaproteobacteria bacterium
AAATTCAAGCCTTGTCTAGAAAAAAGGTCTTGAGCAAGTTTTTGAATTTCTGCTTGAGTAACCCTTCTTATCCTCCTCAATCTCTCAGCTGGAGAAAAAACTTTCTTGGTTAAAAGAACTTGCCGGCCATACCAACCAGCTAAACTGGCTGAATCTTCTAAAGAAATCCTCATGGTTCCTTCAATATAGTCTTTTGCTCGGACTAATTCTTCTTTAGTTGCCCCGTTTTCTTTAATCTTTTTTAATTCGTCCAAAATAACTTTAATTGTTTCTAATACCCTTTCTTTATCAACTCCTGCTTGAATAACATAATTACCAGTATCTTGATAAGCCCCTAAATCTGCCTTAACAGAATAAGCTAATCCTCTTTTAACCCTGATTTCAGTAAAAAGACGGGAGCTCATATTTCCGCCCAGAATTATTGATAAAAGTATTGAGGCTTCAATTTTAGGATGATTATAAGGATAAGCAAATCCGCCTAAAGCAATTTGAGCTTGTTTTAAGTCTTTAAAAAAAATTTTAACTCGTGGCCCAGTTTTATACCCCTCTTGTCTAAAACAAGAATACTTAATCTTTTTTCTTTTCCCCTGATATTGGACAAAATACTTTTTAACTAATCTAACAATCTGAGATTTTTCTACACCTCCAGCCACAGTCACAATCATCTGGCCCGAGTGGTAAAATAATTCTTTGTATTTAAGTAAAGCCTGACGGCTCATTTTTCGAATATTACTAAACTGACCACTAACTAATTGCCCTAGGGCATGTTTTTGAAATAAAAGACTTTCAAAAAACTCATTGATATAAAATAGAGGATTTTCTTCATACATTTTAATTTCCTGGCAAATCACCCCTTTTTCATGCTGAAACTCCCTTTGATCAAAAACAGAATTAAAAAGCATATCGGCTAAAACGTCTAAACTTATCTCAAGTTTTTCCCTGGCTGATTTAACCCAATAGCCCGTATGATCCTTACTGGTAAAAGCATTGTACTGAGCGCCAACCTGATCCAATTCTTTAGCAATGGCTAAGCTATCAGGTCTTTTTTTTGTCCCCTTAAACATCATATGCTCAATAAAATGAGAAGCGCCATTTAAGCGCTCTGATTCATATCTCGACCCAACTGGAAACAAGATTAAAACCGTAATTGTTTTAGTGTTCTTAACTGGAACAGTAATTAATTTAAGCCCATTAGAAAAAATGGTTTGTGAATACATAAATTGGGTAATTAGTTAATTGGGTAATTAGGAAAAATAATTAACTATCCAATTGTTTTTTCAAGTAATTAACTAAGGCATCAATGGCAATTCTTTCCTGCCTCATTGTATCACGATTGCGAACAGTAACATCTTTTTGTTTTAAACTTTCAAAGTCCACCGTAACGGCTAGAATTGTACCAATCTCATCCTGACGGCGGTAACGTCGGCCAATTGAACCAACTTCATCATATTGGGTCATCCAGTGCTTTTTCAGGTCCTTGTATATGTCTTGAGCCATTTTAATTAACGGCGTTTTTTTGGTTAAAGGTAAAACTGCCACCTTAATCGGAGCCAAATCTTTATGTAAATGTAAAACAATCTCTTGTTCTTTGACTGATTGGGTAGTAGTAGTTCGACCACCCTTAATTTCCTCATAAGCATCAACTAAAAAAGCTAACAAAGGCCGGTCAACGCCAGCTGAAGGCTCAATAACATAAGGAATAAACTTTTTTCCTTTCTCGTCCTGGTAAGACATATCCTGGCCTGAATATTTTTGGTGTTGAGTTAAATCAAAATCACCCCGATCAGCAATACCTTCTAATTCTGACCAGCCAAAAGGAAATTTGTATTCAACGTCAGAACAAGATTTAGCATAATGAGCTAATTCATCTTTTTTATGCTCACGTAATCTAATGCTCTTTTTCTTAATCCCTAAGTCCAAATACCAGTTTAATCTTTGTTCTAACCAGAATTTATACCATTTCTTAGCTTCAGCAGGCTTAACAAAAAACTCTAATTCCATTTGCTCAAATTCTCTGGTTCTAAAAATAAAGTTGCCCAAGGTAATCTCATTGCGAAAAGCTTTACCAATCTGAGCAATCCCAAAAGGAATCTTAACTCTACTTGATTGTAAAATATTATTAAAATTAACAAAGATTCCCTGGGCAGTTTCTGGCCGAAGATAAACCACACTTGATTTATCATCTACTGGGCCCATAAAGGTTTTAAATAATAAATTAAAATTCTTAGCTTCAGTCAACGCTCCTTCACACTCTGGGCATTTATTCTTGCCCCTTAAATCATCTAATTTAAATCTTTTATGACAAGATTTACATTCAACTAAGGGATCAACAAATCCTGATAAATGGCCTGAAGCTTCCCAAACCTTAGAATTCATTAAAATCGAGGCATCTAAGCCAGAGACATCCTCTCTTTCCTGGACAACCTTTTTCCACCAAGCTTTTTTAATGTTATTCTTCAATTCTACCCCTAAAGGACCATAATCATAGCAGGCAGCTAAACCGCCATAGATTTCTGAGGATGGGAATATAAAGCCTCGACGTTTACACAAAGATACTATTTTTTCCATCATATTAGACATATCAATATTTTAGCAAATTTATTAAAAAATTAAAGCCCCCCTTTTTGAATCTTCTTTCTAATGTCTCCCATCAAATCTAAATAAAAGGCCAGATTATGAATAGTGGCTAATCTCTGCCCCAGGGCTTCATTAGTCATAAATAAATGTCTTAGATAGGCTCGGGAAAAATTAGAACAAGTATAACATTCGCAATTCTGGTCCAACGGCCTTAAATCAGTTCTATATTTTGCATTAGTAATATGCACCTCTTTACAGAATTTCTTCCGCAATCGGCAATCGGCAATCGGCAATCGGCAATACAGTAATCCGTGTCGAGCGTTTCTTGTTGGAATCACGCAATCAAACATATCAATGCCTAATTTTACTGCTTGAATAATTTGCTCTGGCTTACCTGCGCCCATTAAATAACGAGGCTTGTCTTCAGGTAATCTAGATTCTAGTTTTTTAACTATTTGATAAGTTTTTTTAATTGGTTCGCCAACTAATAAGCCGCCAATAGCATAACCATCAAAACCAATTTCTATTAATCCTTGAATACTCTTTTTTCTTAAATCTGGATAAACTGAACCTTGAACAATGCCGAAAAGTGATTGTTGATTGTTTATTAATTTGCAACGTTCTGCCCACTGTGTTGTTCGTTCTACTGCCATTTCAGCTGTTTTATAATCGCAAGGATAGGCCGTACATTCATCTAAAACCATTATAATGTCAGACCCTAAATCCTGCTGAATTTTAATTGCTTTTTCTGGAGTCAATAAAATCTTTTGACCATCAATCTCTGATCTAAACTCAACGCCCTGGTTTTTTATTTTTCTTATCTTGGCTAAAGAAAAAACCTGATAACCACCACTATCAGTTAAAATTGGTCCTGGCCATTGCATAAATTCATGCAAACCACCAACTTTCTTTATAATCTCAATTCCAGGCCTTAAAAATAAATGATAAGTATTAGAAAGAATTATCTGAGCCCTTAATTCTTTTAACTCCAGGGGGGTTAAACCCTTAACTGCAGCCCGAGTAGCAATAGGCATAAAAAACGGGGTGTCAACTATCCCGTGCTGGGTTGTTAATTTCCCTACCCTGGCCCTGGAAATTTTTGATTGTTTGGTTAGCTTGAACATTCATTTAAGGTCTAGAGTTTGCGGTTTATGGTCGGAATGAAGATAATTTTATTTTCATTCCACGTGCCATTGATAAAACCTGTCAATAACCTTTTCAGCTGTTTGTAGATCTTTATGATTAAATTTTTGTTTGGTTAAAAAATCAAAATCCTTATACAACAGCTTTTGTAAAATTTTCAAAACTGACCCGCTTATCTCTGCTGCGTGCTCGCTATTAGATTCATGGCCACGGCAGACCATGCCACCTTTTTCAAAATCAAAATAACCATGCTTTATATCTGCTTTTTGACAAATAACACAACGTTTTATCTCGGGCCGATAACCCAGAAAAGCTAAAAGCTTAATTAAAAAAGCATTATTAATAATCTGGGTTTTCTCCTTAGATAACTGACCAACTTTTTTTATAAATTTATTAATTAAAGAAAAAATTTTCAAATCAGGCTTCTGAGGCCTAATTAATTCATTAACCTGCTTTAATAAAGCATTAATCTGACTAATTCTCTCTTTGTTTTCTAATACTTTTTTAAAATGCTCTTTTACTTCTCCGCCAATTAAATGAGCAAAATTCTTGCCTGGAACAACAACTAATTTTAATAAAACAAATGGCTCTGAAATAACCGGAGCCAGCTTAGAATTAATTTTTCGTCCCCCTCGAACGAGAATCTTAATTTTACCAGATTCTTGGCTATAAAATGAAATAATCCGGTCATTCTCCCGCCAATTTTCTCTGGCTAAAACAATTCCCGATAAATGTTGAGTCCTGGCCATAATTATTTTCTCAAACCCAAAACAATTTTTTCCCCATTTATTTCAAGTTCTTTCTTTACCAAGGCTTTGCCCGGAATTTCTTGATCTAAAATATCTTTACTAATTGTTTCTTTTTTAAGAAATTCTTTTTCTTTTTTCAATATATTCTCAAGTTGTTTAGCTTTGGTTTGAAAACAAACACTTATTTGATCATCCTTGGTCAATCCAGCTTGTTTTCGTAAAGCATTAATTTGTCTAATTAATTCACGGATTAACCCCTGCTCTCTCAGCTCTGGGGTAATTTCTGTATTTAAAGCTATTTTAAGTCTTCCTTCTTCCACTCTTTGCCAACTTGCTCCGCGAAAAGCGGAATTATCTCCTTGGGGCAAATCTTTAATAAAATCAACCTCTCTTACATTTAATTCATCTTTAATTAGATCAGCTAAATCTTTTGAAACCTTACAGCCTGAAACAGCTAATTGGCTTAAAACCTGGCGCACTTTAATCCCGGCTTGAGCCCGTAAACTATGAGCTATTTCGCAAATTTTTCTTGTTGTTTTCATTTCAGATAATAATTTTTCTTTAATCAAGTCCTTACCAAATTCTGGCCAATCTTCTAAATGAACCGATTCTTTTCTCCCTTTTAATTCTTGATACAAATGTTCAGCCACAAAAGGCATAAAAGGAGCCATTACCCGGCTCAAATGGAACAAGGTCCTCCTTAATATCTTCAGGGCCCTTATTTTAACCTCCCGATTCTCACTCTTAAACCTGTCTCTTGACCTTCTAAGATACCAGGTAGATAGATCATTAATAAAAATAGGTATCTCTCGCGCGACATTTAGGTCATAATTATCCATTCTCTGAGTAACATCTTTGGTTAATGAACCAAGTCTACTGGTAATCCATTGATCAAGAACATGCGTGATATCTTTTGTTTTATCTACATTCTCGACCTCAAGGCCCTGACCAAACATCTGATAAAAAGCCAAAACGTTCAGTAAAGTAGTAATAAACTTAGATTGTTCTTTTAAGTCTTTTTCTGAAAAATTTAAATCCTCAGCTTTCATTACTGAAGAATTAACTAAATAATAACGGACCGCATCAGCTCCATGTTTATCCATTACTTCCATCGGGTCTGAATAATTTCGTAATCTCTTTGACATTTTTTTTCCCTGTTTAGTTAAAACAATCCCATTGGCAATAACATTTTTAAATGCTTCACTGCCTTTTAAAGCAGTTGATAAAACATGAAGGTAATAAAACCAGGATCGAGTTTGATCAACCCCCTCAGCAATAAATTGGGCTGGAAAGTTGTTTTCAAATTTTTCTTTATTTTCAAATGGATAATGTATTTGAGCATAGGGCATTGAACCTGACTCAAACCAACAATCTAAAACATCAGGAATTCTCTTCATTGTCCCAGAGCACTTTTGACACTTAAATTCAATTTTATCAACAAAATGTTTATGTAGGTCTTTAATTTTTTGGCCAGAAACCTTTTCTAATTCCTTAACTGAACCAAAAACTTTTTTCTCTCCACATTTATTACAAATCCAGATAGGTATAACTGACCCCCAAAATCGTTGACGAGAAATTGACCAGTCCCTGGCCCCTTCCAGCCATTTGCCAAACCGTCCTTCCTTAATATGAGCCGGGACCCAATTAATATTCCTGGCATTTTCTAGCATTTTATCTTTAACTTTTGTCACCCTGACAAACCAAGACGAAGCAGCATAATTTAATAAAGGAGTATCACAGCGCCAACAGTGTGGATAAGAATGAGTGAATGGTATTTTGTTAAAAACTAAATTCTTCTTATCCAAATAATCAAGAATTTTTTTATCAGTGGCCACTGGATTATTTTTAGGCTTTACTTCTTCATTTTTAAAATCAACTAGATCGTTAGTAAAATGCCCATCCATTTTAACATGCTGAATAAATGGCAAACCCTTTTCTTTGCCTAAATTCATATCATCTTCGCCAAAAGCTGGAGCAACATGAACCACGCCAGTCCCATCTTCTATGGTAACAAAATCAGCTAACTGGATAGTATATAAATTCTCTTTGTTCTTTATATCTTTGTTTAAATAATAATTAAACAATGGTTTGTATTTCTTCCCCTCCAAATCCTTAGCTTTAACATCTTTCAAAATCTTGTACTTTCTGCCTTCAAATATGCTTTCTAAATTTTGTCTAACCAAAATAAACTTCTCATCTCCTAATTTAACTAAAACATATTCAAGTTTTTCGCCCATGGCTAAGGCTACGTTACCTGGCAATGTCCAAGGTGTAGTGGTCCAGGCTAAGATATAAATACCAGGCTGGTTTACTAACTCAAATTTAGTAATCACTGAAATGTCTTCAACGTCTTTATACCCCTCGCTTACTTCATGCTGTGACAGAGTGGTTTCACACCTGGGACAAATATGCATTGATTTATAACTTTTGTAAATCAAATTCTTGTCCCATAGCTCTTTAAAGGCCCACCAAATACTTTCCATATAATCTTTGTCCATTGTCTTGTAATCATCATCCATATCTGCCCAGCGGCCAAATCGATGAATAACTTTTCTCCACTCTTCAGCATAAATTAACACCTTACTTCGGCAGGCTTCATTAAACTTAGCAACTCCAATTTTTTCAATGTCTTTACGGCTATTTAAATTCATTTCTTTTTCAACAATATTCTCAATTGGCAAACCATGACAATCCCAGCCCCATTTTCTTTCTATATGATACCCCTTCATTGTCCAATACCTCGGGACAATATCTTTCATCAAACTAGCGACCATATGCCCGTAGTGAGGAAACCCGGTAGCAAACGGAGGCCCATCATAAAACACAAAATCACCCTGAGGAGATTTCCTTTTTAAGGATTTTTCAAAAATCTTATTTTTAGCCCAAAACTTTAAAATTTTCTGTTCAATTTGAGAAGATTTAAGCATAAAATCGATGCTAATATACGAATTGATACTAATAATACTAATATTCGTATAATTCGCATGCATTAGTATATTAGTATCGCGTTTATTTATTCTATAACCCTCCCTTGATTTTGCCCCAAAGAATCGCCTTTTAAATTAGTATCTAAATAATCAACCTGGGTAGAAATCAAATCGCTAGTAAATTTATCTTCAGCCCTTAAAAATATCTCTTTAGTTAAAGGTAAAACCCGACCAAGCTGAGATATTTCTGGGGTTAGGCTCACCTCAAATCCAGCTTCAACTAATGAATAAGGCCCACCCTGATAAATTGACAGCTCAGGGATCTGCCAATTTACTTTTTGATTAGCTTCACTGTAAAGAATTAATCCATGACTGGTTTTTGTTTTCCCAGTCCACTCAACACCCTGAGGCAATTCTGTCTTAATTAAAACATCTTTAAGTGGATTGGTTGTATTTTTAATCCACCAAAAAATCCAATAGCGAGTTTCTTCTCCTAATCTCGGTGGTAGAGGGCCCTGACCAAGAGGAATACATTCATCATCATAATAACGAGCAACAGCATTTAACTTCAAATCGGTCCTAATTGGTAAATTAATTTTATTACCCTGTATTTCCCAGCCGACTGTTTCATCAGCTAACCTTCCTTGAGCCAAAATTTGAATAGTAATCTGAGCCTGGGAGGAATTTGCTTTAACTGCTTCTAAAGCAGTCTTTATTGGCAAGTCAAAAACAATTATTCCTTCAGTTTCCGGCAAAATTCGTTTAAAAACAGAAATCAGACTCTGGTTCCATCCCTTTTCTTGCTCGCCCAAGAAAAAAGCTGATGGGGCAGAAATAATTGCTGAGGAAATCTTTCCTGAGGCCAGGGCAGAAAAAATTTGAAAATTGGGATCCTGATAATAATGCCAGTGAGATTGATAAAGTCGAGCAAAGTCTATATACTGGCTACTAATTATTTTTAACTTTAAACTAAAATCTTCAATAGTTTGCGCACTCTGGTTTTGGAAGGTCAGACTTACAGGCAAAACCTGACCCCAATCACAACTCTGATTCTCTTCTATTAAATCATTAACCTTTAAAGCAATATTAAAATCAAATTTACTAAAAAGAATTTTCTTTTGTTCTTTAATCTGAATAAAAAATTTATCCTGATTAATCAACCCTGCCTGTAAATTAAAAATCAACTCTTCAGCAGCTGGACTCTTTAAAGTCCCTTCAAATTTAAGCCCTTTTTTATCATTGGCATTTAAGTCTTTAATCCGCCATTTAAACCTCCGCTGAGATTGCTCTATCTCAATCTCTCCAAAGCCCTCTTGTTCTGAAATAATAGGGGATGCTTTTTTAAAAATAAAATCCTTTGGCCAGACAATTATCACTTCTGCTTGAGGAATTATTTCCTGGCTAATGTTTTCTAAAGATAAGGTCGATTCTATTTTCTGGCCAAAAGAAGATTGCTCAGGAACTTGCCAGGTTAAAAAAATTGATGGCAACAATATTACTGAAGAAGATAACCTTTTTTGAAATCCAGAAGAAAATCCCGCTAAGCGAAAATTTAAATCGCCATCAAAAATTTGAGTTTGATTTGCCTGGCCAAAGAACTGCCCTTTAAGTTCAATCTCTTTTAATTCACCTTTTTTTACTTTATCAAATGACCAAAGACAGCCTTGAGTCAAGGTCTGACCACAGACTGGAAAACTAGAATTTAAACTAAATCCTTCGGGGAAATTTAAAGCCACCTCTATATCCTCTAAGTCATAAGCTTCTTGATTTTTAATAGACACTAAAAAAGTACTTTTCTGGCCAATGACTTGTTCTGAATGAGAGGAAATCCAAAATCTGACTTCTTGATTATTAACCCTTGATTCATTCTGACTAAAATAAAAAAGACTAACTAAACCAACGCCTAAAATTAGAATCAACAAAACAAAAATGAAGCCCAAAAAACTCGATCCTCTATTTTTCGGCTGACCTACACCCATCATAATAAAATCACCAATCATGCCGATTCTGTCACGAATAACTACGAATATTATTAGTAGTAATTAGCGATAATATCCGTATGATTAGTGATAGTTATATCCCTAATTGCTGTTCAATTGTCATCGCAACCTGAGAATCTCCTTTTAATTTTTGGATATACAAGATGTGGCTACGACTAATTTGCATCTCACTTTCTGGGCCATGAAGCTCATCCGCAACATTGACTAAAGAAAGCTGGGATTGAGGCTGCTGCTCTTCCTCAGTTGGAGCTAATTGCTGAACCTGTAAGTAATAAACATCTTTCAGGACAACTACTTGGGAATTTTGTTTGACGATGTGACCAAAATAAGTCCGGCCATTGGTCAAGAAAACCCCATACCAAGCACCTCCCTTAATCGGAGAAACAAAAATCGTTAAAACAAGAAAAACAATGATTACCACTAAAATAATAATCCCAACAATCAATAAAGCCACGCCCTTTTTCCCGCCTGTATTTTTTTTCTTTGGCTTTAAGACGTCCTCAGGTTTTTCTACTAATTCTGGCATATTAATAAAATATTATTTAGTTAATTAAATATTTTTATATTTTACTCGCTTGTTTATAAACCTTTAAGGTCCTCTTAGCACATTCTTCCCAGGAAAATTTTTTAGCTCGCCTCTGACCTTTTTGTTTTAATTCCTTTCGCAGGTTCTTATCAATCAACAAATTGTATATTGCCTGAGCTATTTCTGCCACATTATAAGGATCAACCAAAATAGCTGCCTCCCCAGTAACCTCTGGTATTGAAGAAGCATTACTGGTAATTACCGGCACACCTTTGGCCATGGCCTCAGAAATCGGCAAGCCAAAACCCTCATAAATTGAAGGAAAAATAAATAACTTTGCCCCGCTAAAAAGAGGGCCCAGGTCATCAGCTTCAATATAACCTGGTAAGATAATATCTTTTTTATATTCTGATTGAGAAATCTTTTTTTTTATCTCCTGAAATTTAAAACCCTTGGACCCGGCCAAAACTAACTGATACCTAGAAAACACTCTACCTCTTTTAACACCCTTTGAGGCTGGCTGAATCCTGATCAGTCCATCTCTAAGTCGTTCATAAGCTTCAATAATCCGGATAATATTCTTTCTTGGCTCAAGGGTGCCTAAAAAGAGCAAATAATTCTTACTAATACCATATTTCTGTTTTATTTTCCCAATCTTTGATAAACCTACTTTTTTAAAAAAACGTTGGTCAAGACCATGAAAAACAACTTCTATTTTCTTGCGGCTAAAATCAAAAAATTCGCTTAGGTCTTTAGCAGTTGAGCTAGAAACGGCAATAATCTTTTTTGCCTCCTTGAGTGTATCAGGGATAATTGTTTTTAAAAAAAGTGGTTTTACAGAGGAAGTTAGCTCAGGAAATTTATAAATACATAAATCATGAACTGTAATTACACTTGAACCCTGATAAGAGCGAGGCAAGAATAGGGCTGGTGAATGAAAAACATCTAATTTTTCTCTGCTTAAAGCAGCGTTGACTAAAAGATGCGAAAAGCCCTGGGGCATTAAGCGCTTATACTGAATAAAGGGGAAAAACCTAATTAAAGCATTTTTTTGCTTAAATTTAGCAATTCTCCTTTTTTGGACCGAGCGGTCGAAAAATAAGATATAAGTATTTTTCTTATCAATTTTTAATAAGTGTCTAACCAGCTGATAAGTGTAATGACCAACCCCGGCCCCCTCACCTTTCTCTGGGTGTAAAATTGTCCGACAATCTATACCAATACGCATAGTATATATAATTTTATACCTTTTTATTCTCTTCGTAAAGTGCTATAATTAAATTACCTTAAAGTTTATACAATAGAATTTAATTTCCCTGCCTGCAAAGCCAGGTTCTTCTAAAT
>CAZXPA010000025.1:0-10645 GCA_964642485.1 uncultured Gammaproteobacteria bacterium
GATCGCTGAATTATTACAGTATAATATTATTATGAGACAATGTTATTATAGACAAGAAATATTAATTTAAAAAATATGACTAAATACAAATATTATTTTCGAAAGCCCAGATCAGTAATAGTAAAGGACCTTTTTAATTTAATTTTGATAAGCGGGACGATTTCTATAGCTGTTACTTCTCCCTATTTTTTGACAAACCTTTGGAAAGGTTATAAAAAATTTAAAAAGTATCCAAAGCAGAAATTTAGCGATGCATTTCATAATCTTCGTAGGCAAGGATATGTTGAGGTGAAACGAGAAAATCATCAAATCTACATCTCTTTGACGCCAAAAGGGAAAGAAAAGGCCGGTTGGATGCAGATCGACGCTTTAAAAATTAAAAAGCCTAAAAAATGGGACAGAAAGTGGAGAGTAGTGATTTTTGACATAAATGAAGTGAGTAGGGCATACCGCGAAGCCTTCCGCGGCAAATTAAAAGAACTAGGATTTATTTCTCTTCAAAAAAGTGTTTGGATTTGTCCTTTCAAGTGTCGAGATGAAATTACCCTTTTGAAAAAGTTTTTTGGGCTGACCGACAAAGAGGTCAGGTTAATAGTAGCCCAGGAGATAGGGGAGACAAAAGAACTTTTAAAATATTTTCATCTATCTTAATGTTAGTGGGTTTTAATGTTAGTGGGCCTTAATGTTAGTGAGCTTTAATGTTAGTGAGCTATGAGTTAAGCACTGTAATAACACTACGATCGTAGGGTTATTACAATGGTTATAATATAAATATATAAGTTGATAATTTTTGGACTACTAAAAAAACAGGACTTTTAGAGCCCCATTTTTTTGTTAAAAACCTCCATGTTTTAGAGGATGATATTATCGCGCAAGATTTTTCCTGTGCCCCTTTCTTTTTTTTCCTTAGCCTCATTCAGTAATTCTTGAGCAGATCTCTTCTCCATCACAATTCTGCCTTTGGATTGTCGCCATTTGTACGATAAAGAATTGATTGGCCAGAGCCACCTGACTCCATCAAAGTTTTTATCAATAGAGTCATGGATTAAGTGGCCAAACATTACCAGAAACAAAAGCGAGCCCAAAAGTATTCCCTCCCAAAGAAATCCGAGAATAAAGACAGCAGGGTTGGCTTTTTTAATATTTATGGCAGAATATTAAGAGGGAGTTTAAATTGATAAATTAAGGCTTATGAACTTTAAAATCAAACCTTTAATTTTTGCCCTTTTAATGTTAATAGCTACAATTTTATTCTGGTGGTGTTTATCTTTATTTTTCACGACTACTAGTTTACCTCATTTGATCTATTTGGTTTCAAGCGCGTTAATTCTTTTAATTGTTTTTTTACTATTCTCTGTTTTAGTTGAAAGTAGAAATGTTGTTTATTTAACCTTTATTCTTTCTTTGGGCGGTTTTTTCTTGTTTTTTTCTCCTTCAGAAGAATTAACCATGGGTATTTATATAATTGGCTTGTTACTTTTTCTTTTGGTTTTAGTGATTGGTTATGGATTAATGAGCAGAGAGAAAGATCAACGTTTAAAATTGTCTTTGAAGAAAATCTGGAAGAGAGGGCTGCCTTTTGCCATTACAGGTATAGCCTTAATAGTTTCTTTAGTTTATTATTTCAACCCTTTATTAAATCTTAGTCAGGAGAAAATAGAGATCCCGACTCAGGTTTTTAGCTTTTTGTTAAAGCCAGCCTCAGGTATAGTTAGTAAAATATTGCCTTTTTATGATCCAGAAATGACCATTGATGAAACCCTGGCCAGTGGTTTAATACTTCAAGGTGAAGGGCCTCAACTTCAAGTTGAGGATGTACCTGCGGATTTGTTAGAGAAAATTGATTTTAGTAATTTAGAAAATCTGGATATTAATGAATTATTAAAAGATCCAGCAGTAAAAGACTTTTTAAAAGAGCAGGTTAGTCAAGGAGACACAGCAGACTTAGTCGCTGAACAAAGAAAGCAATTATCTCAGTCTTTAGGAGTTGAATTAAAAGGAGATGAAACCATGGAAGTAGTTTTAGCTAATCTTGTTAATTCTAAACTAGATGAATTTGTTGGGCCTTATGCTAAAGAAATCTCCCTAGGAATTACTGTAGCTTTGTTTCTCATTTTAAAACTAGTTGGCAAGCTTTTTGGCTTGTTGGCAATGATTTTATCTCGAATTCTTTTCTCCATTTTATTACTTTTCAAAACAGTTAGGATTGAAGAAGAGATGAGACCAGGAGAGGTGATTAAATGGTAGTTATTTTAGCAAGAACCAGAAATAGGATTTATGGGCGGAAACATCCGCCCTATTTTTCACTTGCTAAAAAATCTTAATTTGGTAGTATAATTATTAATAAGTAGTTAAAAGCTAATCTATGCCTGTTAAAAAAGAGAAAGCAAAAACCAAAAAAGTAAAAAAACCAGTTGCTAAAAAGGTGGTTAAAGAACCAGTTAAAAAGAAAGTGACAAAGAAGCCAGCTAAAAAGCCAGCTAAAAAGCCGGTTAAGAAAATAATAAAAAAACCAAAGGTTAAAAAAGTTAAAAAAGAAAAAAAGGAAGAGGTAGGCTGGATTTGGGCAACTGGAAAACGGAAAACAGCGATTGCCAGAACTCAATTTTTCCCCAAGGGTCAAGGGGGAATATCTATTAATAAACAAACAGTTAAGGAATATTTTCCTGTTTTTGAATTACAACAAACAGTTTTAGCTCCGCTTAAATTATTAAAACGAGGAGAAAATTTAAGGTTTCGGATAAAAGTTAAAGGTGGAGGTATTAGAGGTCAAGCTGAAGCTGTTCGTCTGGGAATTACTCGAGCTTTAGTTTCCTTTAATCCTGAATGGCGAAAAGAACTAAAATCAGTTGGATTCTTACGGCGTGATGCCAGAAAAAAAGAAAGAAAAAAGCCGGGTTTAAAAAGAGCCCGCCGCGCCCCTCAGTGGCAGAAGAGGTAGTCTGATCCAATGGTTTCAACAGCCAAAAATACTTTTTATTTATTGATTGCCTACATATATCAGAAACTGATATCTCTTTTTTATTTTATTCTTTTAGCTCGTTATTTAGGCGCGGATAATTTTGGTAAATATACATTTACCCTTTCTTTTGCCGCTCTTTTTTCTGTTTTAATAGATTTTGGCTTGTTTCAGGTTCTAACCCGAGAAATTGCTCGAGACAAATCAAGAACTAAATCATATTTTGGCAATATTTTAACCTTTAACTTATTGGTTGGCTTATTTGTTCTGATTTTGATTTATACTTTAATTAATGCCTTGAATTATCCTTTAATTACTCGAAGTTTAGTTTATTTAACTAGTTTGGTTATTCTTTTAGACACCCTGGCTTTATCTTTCTACCATGTTTTTCGCGGTCATTTAAATCTGAAATTTGAAAGCATTGGTATTATTGTTCACAAGACAGGGCTGTTAGCCGCAGGATTGATTTTGATGTTTCTCAAGGCAAAATTAATTTTAATGATTTTGCCTCTTTTATTTGCTAGTTGTTTTTACTTATCTAATGCCATTCTCTTTTTGAAAAGAAAATTAGGGATATGGCCAATTCCTCGTTTTAATAAGTCAGTTTTAAAATCTTTGCTCAAGTTATCCTGGCCCTTTTTTGTTGCTGCTGTCTTTGCCAAGCTTTATGCCACTAGTGACACTATTTTACTTTCTTATTTAGCTGGGGATAAATTTGTTGGCTGGTATAATGCGGCTCATAAATTAGTCACGGCCTTTTTATTATTAATAGCTGGATCTCTAAGCGCAGCTCTTTATCCATCTTTAAGTTATTATTTTGTTCGATCTAAAGAATCGTTAAATAAACTTTTCAGCCAGGCAGTTTTTTATTTAATGCTGATTACCATCCCCTTGGTTTTTGGTCTTTTAATTTTAGCTAAACCAATAATTTTGTTTATTTACGGAACAGAATATTCGTCAGCTGTTCCAGTTTTGATTTTTTTAGCCTGTTCTATTCCTTTTATGTTTTTAGATTATATTATTTCGGGCCTTTTAAATGCTTGTGAAAAACAAAAAATTAACACTCTGATTCACGGAATAGGGGTGGCCTTTTTTATTGCTTTAAACTTGATATTGATTCCCTTGTTTTATCATTTAGGCTCAGCAATTGCTGTTTTAAGTGGATTCGTAATTATCTTTGTTTTAGAGATCTATTGGTCAAGAAAGATTGTCCAGGCAAAGAAAAGATATTTATTTAAAAGGATTGGCCTTATTTTTATGGCCAGTTTGATAATGGGAGCAGTCCTTTTATTAGTTAGAAACAGCTTGCATCTTCTTTTTTCTGTGCTGATTGGTATTTTGGTTTATTTTATTATTGCCTGGATTCTTGGCCTAATTAAGAAAAAAGAAATATTAATCTTAAGGAGTATTATTCGATTTAAACAATTTAAAAGCAACACCAATATACGAATAACACACTAATCTACGAATAAATTATTCGCGTTATTCGGGTGAATTCGTGATTAGTGTCGCTTTAAGCAAGGCCATATGAAACTGGAAATCATCATGTTTAATATGTCAAGTTATTCTGAATGGCAAAGGGGCGTAGCTAATCGAAACCGCCATATTTTTTATAAGTTATTAAAGCGACCAGAAGTTGAGAGAATTATTGCCATTGATTTTTTACCTTTTACTTTTAAGCGGACTTTAAGGAATTATTGGCAGAATATCATTAAAGGGCTAAAAGGCAAAGTTATTTATCGTGATTTAACAACTCGCTGTATTAAGATTTCTAATCCTGATTCAGCTGAGCTTTATATCCTTTCAACTATTGATTCAATTTTTTCCCATAAAAAGGCGATTGAGAAGATTAATAAAGTTTTGAGAAAAATACCCCAATTAACTAATTACCCAAGTACCCAATTAACCAGGATAATTTGGTCCTATTTTCCAATGTTTGTTGATTATTTTAAGGGGATTAAAGCTGATTTAACTATTTTTGATGCGGTTGATAATTGGATTGAGCATCCATCGTTTTTTAAGTATAAAGAGTTGTTAAAAAAGAATTATCAGATTATTGCTGAAAAAAGTAATTTAATTTTTGTTGTCTCAGATAACTTAATAGAGTTTTTTAGAAGTTTAGGGAGGGGGACAGATCTTGCTTGGGTATCTAATGGAGTGGACGTGGCCCATTTTACAAGGCCCTTAAGGACTGATCTGCCAAAGAAGTCAGTCTTCTTAAGAGACTTTAAAAAAATTCCTCGGCCAATTATTGGTTATTTAGGGATAATTCAGCAACGACTTGACTTAGGTTTATTAGAGTATTTAGCAGAAAGAAATCCTGATAAATCTTTTGTCTTAGTTGGCCCTCTTTGGCCGGTTTATTTTAGAAAACTGCGGCGACCAGCAATTGAAATTAAAAGATTAAAAAAGTACAAAAACATTTATTTACTGGGCTGGAAACCATATCACTTGGCTCCAGCTTATATCAAAAACTTTGATTTAGCTATTAGCCCGCATAAATTAGATAAATTTATCAGATCTACTAATTCACTTAAGGTTTTAGAATATTTAGCCTGTGGCAAACCAGTGGTCACCACTCCAGCTTCAGGAGTAGAAAGACTTTCCTATCTGGTCTATATTGCCCAGGATTATCAGGATTTTAATAAAAAGATTAACCAAGCCTTAGAGAATAACCTCCCTGAGTTAAAGGAAAAAAGAATTAGCCAGATGAAACAGGAAGATTGGAGTTTGAAAGTAGAGGAGATGATGAAGTTAATTAATCGGGTAATCAGGTAATTAGGTAATCAGGTAATTAGGATCCTAGTCCCCAATTAACCAAGTACCCAAGTAACCAACAACTATGATTCTTTCAATCATTATTGTTAATTGGAATGTTAAGCCGTTATTACAAGGATGTTTAAATTCTATTTTTCGTTACACCAAGGGATTAGAAACAGAGATTATTGTTGTCGATAACAATTCAACTGATGGCAGTAAAGAATTTTTATCAAAGTTTAAGGCGAAAGGTTTAGAGTTTAAAGTTATTTTGAATAATCAAAATAATGGCTTTGCTAAAGCTAATAATCAGGCCTTAAAAAAAGCTCGAGGAGAATTTATTTTATTTCTTAACCCAGACACGGAGATCACTGACAGCGCTTGCCAAAAAATAATTCAACAAATGCAAAAAAATAAAGATTGGGGGGTGGTTGGCTGTCAATTAGTTGGGATTGATAACAAAATTCAGCTATCAGTTAGAAGATTTCCAACAGTTGCTTCGCAAATAATGATTTTTTTAAAACTTCAGTATTTATTTCCTCAAGCCAAGGTTTTAAAAGATTACCATCAAACTGATTTTAATTACCAAAAATTAAGCGAAGTAGATCAGGTGGCTGGGACTTTTATTATGACTAAGCAAGAGGTGATAAAACAGGTTGGCTTGTTTGACGAGCACTTTCATTTATGGTTTGAGGATGTGGATTTTTGTCAAAGAGTTAAACAAGCAGGCTGGAAAGTGATTTATAATCCTCAAGTAAAGATTCTTCATCATGGCGGGCAAAGCTTTTGGCAGCTTCTATCTTTAGCCAGACAAAGGATTTATAATAAAAGTGCAATTGCTTATTTTAAAAAACATTTTTCACCCCAAACTTATTGGCCATTAATTATTTTACAGCCGATTAGTTTATTCTTAGCTTGTTTAAGTGAAGTTTTTTCACCAGCTAAGAAAATTAAAATAAAGAAAAGATTAAAGGTTGGCTAGATCTATGGAATTACCCAAACTTGCTCAAAAAATCAGAATAATTGTTTACCCCGTTAGAAATTATATGACAAAAATATTAAATAAATTTAGTTTAAGAAAGAGTTTTAAAAACGAAGTTTCTAACGGGGTTTACATCTTTTTTGCTTTTCAGATTTTATCAGTTTTAGGCTATGCTTGGCCCGGAGTCTCAGGTGTTATTTTTTGGCTAATTATTTTAGGAGCAATTGGTCTGAGTCTGTATAAAATAGAGTATGGATTCTTAATTCTTGTCTTTGAATTTTTTACTGGTCATGAAGGGCATATGTTTGAATTTGCTGGCCTTTCATTAAGATTAGCTTTATTCTTAGTGGTGATGTTGACCTGGTTGATTAAGAAGATTGTTGACCAAAAACAAAGACAGTCCTTAACCCAGTTTTTAGATTCTCCTGGTTTTGTTTTGTTTTTAATTTTTCTATTTATTATTTTTCTAGCTTTAATTCAAGGACTAGTTCAGGGCAATCCTATTTTAGCAATTAAGGATTGTATAAATTACGCTTATCTTGCTTTAGTTTTTCCTTTAATTGATATTTTAAAAAAGAGCTGGTTTCAAAAAAAGGTTTTTAATCTTAGCCAGGCAGCAACAATTGGTTTGAGCCTTTTAATGATAATTGTTTTTATTCTTTTTGTTACCAACTTAGCTGAGGTTCATGATGAATTTTATTGGTGGTGGCGGGGGACAGTAATTGGCAAAGCAACAGATACAAGTAATGGTTTTTTCCGGATTGTTACTCCAGCTCATTTATTAATTTTACCTTTGTTCTTAGTTTATTTAAGTTTTTTAGCTGGGCCGAAAATAAAATTAAAAAGCCGTGGGAGTCAGCGAATAATTTGGCTAGCTGTTTTAGCTAGTTTAGCTGTTTTAATTAGTTTTTCCCGAGCTTACTTTTTGGGCCTCCTGATTGGTTTAATAGTTTTAGCTTTAGGATTAGGTTGGCGTCGCTGGTTAATCTTTTCTTTAATCGTCATCCTTATTTTAATTGCTGAATTTGGCTTGCTTTATGGAATAGTTAGTGGGGGCCAGGCCCTACAAGGATTAGAGCTCTTTAAAGACAGAATGAAAACCATAGTTTCTCCCGAACAAGAGTTAAGTTCTTTGACCCGGATGAATATTTTACCACGTTTAGTTAAAAAGATTAGTCAGTCACCAATTTTTGGCCAAGGTTTAGGAGCAACGGTTTCTTATACTGATTTATTAACTGGCGAAGAAAAGACTACTTTTCATCTTGACTGGGGATATTTAGAAATTTGGCTGGAGCTTGGTTTGTTTGGCTTAGTAACTTATTTATTAATTTTAGGATACATTTTCTATATTGGCTGGCAGAAGATTAAAGCTGCTGGACAGAATATTTTTCAAAAAAGATTAATTGTTGGTCTTTTAGCTGGATTAGCTAGCTTAGCTGTTTCTACTTTAACCGGTCCATTTTTATTCCATCCCTTAGGTATTTTTTATTTGATTTTAACAATAGCAATAATTACAAATATTAATAATTATGACTTCAAGAGTTACAATTCAGATTGTTACCTGGAATAGTCGTAAATTTCTAAAAGACTGCCTTGATTCTGTTTTTAATCAAACCTTTAAGAATTTTTCTGTTTTGATTATTGATAATGGTTCGAATGATGGGACAATTGAGTTTATTCAAGAGAGATATTTAAAAGAACAAAATAAGCAGATTTTTCTTTTTCGGAATAATAAAAATTTAGGTTTTTCTCAGGCTCACAATCAGGGCTTTTCCTTAAGTCAGCCTGACTTTATTTTAGTAATGAACCCAGATATAATTTTGGAACCTGATTTTCTGCAGGAAATAATTAAGACTGCGGAAAAAAAGAAAAGGGTTGGGAGTTTTGGCGGGAAAATACTCAAAATTGAATTAGGTGATGTAGAATGTGATGAGAAAATAAAGACCAAGATTATTGATAGCACTGGGCTAAAAATTTTGAAAACCCGACATATTATTGATCGAGGAAGAGGCGATGAGGATAAAGGACAATATGATAAATCAAATAATGTTTTTGGTATTTCTGGAGCTTGTGTTTTATATCGCACCCAGGCCTTAGAAGATGTAAAAATGCCTATTATTCGTAGTGGAGTCGTAGTTAGTAGAAAAAAGAAGCAAAGCGATTGGGAGTATTTTGACCAAGATTTTTTTGCCTATCAAGAAGACATGGATTTAGCTTGGCGCTTACAATTAAGAAAATGGTCAGCTCTATATATCTCCGAAGCCAAAGCTTATCATTTTCGCTCAATTGGGATAAAAGAAAAAGTAAATTTACTTGAGATAGCTAAAGAGCATTTTCATCGGCCAGGAACGGTAGAGTGTTTTTCCTATCGCAATCACCTTTGGCTTTTGTTAAAAAATAGCTATGTCAGTAATTTTCTCCGTCATTTTTTCCTTATATTCTTTTATCAATTGGGTAAAGAGATTTATTTACTTTTTACCAAACCAAAGGTTTTATTTAAAGCTAGTTTTATGTTTTGGGGGAAATTTAGAAAGATGTTAAGAAAAAGAAAGCTTATAATGAAAAGAGCCAAGGTTGAGCCAAAAGAAATAAGAATGTGGATGGAGAAGGTGCCAATTACCCGCATTTATCGTTAATAATTATGGACTTATCAATAATTATTCTTAATTACAATCAAAAGAACCTTTTAAAGAATTGTTTGAAAAATCTTTTTGAGAGTAAGGTTAAGCTAAAATATGAAATTATTGTTATTGATAATAATTCAACTGATGGGAGTAAAAAATTTCTTTCAGAATTTAAAATTAAAGAATTAGAGTTTAAAATTATTTTGAATAACAGAAACAATGGTTATGCTAAAGCCAATAATCAAGGAATTAAACTGGCTCAAGGTAAATATATATTGATTTTAAACCCAGATGTGATTGTTTTACCTGATTCAATTGAAAAATTGGTTAAATTTTTAGACCAAAATCCTAAAGCAGCTCTAGTTGGACCGCAATTACTTAATCCAGATAAGACAATTCAGCATTCCTGCTATAGTTTTCCCAGATTGTATACCCCAGCTGTTCGCCGGACTTTTTTAGGCAAATTACCTGGATTAAAAAAAGAACTCAAACGTTATTTAATGCTTGATTTTGACCACCAAAAAACAAAAGAGGTTGATTGGCTTTTAGGGGCAGCTTTAATGATTAGAAAAGAGATTTTAGATAAAATTGGGTTTTTTGATGAGCGCTATTTTCTGTATTTTGAAGACGTTGATTTGGCTCGTCGTATTAAGCAGGCTGGTTTTAAGGTCTATTATTTTTCTGAATCCCAGATGATTCATTTTCATCAGCGGCTTTCCGCCGCCCAGGCTAGTTTTCCTTCTCTTTTTTCTAAGATTACCTGGATTCATATTGCCAGTGCCCTTAAGTATTTTCGTAAGTGGTGGAAACAAAAAAGACCTACTTAGCATAAAGCTTTTCGGTCTTAATCAAGCAAGAAAGATGTAGAGCGTAAGAATTAAAATGGCGACAAGCTCGCCTCCAAGGGTTGCCGATGCTTTCCTTAAAAGCAGGTCATCTTTTCTTGCATAATAATCACTGGTTAGAAAAACAAGTGAGATAAGAACAGCGCCAACAAAAACAGCAAAAACAATAGGGCTGGCAATGTTGGCTTCAATCACAATCGCAGTTGCTCCAACCAGGGCAACAGGACGAGTATCAGCCTTAATAGTCCTAAGGATTATCCCGGTAATACCAGCGCCAATAAAGAGAGTAATAATAACCGCAGTGGCAAGTAGACTAAGCGCATTAGAACCAGGGTTGGATTTACTGATTGACCAAAGACTGATTAACCAGATAAGGTAGAATGTTGCCAGGGTTATAGTGTTTACTACAAGTGCGTTAAGAAATCCTCTCATTTCTTTTCCCTCCTTTTAAGAGTGTTTTATAGAGATTTTAAGAACC
>CAZXPA010000026.1:0-10204 GCA_964642485.1 uncultured Gammaproteobacteria bacterium
AGGAAAATAAAATTATCCCAAATGAATTACTGGTTAAATTAAAAGAATCTCCAAAAATTTATAAGATTAAAAATCCTGATTTTTCTTTAGAGATTTTTCAAAAGATTGTTTTAGAGATTCCTGGGGTTGAATGGGCTGAGCCGAATTATTATATGCGAATAACGTACTACGAATACGCACAGGCGAATGATTTTCAAATTAGTTATTTACCCAATGATCCTTATTATCATGAGCAGTGGTATTTAGATAAGATAAAAGCCCCTCAGGCCTGGGACTTAACCAAGGGCGGTAGTGAAGACATTATTATTGCTGTTTTAGACACTGGTGTAGATATTGACCACCCTGATTTAGAAAAAAATATCTGGATTAATAAAGATGAGACCAGGGGCGATGGGCTTGACAGTGATAATAATGGCTACATAGATGACGTTAATGGCTGGGATTTTATTAGAAGTGTGCCCAACCCAAAGCCAAAATTTGATGAAGCATACACTGAAGGAGGGATTCATCACGGGACATTAGTGGCGGGTATTGCCGCTGGGGTTGGAGATAATGTTGAAGGAATTGTTGGTTTGGCCTGGAAAAGTAAAATTATGCCTTTACGGGTACTTAATAGTGAAGGAACCGGGAGTGTTGAGCATGTTATTCAAGCGGTGAAATATGCAGTTGACAATGGGGCAAAAATTATAAATTTAAGTTTTGTGGGAACTAGTAAAAGTTATTTTTTAGCTGAAGCCCTTAAAGAGGCTTGGCGTAAGGGAGTAATTATTGTAGCGGCGGCTGGCAATGAAACTATTGGTCAACCAGTTAACTTAAATGAGGCCCCTAATTATCCTATTTGCCTTGATGAAGACAAAGAAAATTATATTCTTGGTGTAGCCGCAGTAGATAACACTGATCACAAAACCCTTTTTTCTGATTACGGGTCTAATTGTATTGATATTTCTGCTCCAGGAATGCGGATTTATGGTCCTTTGGTTTATAATCCAAATTATGAAGGCTTTAAAGAATATTATGGTGGTTATTGGTCAGGGACGTCAATTGCTGCACCAATGGTTTCTAGTTTAGCAGCCTTGGTTTGGTCAATTAATCCTTTGTTTAGTCATAAGCAGGTTCAAGATTTTATTTTAAATCAGGCCGATGAGATTGACTCAATAAACCCTGATTTTGTTGGTCAATTAGGGGGAGGAAGGATTAATGTTTACAGGACAATAGAACATGCCTATAGTCAATTAGGTGGGTTGCCCCAAGCTTATTATATTATCACCGGCGCTGGTCCAGGTGGAGGACCACATGTTAGAATTTTTGATTCGGCTGGTTTGTCAGTAAGCGGATTCTTTGCCTATGATTTAAATTTTTCCGGCGGAGTAAATGTCGCTGCTGGTGATGTTGATGGCGATGGTCAGGACGAGATTATCACCGGCGCTGGTCCAGGTGGAGGACCACATGTTAGAATTTTTGATTTAATCGGTCAGCCACAAGGGGGATTTTTTGCCTATCATCCTAATTTTTCCGGCGGAGTAAATGTTGCTGTTGGTGATGTTGATGGCGATGGTCAGGACGAGATTATCACCGGCGCTGGCCCAACCGGAGGGCCACATGTTAGGGTCTTTGATGGTCAGGGTAATTTAAAATTTCATTTCTTTGCTTATCATGAAAGATTCCTTGGCGGAGTAAATGTTGCTGTTGGTGATGTTGATGGCGATGGTCAGGACGAGATTATCACCGGCGCTGGCCCAACCGGAGGGCCACATGTTAGGGTCTTTGATGGTCAGGGTAATTTAAAATTTCATTTCTTTGCTTATCATGAGAACTTTTTAGGTGGAGTAAATGTCACTGCTGGTGATGTTGACGCTGACGGCAAGGCTGAGATTATTGTTAGTATTGCTTCAGGTGCTTCTTCATATATTAGAGTGTTTAATGCTGAGTTTCTTTTGCTTCGACTACAATTTTTAGCTTACTCTAAAGATTTTTACCGTGGAACTAAAGTAGCCGTGGCTGATTTTGATGGAGATGAGCAGGTGGAAATTGTCGCTGCCCCAGGTCGAACAGTTGAGCCTCAAGTGGGAATTTTTGATTCTTTAGGTAATCAGTTGTCTCAGTTTTACGCTTATGCCCGTCATTTTCATGGTGGAGTCAATGTTGCTACCATGAGTGCAGATGGATACTAAAAAAATTTCTAATTTCTAAATCAATTTCTAATTTTCAATAACCAATTTCTAATTTCTTTAGCATGCCTTCAGAGATTCGTAAAGACTATTTTTTAGACAAATATGTAATTATTACTCCTTTCCGGGCCAAGCGACCACGGGGAGTAAAGGCTGATACAGTTTTTTCTCAGGACGGTTCTTGTCCGTTCTGCCCTCAAGGCATTGAAAAGAATTTAATTATTAAGGCTTATTCTTCAGTTCAGCCGGTTAAATCCGGCGGGGCAGGAATTTCGCCACCCGCGAAATTATTTAGCAGAGCAAAAAAAAGTCAGCCCTGGTCAATAATGGTTTTAAAAAACAAATATCCAATTGTTGCTCTTGGCAATTCTAAGGCTTATGGTCAACACGAAGTAGTGATTGAAACCCCAGAACATGGCAAAGAACTCTCTCAGTTAGACATCAAAAGAATTAGTGATCTTTTAGAGGTTTTTAAAGACAGAACAAGGGCTCTTAGTGCAATATCAGAGATCGACTATGTTTTAATTTTTAAAAATGAAGGCGGTAAAGCTGGCGCTTCTTTAGCTCATGCCCATTGTCAAATTTTTGCTTCCAAACTTCTGCCGCCAGATTTATCAAAAGAATTTTCAGCCGTGAAACAGTATCAAAAACAGCATCACACTTGTCCTTACTGTGATATAATAAAAAAAGAAGAGAAAAGTCCTCGCAAGATTTACGTTGATGATTATATTGTTGCTTTTGCTCCTTATGCTTCATCTTATCATTATGAAACCTGGATTTTCCCTCGCCGGCATATTGATAATATCACCAATCTTTCGCAAAAAGAAACCTTGATTTTAGCCAAAGTTTTAAAAAGAGTTTTAAACAAGATTTACCAATTAAGACTCTCCTACAATTTTTTCCTTCATCAAGTTATTTCTGAAAAAGATCAACATTTTTATTTAAAAATTCAACCTCGTGAAGCAGTCTGGGCCGGGGTAGAACTAGGATCAGGAATCGTAGTTAATTCTTTGGCCCCAGAAAAAGCCGCAGCTTATTTAAGAAAATAATTTTATAAGATATAATTATGTCTAAAATGTTTTGGGCAAAAATAGCTGGCTTAGACCAGGAGGTTTTAGCAAAGGAAAGTGAAGAGGTAACGGTTGTTTATCAAGAAAAAAAAGATAGAAAAAAAATCAGAGACAAGAAGCTTTTAGCCAGAAGAAAACAGGAAAAGATTACTCAGGAACAATGGTTACCTGACCACACTCAAGGGCAATTAGTGGTTGATATTTATGAAAAAGATGATTCTTTAGTTATTGAGTCAACCATTGCCGGGGTTAATTCTCAAGATATTGACATTACAGTTGAGCCAGATTTAATTGTTATTCGGGGCAAAAGGGTTAAGAAAGAAAAGGATGCATCACGGCGATATTATTATCAAGAGTGTTTTTGGGGAAAGTTTTCCCGGACACTTGTTTTGCCTTGTCCAATAAAACCTGACCAGGTAAAAGCTAGTTTTAAAAACGGGATTTTAACTATTCTTTTGCCCAGGGCAGAAGAGAAAAGCCAACAAATAAAAGTTAAAGGATAAAGTTGGTTATTAGAGAATGGAGACCAAAAAAAAGTCAAAGCACAAAGGAAGAATTATATTCTACTTGTTAATGATATTAATTATCATTGGGGGTTATTTTTTGGTTTTCCAAAAAATCTATGCTTTAACGGTTTACCCGGGAGTCTACTGCTGTGATGGTTTAAGTTTGAGCGGGTTAAAACCCAAAGAAACTGGATCTTTAATAAAAATTTTAGTTAAAAAAATAGAAAGACAGGGTTTTCCTTTTTATGCTCAGACAGATTTAGGCGAGAGAAAAGCAACACTCCAGTCCCATTTAATTGCTTTAACAGACCCAGATCTCAGTCGTCAGCTAGTTTATTTTGATGTCCAGGGAACATTAGAAAAAGCTTTTCAGGTTGGTCGTCAAGGCAGTTTTATTCAAAGAATTATTAAAACGTTGCCTGGTTTTACTGAAGATCAAGTAATAGATTTAATTGTTGAAATAGATCAGGTTGAGTTTGCCCAGGTCCTACATGAGAATTTTAAAGATTTAGAAAAGCCAGCTAAAAATGCTCAACTTTTAGTTTCTAATGATAACTTGATTCTGGTTGACGGAGAGCCAGGATTTGTTCTGGATTATCAAACTGCTATTAAAGATTTAAAAAATAATCTTAAGGCTTTTAAAAATGGGGAAATTCAAATTGCAACCCTTTTAAAAAATCCGCAAATAGAGTCTGAAAATGCAGAAAAAGCTTTTTCTCAAGCTCAAGATTTATTTGATTCAGGTCCTTACCAGTTAATTCATCAGAATAAGAAATGGATTTTACCAGCAAAAAAAATCGGCCAGTGGTTTGAATTTAAAAAAGGAGGTTTTGGAAGAACTGTTCTGAGTTTTAATAAGAAAAAGATTAGAGAATATTTACAAGAAATAGCTAAAGAAATAGACATTGAACCAGTTAAACCCCAGCTTGAAGTAGACAATGATCGAGTAATTGAATTTCAGGTTAGTCAGCCAGGACAGATTCTTAATCAAGAAGAAAGTGCGGAGATTATTGTCCAAACTATTTTAGATAAAAATACAAAAATAAACTTAAAGGTTGATAAAATTGAGCCAGCATCTTTGCCCGAGGACGTTGATAGTTTAGGAATTAGAGAATTAATTGGCCAGGGAGTTTCTAATTTTGGAGGTAGTCCAAAAAATCGGCGTCACAATATTAAGACCGGGGCCCAAAAATTACATGGTCTTTTAATTAAGCCTGATGAAGAATTTTCTTTACTTAAAGCCATTGGTTCAGTTGATAAGGAGACTGGCTTTTTGCCAGAGTTAGTAATTAAAGGTGATCGAACGGTTCCTGAGTATGGGGGTGGACTTTGTCAGCTTGGAACAACAATGTTCCGTTTAGCTATTAATGCTGGACTGCCAATAACTGAGCGATCTCCACATTCTTATAGAGTAGTTTATTACGAGCCAGCTGGTATGGATGCCACGATTTATAACCCCCGACCAGACCTAAAATTCATTAATGATACTGGTCATCATTTACTTATTCAATCTGAGATTAAAGGTGATGATTTGATTTTTAAGTTTTATGGCACTTCTGACGGCCGGGAGGTTGTTACTACCCAGCCTAAGATTTTTAATATTACTCCAGCTGGTCCAGTGCAATATATTGAAACTACGGAGCTGGCACCAGGGGAGAAAGAAAAGATTGAATCATCTCATTCAGGAGCTGAAGCAGAATTTAAAAATACCATCACTTTTCCCAATGGTGTTATTCGAGGAGAAATTTGGCAGAGTTATTACCGTCCCTGGCCAGAAGTTTGGTTAGTAGGGAGGGAGGAACAGGAGAGTATAGAACATGAGAACATGGAAACACAACAATAAGGAAGATTTTGCTTTGTAAAAATTTTATGTTAAAATGTTCTAATGCTAAAACGTTAAAATGATCTTATGAATATTACAGAACTAGCCCGAAAATTAAAAATCACCCCTAATGAGCTTAAACAAGCATTACCTAAGCTCGGATTTCATATTGGCCCAAGAGCAATTCAAATTCCAGACAAACAAGCAGAAAAAGTAATTGAAATTTGGCATGAAAAAAGAGCAAAGGAAAAGACCCTGGCTAAGGTTAAAGAAAAGATTTCACAAGTCAAAGAAAAGCAAGAGGCAGCGGTTGTGAGTAAATCAATTACTATTCCACCGACAATTCAGGTTTACCGCCTGGCAGAGAAGTTAAACTTACCAGTAACCAAGGTGATGAATGAGTTAATTAAAAATGGGGTTTTAGCCAGTGTTAATGAAAATTTAGATTATGAAATTGCAGCTATTATTGTAGAGAATTTAGGATTTAAAGCAGATAAAGGAGATTTAGAAGAAGAAGGCCCAACTACGTTAGTTAAAGATAAATTAAAACAGGCTTTAGCTGAAGAAAGTAAAGCCAAGCTAAAAACAAGAGCGCCAGTAGTTGTGGTAATGGGGCACGTGGATCATGGTAAATCTGCAATCCTTCAGTCTATTCGTGAGATCGAAATGTTAAGCCGGGAAGCTGGTGGTATTACTCAACATATTGGTGCTTACCAGGTTAAGAAGAATAGCTATTTAATCACTTTTATTGATACTCCTGGTCATGAGGCTTTTCAAAGTATGCGCGCCAGAGGGGGGGAGGTAGCTGATATTGCTGTTTTGGTTATTGCTGCTGATGACGGAATCCAACCACAGACCCTAGAATCAATAAAGATTATTCAACAGGAGAATTTACCTTTTATTGTTGCTATTAACAAAATTGATAAGCCGGAGGCCGATTTAGAAAAAATAAAAAAGGGTTTATCTGAGATTAATTTAATGCCTGAAGATTGGGGAGGGAAGATTATTTGTGTGTCGGTCTCAGCAAAAACAAAACAAGGAATAGAGGATTTACTAGAAATGATAAGCTTAATAGCTGAAATGAGAAAGGACAAGTTAGTGTCTAATCCAGAGGGTTCTTTAGTTGGCATAGTTATTGAGTCTCATTTAGACTTAGGCTTTGGGCCAGTTGCCAGTGTGATTATTTATAATGGAACTCTTAAAAAAGGAGACAACGTTATTATTGGCCAAACTTATGGTCGTCTGCGGTCTATTAAGGACCAGGGAGGGAATTTAATAGACCGGGCCGGGGCAAGTTTACCAGTTCAGATTTTTGGTTTAAAAAGTCTGCCCCAGGCTGGTGATTTAATAGAGGTTGTTCCTGATGGCCGAGTTTTCAAAAAAAGGACCAAACAGATGAGCTTGATATCGCCCCTTAAACAAGGGATTTTTGCTGGTTCTTATTCTGAGGAAACAACCAGTGATCAGCCAGTTAAACGAGATAAAAAAGAAATAAAATATCTTAATCTTGTTTTAAGGGCAGATGTTTTAGGTTCCCTTGAGGCAGTTGTTCAGGCTTTGGAAAAATTAGAACATCCAGAAGTAAAGATTAAGGTTTTGAAAAAGGGTTTAGGTAATTTAACTGAAGCAGATGTTGATTTAGCTAAAGCAACTCAGGCCTGGTTGATTGGCTTTAATGCAGAGATTAGTGGCCCAGCCAAGCAATTAGCTACGGAGTTAGAGTTAAAGGTAAGCACTTACCAGGTTATTTATGATTTAATTCAAGACTTAAAACAGGGGGTAAATGAATTAATATCTCCAGAAATTTTTGAAGAAAAAATAGGTAAACTCGAGGTTTTAAGGGTTTTCCAGCAAAGGGGGAGAGAAACAATTTTGGGCGGTAAAGTGATTGAAGGAAAAGTGTTTAAAAATACCATTGGCCGGGTTTGGCACCCAGTTCTGGATGAAAAGTCTGGTCAAACTGAGCCAGAATTAAAGGGTGAAGGGAAAATAGGTCAGTTACAGATTAATAAAAAGGACGTTGAAGAGGCAAAATCAGGTGTTGAGTGTGGGATTAAATTTATTGGTCGGCCTAAAATCGAAGTTGGTGATATTTTAGAAATTTATCAAGAAGTAAAAAAAGAAAGGAAAATATAAATAGCACCTTCGTTAACCTTTAAGCTTAACAGCACTGTATTTCTGTACTAAACAAGAAACAATGAAAGGTCGAGGGGAAAATTAATTTCCAGAGGTCCGGAAAAACTCAAAGACGAGGAGCTTTTGGCGTAGAATACCTGTTTCGATAGCCATCTTTTAAAATTAAACCTAGAACAAAAAGCGTCCGTATTTCAGATTAAGGACGTTTTTAAGTTTTCCACAGTTTTATGTTTGACAAAGATATATTATTTCAGTATAATATGAAAGTTAAGTAAACAATAAAATTATGAAAATATTAACACCAAAACAAAAAATAGTATTACAAGCTATTAAAAAGTTTTTTTCTGAGAATGGAAGAATGCCGACGATAAGAGAATTAAAACAAGAAAATGCCAAATTAGGCTTGAAATTTAAGAGTTTGCGAAGTGTATTCTTGTATCTTAATGCGTTAGAAGAAAAGGGATTTATTAAAAGAGCTTCTCGAGATAAAGGAATTGAACTAAAAGATCATGCTAAAAAGAATTTTGTTAATGTGCCTGTTTTAGGAATGGCCAATGCTGGTACACCAACATTTTTTGCAAAACAAAATATAGAGGGATATTTAAAAGTTTCCAAGGCATTATTAAGAAATAGAGAAGTCTTCGCTGTTCGAGTTTTTGGTGATTCTATGAATTTATCCGAGATAAATGGCAAAAAAATTGAAGAAGATGATTTAATTCTTGTTGATCATCAAGTTAAAGATTTTAAAAATGGCGATAAGGTTTTAACTGTTATTGATGGGTTAGCCACAGTAAAGGTATTTAAAGAAATAGATAAAAAAATGATTGGTTTGTTTCCTGAATCTACAAATAGAAAGCATCAGCCAATTTATTTAACACCAGCAGATGATTTTATTATTAACGGCAAGGTGATAGATGTATTAAGCGTTTAATTATAGGAATTATAGCTAAAAGTCGTCAAATCATGTCCATCGGTGATTTAAAATTAATTAGTAAACAGGTGGAAGAGACAACAAAAATGAAGAAAACTGATTACGTTACAAAAGTTATGGATGGAGATTCTTTTGAAACCAAATTAGAAAGAATGCGCTTAGAGGATGTATATGCGCCAGAAATTAATGAAGAAAATGTACAGAAAGCAAAAAGAAAGCTGGAGGAGTTGATTCTAAGGAAAAATATAGAATATGAAGGACAGACAAGAGACGTTTATGCGAGATTAATCGTTCAGATTTGGGTTGATGGAGTAAGCGTAAACGATAAAATGAAACATTATATAACAAATTTGTAACGAAAGAAACCAAGGTAAGTTGCTGACCATTTATTGGGCAGTGACCACCTTGGTCCCGACATTTCCTATTATAACATAATTATTTTAAAAAGTAATAGCTCATTTAGGGATAATTTGATATAATAATTAATACGAGTAAATTTGATAAAAATAAATTATGCTAGAACCATATTTTAAAAAAAATAATTTTATCTTATACCACGGTGATTGCATGGAGATTTTACAATCCATTCCCCAAAACTCAGTTGACATGATTTTTGCTGATCCGCCCTATTTTCTCTCAAATGGTACTTTTACTTGCCAAAATGGGAGAATGGTGAGTGTTAAAAAAGGGGATTGGGACATGAGTAATGGGTTAAAAAAGGACCTGGAATTTCATCTTAACTGGACAAAAGCATGTAAAAAAGTTTTGAAACCCGGAGGAACTATTTGGATTAGTGGCACTTACCATTCTATTTATCAGTGCGGATTTGCCTTACAGGCAGCAGGATTTCACATTTTAAATGATGTTGCTTGGTTTAAACCAAATGCGGCGCCCAATTTAAGTTGTCGGTTTTTTACTGCCAGTCATGAAACTTTAATTTGGGCCAGAAAAGATAAGAAAGCGAAGCATACTTTTAACTATGAGATGATGAAAAACGGAAATTGGCCCGAAGATCAACTTAAAAAACCGGGGCTGCAAATGAGATCTGTATGGTCAATTAATACACCTAAAAAAATTGAAAAAAAGTTTGGCAAGCACCCCACACAAAAACCAGAAGAATTACTCAAAAGAATTGTTTTAGCGAGCACAAATAAGAGAGATTTAATTCTGGATCCTTTTACCGGTAGCTCAACAACAGGGGTCGCTGCTTATTTATTCGGGAGGAAATTCATCGGCATTGATACTGAAAAAGAATATCTTGAAAAATCAAAAAAACGATTTAATGAGTTAGATAAAAATTTAAAAAATAAATTAAAATTAAGGAAATAATGAAAATTTTAACTAAAAAGCAGGCAGTTGCAGAATTGCAGAAAATTATTGGCAAGGACCTGCGTGAAATGGCAGATGAGTACGGTATTACCGTTTTTAAGAATGGAAAACTGAATAAAGGATGGGCAGGCCAAACACTGGAACAGTATTTAGGATTAGGGCTCAATATTACACAGGCCCCAAATGGTGAAACATGGGAATTAAAACTTGTTCCATTTGTAAAAAAGAATAATCTTTATACC
>CAZXPA010000027.1:0-10052 GCA_964642485.1 uncultured Gammaproteobacteria bacterium
AACAAATGAGTCAGAAGATGACCCAATTACTGTACCAGAACCTCCGAAGGAACCAACAGGTGGATTTCCGAGTAGTGTGCCAGATACGCAAACTCCAGAACCTCCGAAGGAACCAACAAAAGTAGATGATAATGGTGTCGAGTACGATCCACTACTCCACAGTAGTAGTAAAGCTATTAACAAAGATGGGTCATGGAAGAAAATCCGTAAGTCTAAAACCAAAGTTCCCGCTCCTCCAGAAGAGGAAGAAGAATAATGGGGCCAGACCCCCTAAACAGGCGCTCGGAAATCCGTTCTAGCTCTGGATTTTAAGCCGAATTTTGAAAATTGGCACGATTTTGATCGAAAATTTTATGTCCAAAATAGAGACGAAAAAAAGGATTGCTAAACTTAAAAAAGAGTTAAATCACTACCGATATTTGTACCATGTTTTAGACAAACAAGAAATTTCTGATGCGGCCTGGGATTCTTTAAAACATGAATTATTTGAACTTGAAAAAAAATATCCAGAATTTATTACCCCAGATTCACCAACTCAGCGAGTGGGCGGAATATCATTAAAAAAATTTACTAAAGTTCGTCATCCTCAACCAATGCTTTCAATTGAGGATGTTTTTAACTTTGAAGAGCTCCAGGGCTGGCAAGATTATATGTGCGATTACCTAAAAAAGAGTCTGTTGAAACCAGGTTTCAACAAGCCTCAAACTTCCTCGCAGGTTGAACCTGTTAGGAAGTTTGATTATTTTTGTGAGCGTAAAATAGATGGCGTAGATATTGTTTTAACCTATAAAAAAGGGGTTTTAAACATTGGGGTCACCCGGGGCAATGGCTTGATTGGCGAAAATGTGACTCAAAACATTAAAACCATTGAAGCAATTCCCTTACGTTTAGAAAAACCAGTTGATTTAGTGGTTCGGGGAGAGATTTTTATACAAAAAAAAGATTTTAAAGAACTTAATCGTCAGCAAAAGAAAAAAGGATTACCAATTTTTGCTAATCCAAGAAATGTAGCGGCCGGTTCAGTTCGCCAGCTTGACCCCAAAGTTACGGCTAAACGAAAACTTGATTGTTGTGTTTTTGAAATTATTACTAATTTAGGTCAAAAAACTCATCAAGAAGTTCATCAGATTTTAAAACAATTAGGATTTAAAACAGATAAACAAACAAAAGCTTGTCGAAATTTAGAACAAGTAAAAAAATACTATAATTATTGGGCTAAGCATCGACCAAAGGTTGGTTTTGAGTATGATGGGGTAGTCGTAGTTTTAAATAATATTGCTTTAGAAAAAGCTTTAGGGGTGGTTGGCAAATCTCCTCGCTGGATGAGGGCTTACAAGTTTCCTGGTGAGCAAGCAACTACTCAAGTAAAAGACATCATCATTCAAATTGGTCGAACCAGAGCTTTGACTCCGGTTGCTTTATTTAAGCCAACTCAAATCATGGGGACAACTGTTTCCCGAGCCACTTTACATAATCAAGACGAAATTAAAAGATTAGATGTTCGCATTAATGATACAGTGATTATTGAAAAAGCTGGTGATGTTATTCCCGCGGTGGTTAGGGTTTTAAAGAATTTGCGAACTGGCAAAGAAAAAAAGTTTAAAATGCCAAAAAAGTGTCCAATTTGTAATGGTCAAATAATCCGGCAACCAGGCGAAGTAGCTCATTATTGTTCAAATAAGAACTGTTTTGCTGCTCAGCAGCGAAAAATTAGCCACTTTGTTTGTAAAAAAGGTTTTGATATTGAGGGCTTGGGCACAAAGCTTGTAACCCAATTAATGAATCAGGGATTAATTAAAAATAGGGCTGATATTTTTACCTTAACCCGAGGTGATCTTGAACCCTTAGAAAGATTTGCTGAAAAATCAGCTAATAATTTAGTTAAAGCTATTAATAAAAGTAAGAAAATTGATTTAGCTCATTTTATTCACGCCCTGGGCATTCGTCATGTTGGGGAGCAAACAGCTCTTGACCTAGCTAAACATTTTGGTCAATTAAAGAAAATAGCCCAGGCAAGTTTAAAAACCTTAGTGGCTAGAGCTGATATTGGGCCAGTTGTTGGCCAGAGTATTTATAACTGGTTCCGAGATAAAAATAATGTTAAACTCTTACAAAGATTAAAAAAGTATGGCGCACAAATTCAACCCCTTGGTCAGGTCAGACCTGACCAGATCGACCAGATGGTTTTTCAGGATAAAACATTTGTTTTAACTGGTGTTTTTAAAACCTTAAAGCGGGGAAGGGCAAAAGAAAAGATTAGGGCTTTAGGCGGAAGAGTTTCAGAATCAGTAAGCCGACAAACAGATTTTGTTGTTGTTGGAGAAAGTCCTGGTTCAAAATATGATAAGGCCAGAAAATTAGGAGTAAAAATAATTAATGAAAAACAGTTTTTAAAAATGATAAAGTATGATTAGTAAAAAACAAGTTGAACATATTGCTAAATTAGCTCGCTTAAGATTAACAACTTCAGAAATTGAAAAATACCAGCAGCAGTTAGGAGAGATTTTAAATTATGTTGGGCAACTTAAAAAAGCTAAAACCGACAAGGTCGCACCTTGTACAGGTGGTACGGATCTTAAAAATGTTTTTCGTCAGGATAAAACAGAGTTAAGAGATTCTAAAGAGCGTCAGAGTTTGTTAGATCAAGCGCCAAAAAGAAAAAAAGATTTAATTAAAACCAAAGGAGTGTTTTATGAGCCCCGTTAGAAATTCCATGTTAATGCGATTTCTACTCGGGGTATTAAATTAAAATTTATGGAGAAAATTTCTAACGGGGTGAGCCTCAATAATTTAACAATTTGTCAAGCTCACCAGGGGTTAAAGAAAAAAGAATTCTCAGTTAAAGAATTGACTCAGGCCTGTTTAAGCGAGATTAAGAAAAAAGATAAAAAGATTAATGCTTTTATTAGGGTTTTAAAAGATCAGGCCCTGAAACAAGCTCAAGAAATAGATAAGAAAATCAGTTCCCAGGGTTTAAAAAGTTTTTTAACCGGGATTCCTTTAGGGATTAAAGATAATATTTTAATTAAAGATGTAATTTGTACTGCTGGGTCAAGGATTTTAAAAAATTATCAAGCTAGTTATGATGCCACTGTTATAAAGAAGTTAAAACAATTAAATGTTATTTTTTTAGGCAAGACTAATTTAGACGAGTTTGCCATGGGAGCTTCAACTGAAACTTCAAGCTTTGGCCCAACTAAAAATCCTCATAATTTAAAATGTGTGCCAGGTGGTTCATCTGGTGGTTCAGCCGCCGCTTTAACAGCTAAAATGTGTTTGGGGGCTTTAGGATCTGACACTGGCGGTTCAGTTCGTCAGCCAGCTAGCCTTTGTGGAGTAATTGGTTTAAAACCAACCTATGGTCGGGTTTCAAGATATGGTTTAATTGCCATGGCTTCTTCACTTGATCAAATTGGTTCTTTGGCTCGTTCAGTTGATGATGCGGCTATTTTACTTCAAGCTATTGAGGGGCAGGATTATTTAGATTCAACCAGCGTTGATTTAAAATTCCCGGTGGATGTTAGCTCTCTGGTTAAGCCTGACCTGACCAAGAATTTAAAGAATTTTAGGATGGGGGTGCCCCAAGAGTATTTTACCTGCCCGCCATCGCTACGCTCAGGCGTTAGCAGGCGGGTTAAAGGCCTGAATGCTCAAATAAAAGAAAAGATTGATAAGCTTATTAAAAAACTGGGGGACAAGGGAGCAGAGATTGTTGAGGTTAGTTTGCCCCATACTAAATATGCCTTAGCTTGTTATTACATTATTATGCCCGCTGAGGTTTCAGCTAATTTAGCTCGCTATGATGGGATAAAATATGGGCTTTCTTCAATAGAGAAGAGTAAAGGTTTGCTAGATGTTTATTTGAATTCACGGACTCAAGGTTTTGGCGATGAGGTTAGACGCCGGATTATGCTGGGGACCTATACTTTATCAGCTGGTTATTATCAAGCCTATTATTTAAAAGCTCAAAAAGTCAGAACCTTAATTAAAGAGGATTTTGATAAAGTTTTTGCTAAGAAAAAAATTGATTGTTTGATTACGCCAACTACTCCTACCCCGGCCTGGAAATTAGGCGAGAAAATAGATGATCCTTTAAGCATGTATTTAGCTGACGTTTATACTGTTTCAGTAAATTTAGCTGGTTTGCCAGCTATTTCTCTGCCAGTTGGCAAAGTTAATGACCTGCCAGTTGGGGTTCAGTTAATTGGTAATTATTTTAAAGAAAACAAGATTTTACAAATAGCTAAGGTTGTTGAGGAATTGACAAAATTTAATTAACCAGTTATACTTTTAAAAAATTTAATCAACTAACTATTTTTTTATGGACCCCGTTAGAAATTACGGGGCTTGAGGTGAGTTATTATGTTGAAAAAAACAAAAGTTTCTAACAGGGAGGAAGAAAAATCTAAAAATAAAAAACAAAGAAAGCTAGGTTTATGGTTAATTGTCTCAATCGTTTTATTTTTAATTTTGATTGTTTCCGTCTTAACCAGTGGTTTTGGTTTAAAAAATTCTTTAAACAGACCTCCAGTTAATGAATTGGCAGAGAAAACAGTTAAATTCATTAATGAAAATCTTTTAGGAGCTGGCTCAGCAGCTTCTTTGGTGTCCGCCAATTACGAAAAGGGACTTGGACTTTGTAAATTTACCGTTGCGCTTGGCGACCGAACATTTGATTCTTATGTTACAACCGATGGCAAGCTTTTATTCCCTGATGTCATTGAAATAGAAAAATTTGGGCAAGACACGCCTCAACCCCAGCCGACTCAGCCGCAAGAAACTCCTAAATCAGAGGCTCCTGAAGTAAAATTATTTATTATGTCTTACTGCCCCTTTGGTTTACAAGCTCAAAAGGCCTTATTACCAGCATATGATTTATTAAAAGAAAAAGCTGATATTAAAGTGCATTTTGTTAATTATATTATGCATGAGAAAAAAGAAATTGATGAAAATTTAAGACAGTATTGCATTCAAAAACAAGATCCAGAAGAATATAATCAGTATTTAAGTTGCTTTGTTAAAGATGGAGATTTTGAATTATGTTTAACTGAGGCAGGAATTGATGAGTCAAGGTTAAGTGCTTGTATTGCCGAAACTGATCAAAAATATGAGATTACGGCTCAATACAATGATAAAGAAACCTGGCTTAATGGGAGATTTCCTCGGTTTAATGTAGACACAGATCTTAATCAAAAATATAGTGTTCAAGGTTCGCCAACCGTGGTTATTAATGGTCAGGTTGTTAGTCCCTCAAGAACACCAGAGGGTTACAAACAAGCCATTTGTCAGGCTTTTGTTTCAAGGCCTGAAGAGTGTTCTGAAACTCTTTCCAATGAACCCTTTTCATCAGGCTTTGGCCTTGAACAGGGCAACCCTTCAAGCGGTGGAGAGTGTAAGTAAAAGAGTGTAAGTAAATATTATAGCTACTATAGCTTCCGGGTCCCTATAGTACTCTATTCCTAATTCTTAGGTTCATTTTTCGTAAGAATAGCGCGGCCGCACTATTTTGACAAAGTCCGGATTTTTTAATATGTGGTTTTTTAATTTTCTACATACATATCAGCCCCAACCAATTATTTTTCGGTTGGGGTTTTTAAATATTTATTGGTATAGTTTATTAATTGTTATTAGTGTTTTTCTTGGTCTTGGTTTAATTCTTAAATTAAGCAAGAGGTTTAAGATAAAAAAACAGGTTATTGAAAACCTGTTTTTTTATTTAGTTATTTTTGGTTTTTTAGGCGCCAGAGCTTATCATGTTTTAGCAGAGCTTCCTTATTATTTAAAAAATCCTTTAGATATTTTCAAGATTTGGCAGGGCGGGCTAGGTATTTATGGGGTGATTATTGTTGGCCTCATTGTCTTATATTTCTTTAGCCGAAAGCATAAGTTGAATTTTTTGTTTTTGGCTGATTTAATTGTTCCCGGCTTAATTCTTGGTCAGGCAATTGGTCGTTGGGGCAATTATTTTAATCAAGAGATTTTTGGTCAGCCAACTAGTTTGCCCTGGGGAATTCCAATTGAAACTATTAATCGACCAATAGAGTTTTTATCAGCTCAATATTTTCACCCCTGTTTTTTATATGAGTCAATTTGGAATTTTTTTGTTTTCTTATTCTTAATCTTTTTGATCAGGTCGGTTGCAATCCGACCCCAACCGGATCAACAAGCGGGGAGAGTTTTTGCTTTTTATTTAATTCTTTACTCTTTTGGCCGATTTTTTATTGAGTTTTTAAGAATTGATCCCCAGCCCATATTGTTAGGATTGAGGTTGGCGCAGGTGGTTGCCCTAGTAATATTTATACTTGGCTGGGCCCTACTGTTGAGAAAATCAACTAAACAATTAAGCAATTAAACAACTTAACAGCTAATTTTGTTAAATTGTTATCTTGTTATTTTGTTAAATTGATTTAGCCCTTGGCGAGGACAATCGCCCAGATTTTTTGTCCGCCAGTCTGCTTAAGAGTTTTAGCTGCTTGAGCTAAGGTTGCTCCAGTAGTAAAAATATCATCAACTAAAATAATATTTTTTAGGCCGGGTTTTTTCTTAGCAACACCGAAAACATCTTGGACGTTTATTCTTCTTTGTTCTCGGGTTAAATTGCTTTGCGAGCGATTATTTTTTACCTTTTTCAAGATAGTTGAATTTAAAAGCCAATTAAATTCATTAGCTAATTCTTGAGCAATTAGTTCAGCCTGATTAAAGCCCCGAATAGCTAATTTTCTTTTTGAAAGGGGAATGGGGATTAAAATAAAGTTGTTTTTTGTTAAATAAGTAATTATTTCTGGTGATTGTTTAAGGAATTTAATCAATAAAGGGGTTAGATCTTTAACCAGGGAGCGGGCAAAAGGAGAATATTTAAAGGATTTAATTATTTTTTTAACCAGAGGCTGGCGATAATCAAGGGCAAATACAAGTCTGTCCAGATTATGAATATTTGATTTCCGTTTACCCAAGATTAGGATTTTATCTAAACACGACTGGCAGATTAAAAATCCTTGTTGCTTGCACCCAAGACAATGAACGGGGAAGAAAATATTTAAGAGAAAGTCTTTTATCCACATAAATAGTTGTATCAAATAGTGTTTTGTTGTATAATTATAGCATAACATGAAAACATGAGAACATGAGAACATTCCCTGCCTTTGCCCCGCTTAGTGGGACAAGGCAGGCAAAGGGAATTTATATTAAATGTTCCAATGTTCCAATGTTCAAATGATTTAGTATGGGTCTTTTTGGCATAGGAGAAAAAGAGAGTTTTTTAGGCGTTGATATTGGATCAACGAGTATTAAATTAGTAGAATTAGCTAAAGAGCGGGGAGTGCCCGCCCTGGTTACTTATGGCTATGCTGAACGAGCAATTAGTGATATTGTTAAAGGGGATGCTAAGACAATTTTAGCTAAAATAGCCAATCTTTTAAAAAGACTATATACCCAGGCGGGAATTACCAGTTACAAGGCAATAACTGCTCTACCAAATTTTTCAGTTTTCAATTCAGTGATTACTTTGCCAATGATGAATAAAAAAGAACTGGGTTCAGCTGTTCGTTGGGAAGCAAAAAAGTTTATTCCCATGCCAATTGAGGATGTTGTTTTAGATTGGCGAATCATTGACACCATCAGCGTTGACAGCAAAAGAAAAAACTACCGCATTCTTTTAACTGCCGCGGCAAAGAATTTAGTTAAAAGATATGTTGAGATTTTCAAGCAGGCTGATTTACAACTCTTGTCTTTAGAAACTGAATCTTTTGCTTTAGCCCGGGCTTTGATTGGCAAAAGTCAGGCCACAACCATGATTATTGACAGTAGCGCGGTAACCACTGACATTATTATTATTGAAAAAGGAGTGCCAGCCCTTAATCGGAGTATTGATGTTGGGGGTATTACTATTTCCCGGGCAATTGCCAACAGTTTAAAAGTTGATTTTAAGCGAGCCGAACAATTTAAAAGAGACATTGGCATGAGCGGCTCTTCGAAAATTCCAAAAGTAATTGAAGGAATTCTAAAGCCAGTGATTGATGAAATGCGCTATTCATTAAGACTCTATCAAGATCAGTCAGGGAAAGTGGTTGAGAAAGTAATTTTTTCTGGTGGCTCAGCTTACTTACCCAATTTACCTGAACATTTTTCCAAAATACTTAATATTCAGGTGATAGTTGGTAGCCCCTGGGCCAGGGTTGCTTATCCTGAAGAGTTAAAGCCAGCTTTAGATGAGGTTACCCCACGTTTTGCCGTAGCCGTGGGCTTAGCTTTAAGGGAAATAAAATAATATAATTATGTCAACTATTGATTTTCTCTCTGGCGGAGGAGAGGAAGAAAAAAAACAGACAAAAAGGGAAGAAAAGCCAGAAGTAAGGATGACCAAACCAGTTGCTGAGAAAAAATCAGGCTGGTTAGGTTCAATTTTTAAAAAAAAGCCCAAGGTTCCAGTAAAACCCCCTGAAAAAAAACCTTCTCAAGATGTTTTGGCAAAGTCAGTTTTACCCAAAGAATCCAAGCCAGAACCTAAGCCAGCGCCCAAACCAGAACCTAAGCCAGCGCCCAAACCAGAAGTCAAACCAGCACCTAAACCAGAAGTCAAAGAACAAGCTCCGCCGCCTACTACTGGAGGTTTGGGAATCAGCTTAATACCAAAAAAGACAGTTGTTATTCCCAGAATTGTTCGCTCAAGATATTTACTTTTTTTTGCTGCTTTAGCAGTTATTTTAGCTGTTTTTATTCTTATCTGGTTATATGCTGATTGGCATTTTGAACAAATAGAAACCGAAGTTGAAAGAATTGAAAGGCAAATGCAGTTTTCACAAGCTCGAAGCGCTTCTCTTTTAGGGGTAAGGGATGAAATTACAGCTTTGGAGGCAAAAGCCGCCCGAACGGAAAATATTTTAAATAATCATATTTATTGGACCAAATTTTTCAGTTTATTAGAAACCCATACTATTCCAGATATTTATTACAACGATTTTAGTGCGGGTACCAGTGGCACGATTACTTTAGATGTTCTTGCTCAAGACCTGATCTCTGTTGCCAGGCAAATTATTGTTTTTACCAAAGCTACAGATTTTGTTAAAGAATTAGATGTTTCTGGTATTGCTATGTCTCCAATTGGGATTACCGCCTCTTTTAATTTAGTATTAGTTGATGATATATTTCATAAATAAAGAGTTTTGTCTGATATTTTCAAGTCCTGAGCTTGTCGAAGGACGCAGAAAATTCAGCAACAAAACCCTTACCCCCTTCTTTTGCGCGCTTGCGCGAAAAGAAGGGGGGACTCAAATTTGTAACGAAATTTTCTTCCCCCCTTCTTTTGAACATCTTCGATTTATATTTAGTATGTATTATCCATATCTTGTAAAACAATTAAATATATATAATAATAGACCTCCTAAAAGGAGGGGGTCGTAAATTTCGACAAATTTGGTATGGCTCGGATAAGACGAACAATTTCCAAAACAAAGCGGCACCAGGTTTTTTTAGTTAAGTTTTATTGGCTAATTATCATTATTGTTTTCCTGGTGGCTTTTCTTATTGAGTATTTTTTTATCCTTAAGCCAAAACTTGATCAAGTAGCCAGTGGTGGGCCTTTAGATATTCAAAGTCGCCAGAATATTTTAGCTGAGCAAGAAGCATATCTTAAGAGACTGGAAGAATTGAAAGCTGAGGCAGATGAAATTAATAGAGCTGAACTGGAAAAACTAAATTATGTTTTAGCTCAAAAGATTGAGATACCAGATATTTTAAATCAGATTAATGTTTTGGCTCAACAATCAGGCCTGACATTAACTAGGTTTGATTTTGACTTTGGCCAAGGAGTTGTTACTTTAAATCTTAATTTTAAAGATGGAACTTATCAGATTATTAAACAGTATTTAGAAATGATTGAGAAAAACATCAGGATCATGGACGTCACTCATCTGGACATCAAGAACATTGGTAATCTCCTTTCTCTAACAATTCAAAGTTATTATTTAGAATAACGATTTTGTCTGACATTTTCAATGTTGTGCACTCGTCCATGTTATACTTGACACTGATGAGCGTACCTATGTTGAAAAACA
>CAZXPA010000028.1:0-8089 GCA_964642485.1 uncultured Gammaproteobacteria bacterium
AATACTTTTTTTATCATTATTTATTTTTTTTAATAATATTAATTATACCCTTATCTGCATCTACCTCGACTAAATCCCCATCTTTAAAGATCTTTGTAGCCATCCGCAGTCCTACAATACATGGTTTTTCCAACTCTCGGGAAATTATAGACACATGAGTTGTTATTCCTCCTTCTTCTGCAACAATCGCAACTGCCTTGTTTATTACATCAATGTAATCCGGGCTTGTGTTTATAACAATAAGAACGTCTCCCTTGTTTACTCTTTTAAAATCAGAACAACCGACCACTATTTTTGCTTTGCCCTTAGCAATTCCTTCTGAGGCAATTCTGCCCTTAAACTCTTTGGTGTCTTTAATTTGATTCTTTAACAGTCCTTTTTTAAAAATATCTGCTTCCTTGCCAACTAATATTTTGAATTCTCCGGGCATAGCAAGTATTACATTACTCTTGCTCCTCTTTTTAACGAGATTGTGGTCAACTTTCCCCCTGTATGCTAACGCCCTAACTTCTTCATGCGTTAAATCTTTGATAAATTCTTTGTCTTTTCCAATAGCATCTGCTATCGCCTCAAATAATTTTTCAGCGTGGTATGCAATTATGTTTAAACATTCCTTTTTATAATCTTTTAAATATGATATTTTATTTGCGAAAATTATAAAACCTCTTTGCTTTTCAGAAAGTTTATTGAAAAACTCTTTTTTTCTTTTTAATAGTTCTTTTTCTCGTGTAATAATTTCTGCCAGCTGCTCTTTAGGATTCTTTTTTACTAATTTCTTAATTTCTTTAATATAATAATTCTCTGTTCTCGGTTTTTCATCAACATAACCCATGCTTGTCCAACAAAACTTTCGGCATATTGTTCTTATTTTTTCTTTGAAATTTGTACCCTTCAAATCAATTTTTCTATTAAGAACAGCTAATGCCAATTCCAATGTTGCTATTTTTTCTTTTAAAGAAAATGATTTCTCGTTAGCGTACGATGCAAATCTTAAAACAATATCAATGTTTTCAAAATCGCGAAATTTCTGCTTTATCTTTAAAATTATACCTCTATCAAGATTTCTTAAAAAACCTGATGTACGCATGATATTTTCAAACTCTTGTAAATAGAATTTGTGTAATTTAACTAGTTCATCTACATTATTTTTATTAAAGGATTTCAATTTTTTAACAACTAGCTCTTTCTTTATGGTAAGATATTCTTTCATTTCTTTTGCAAGCCTGGGCTTCTTTACTGCTTTATTAAGAATGTTTTCATATTCTCCTTCATCACCTGCTATAAAATACCAATTTGAGAGATGATTGTCATAAGTACCTATTATTTTAATATACAATGGCCATTTATGTCCCTTTTTTGAATACATGTGAATCATTGCATAATGGGCGTAAAAATACGCCTTTCTTCCCCCTTCGAATAATACTGGCAAACTCTTAAATTGTTTATCAATAGCCATATTACAATGTAGTGATAGGTCTACTTTGGGTAATGTATAACTTCCCCTTAGAAAAAGCCCATTCAATATCCTGGGGTGATTTATAATGTTTTTCAATGTTCTTGGCTATTTTAGCTAATTTAATAATATCTGAATTTTTTAATTTTTGCTTGGATTGTTTTGCTTTGGGCACTGTAATGTTTTGATTCTTATTTTTCACCCATTTAATCTTTTTCTCCTGCTGATTAATATTAATATCTAAAATAGTTAAAGAATCTTTTTCAACCACATAAGCATCAGGGGTGATTATACCGCCAACAATTGCCTCGCCCAAACCATAACCAGCTTCAATGATCATTTGGTTTTTACTTTTGGTAATTGGGTGAACAGTAAAACAAATTCCTGAAACTTGTGATTGAATCATTTTTTGGACCGCCACCGCCACCGAAACCTTTCGGCGATGAAGTTTGCGTTCTACGCGATAAAACAACGCTCGGGGAGTATAAAGAGAGGCCCAACATTTTTTAACATTTTGTAAAATAGTCTTTTGAGTAGTATTTAAATAACTTTCTAATTCTCCGGCCCAAGAATCAATTTTAGAATCTTCGGCTGTAGCTGAACTGCGCACGGCCACATATTTTGCTTTTAGCTTTTGAAGGCTCTTGAGGATTTCTTGCTGTAAAGATCTGGGTATTTTACCCTTTAAAATCAAAGCGCGAATAATTTCTGAGTTTTCTTCAACATTTTCAATATCTTTAATATTAATTCTTTTCCACATCGCATTAATTTCCACATTGATATCAGTAGCCTTTAAATATTCCTCAAAAGCCGAAGAAATAATAACAAATCCTCCCGGGACAGCAAACTTGGCTTTGGTCATTTCACCTAAAGAAGCACCTTTGCCCCCGACCAAATTAACATCTTTGCTTGAAATTTGATTAAAATGTTTTATAAAATTATTCATAATTTTTTGTTATTTCTTAATAATATTAATTATACCATGTGCAATATCAACCTCAACTACACTTTCGTCTTTTAAGACTTATGTAAACAAGTTTATTCCTTTTCTTGCTTTTTTTGTTGACGAAACCTGGACAATCTACGCAGTTCATCAACATCAACATTGTACTTTTTGCCGCGAAAACTCAAATCTGCAGAAAGCTTACCCTGCTCATCTGTTTTTACATGGACCTCAAATCCTTCAGCCATTTTAAATGTTCCGCCCATTTTTTCAACTAAACTTTCTCCTTGTGGGTTAATCGGATCTTCTTCAATCTGCTCTTTTAAAAATTCAGCAATAAAAACATCAAGAGTTGGTGAATGAGATGCGTCGGCTAAATTAACTTTTGAACCTGATTTTAATCTACCAATTGTTCTAATTTGAAGTAATAAAACCTCAGCTACTCGACTGGCCATTTCTTTTGGTGAAAGAGTGGTTTTATCTGGTCTTTTTTCTCCAAAAGCTAAATAAGTTTCAAGAAACTTATTAGCACTTTGTTTAAATGTGGACTCCGGCCCTAACATCCTTACAAACCATTGGGGCATTCGTCCTTTTTCAGCAAAACTTAAGCCCTCTCTTACCCGACTTTTATATTTTTCCCCAGTTAATTTTTCTCCTGTATTAGGATCTTCTACCTTTTTATTAGCTAAAGTGTTAGCCGTTTCTCTGGCCATATCTTGAGCTCTTTGAACAGGACTGCCATAATCTTTGGCAATTATCCCAACTCTTTCAGTCACTTCACCTATTTCTCGAGCTTGCCCAAATCCTTCAGGAGCTAATTCACCTTCAGGAGTCTTTTTTCCGTGGCGAAAAACTGAAATTATCCCCTCATTATTAGGGCTATATTTTCTTTCACTCTCTGAAATTATTTTTTCAAATTTTGCTTCTGCCATATTTTTTTTAATTAATATTTATCTATTAAGATTAATTATATCAATTACTTATATAAATCTTTCAACCAATATACATCAAACTTCGGACTTGTAACATACTGTTTAAAACTTGGGAATTTATCTAACTCAAATCTATCTGAGATATGTTTGTTTTTTATAATCTTCTCGTTTATGGCTCTTATCATCTGCTTGGTTGGCTGCCAATCCATTTTTGCTAATTTAAAAAAGTCAAAAAATTGATAGCATTCCCATTCTAAAACCCTCTTTTTAGCCTCTTTTTTTGATAAGCCATCGTAGAGTAAAGATTGTTTTGTGGCCGCTTTTACAAAATAATCGCTAAGAGCTTTTATTTCGTTTAAATTGTTGCGATATTTGCCGTTTATCATTATTGCATAAGCGACTAAATTATTAATTAAATCCCCTTGATAAATTGAATGCATGCCTATAAGCTCGCACTTAAATTTTACATTTTTGTAGACCTGAAAAACTTTTACATCTTTATGTTTTAGCTGCGCTATTTCAGGCCACAATTCAACCGGTCTTATTTTAGGAAAATGTTTAATCAAAAAAATGGTATTCTTTCCAAATTTCCTAAAGGCATTATAAGGTCCATAAATCTCATGTGAATCTTGAGGAAAAAAATCTCCGTACAAAGCAAAGACCAGAGAAGATAAACTGTTGTAGAGCTTTCCCATTTCTCGCGCTTTTTCACTGTTAGCAAACTGCCAGTTAATTTCATTTAAAAAACCCTCAATTTCTTGACGAGTATGCCCGATATTACTTTTATAAGCAAAAATATCTTTCTTTGTCATGTATTTTAAAACCTCTACGAAAAGTTCTACAATTTCTTTGAATTGTTCTTTATTTTTTAACCTGGTATTTTGATACTCCCAAATCAACCAACAAAGAGCAACTCTCAACGTAGATGAACAAGAAAAACTTTTTGCTATGTCTTGAATTGAACACTTTTGCGTCTGAATACTCTTAATAGCCTTATAAATTTTTACTGAAAATGAGCCATTCAATAAAGCTATTAAAGAAATAGCATCTACAGGCCCCCAGCTTATAGGAAGCATTTTTACAAAAGAATCATGAACTGACTTCGCATATTCATCTATCCATTGTGGGTATTTTTTACTACTCATGGTATTTAAAAATTATAATAAATAGACCTCTCCTTTTGTTCCGTTTACTTTTACTTTCATTCCATCTTTAAGAATTTGTGTTGCGGTTTTTGTTGCCACCACACAAGGAATGCCAAGCTCGCGGGAGATAATAGCTGGATGAGAAGTTATTCCACCTTTATCAGTTACTATTGCCGCTGCTTTATTCATGGCCACAACATAGTCGGGCGAAGTCATTGGCGCAACTAAAATTTCTCCCTTTTTCATTTTATTAACATTACGAGGAGTTAATAAGATTCTTGCCCTGCCTTTTACCTTACCGCAACCAGTACTAACAACCAGGCCACCTATTGTTCCTGATTGTTTGTCTATTTTTTTTGTTAAAAATGGCTTAATTAAATCTTTTTCTTTTTTTCCACCCTTATAGGTTAACATATCTTTATAATAATGAACTAAAACAAACTTCTTTCTTTTGGTTATCTTTTTAAAAAAAACTTTTTTATTGTTCCTTAACAACTTAATAATCTCTGTCGGCCAATAAAATCTTAAATCAGAAAAATTAACTTTTTTCCTTTTAGAGATTTCTTTTAAAAATAAATCAATGTAATGATTGACAATAAAAATATCTTTTTTTCTTGAATCCTGCCACCAAATTGAATAAGAAAGTCTTTTTGCTATTTTAGTAGTCCTTCTGTCAAGCTTGTATTTTTTAATAATAAATCTTGCTTCAGCAAGTGTTTTTTTTGGTAAATTCTTTATCTTATTTATCTTTGACCCCGCTCTTTTTATCCCTGACAATACTTCTTTAAAATAATCTGCTTTTAATTGTCTTTGTTCAAAATAACTGTTTCTAATCCAAAAATATTTTTGAGCATGTTTCTCTAATAATTGATTAAATCTCTTTGATCGATAATGTTCTTTTAATCTTAATAAATCTAGTTCTTCTTGTTGATAAAAAGACAAACCTTGCGGAGCTGATAATTTCTCTAAGACAAAAATAAACTCTTTTTGATTTTTAATCTTTTTAGACAATCTTCCCCTAAGAATCTCTTCCCCGCCTAAATTAGCTAATTCTGGCACTAATCCAACGCCCCAAAAATCAAGATACAACTTCTGCCACTGACAAAAGGCTTTGTTTAAATCTTTATCACTTAATAAGCTTAAATATTTTTTTGAAATCTTTGCCTGAAAATTTTTTAATTCATTTAAGGCTTTTTGATAATCAGCTTTAACTTTTTTAAAATTCTCATCATTTAAAATCCAGGTCTGAAAATGTTTTTTCCCGGCCGCCCTGACATTCTGATTATGAGAAACAAAAGTCATTTTGTCTTTAATAAAATAAAACAAAACCTCAGGCCAGTGGTATTTATAATAACGGGGTAAGCGCCGGGCAATAGCAATCATGAAATAAGAAACATAAATTGGCCGACCGTCAATCGGCCCCCAAATCCAAAGTTTTTTTTGTGGATTAATCATTTTTTATCTCCTTATTTTAACAACCCCATGATGAGCTCTAATTTCTACTGAATCGCTCCGCCTTCACCAGGGCTTCGGCGGACAAACATCTTTTATTTAATAATCCTCACAATACCTTTATTGGCGTCCACCTCTACCAAATCACCATCTTTCAAGGCCTTAGTGGCGATTTTAGTCCCAATAATACAGGGGATGCCTAATTCTCTTGAAATAATGGCCGCATGGCAAGTAATTCCACCCTCATCGGTAATAATAGCTTTGGCTTTCTTAAGAATAGAGATAAATTCTGGGGTGGTCATATGGGTCACTAAAATATTTCCTGATTTCATTTTTTTAAAATCTTTTGGCCCAGGAATTATCTTAGCCCTGCCCTTAACAATCCCTTTATTAGCGGCCCGACCCTTAATTTGTTTAATTCTGCTTTTTTTTATTTTACCGATTCTTTGCTTTTTTAAAAATTGCACAGCTTGTTTATTAATCATTAACTTTATTTTACCGCCACGGATGAATATAACGGATCTTTTAAAACGCTGTTTTAAAACCTTTAAAGGAATTAATTTATTGTTTAAAAGAGCTTGTTTTACGTCAGATTCTAAAAGACAATGAGCTAATTCTTTTTTGATTCTTAATCTTTTAGCAATTTCTGGCATTAAGGAAAAATTGATATAAAAATGGGAAAGAGTAAAAACTCTTTTCTTATAATCAATAATAAAGCTGTTCCAGCGTAGAGCAGTAAATAATTTCTGATGATACTTGTCAATTTTAAGGCCTTTAATAATCTTTTGTTGTTTTCTCTCTAAATTATGATATAGCCGTTTAATTTTATTTATTTCTCCCTTAACTTGATTCTTAACAATCAGGGTCCTAATTTCCTTTAAAAAATATTTTTTAGTAAATAATTCGGCCCCATAATTATAAGGAACCCATTGATATTTTTTAGTATGCTCTTGTATTTGTTTATTAAGAGCCGGATATTTAACGACTTCTTTGTTAATAGAGCTTAAGCTCTTTTTAAAGAGCTTTTTTAATTTTGAATTTTGAGAGATTTTAAAAGCAATTCTTAGTAAAGCCTGTTTTTGTTTAATAATAAAGGGTTTTTGCTTAGGAGTGATTAAAGCATTAAAATAATGATCAAATTTTTTTAATTGATTTTTGCTTTTTAAAATCTTTTGTAAATACTCGGATAAATAATCTGCTAATTTAAACCTAGCGCCAAAAGCAAATGGTTCTCCCCAGACATAAATATCCTCATATAACCTGACGTATTTTTCATACATCTGCCATAATTCTTGATTAGTCTTTTTTTTAAGTCTCGCCTTATAAACGCTTTTACAAAAAGCTAAAAATCCAGGCACTCTTTTAACAAAACCTTTAACTAATTTTTCTTGCCAATTTGGCTCTTGTTTAACCTTTTTATAAGATTGATAACAAAACCTTTCCCACTGGTCTTCTCTGGTATAGGTTTTTTCTGCTCCTAAAGACAAATCTAATAAAAAATCACAACATTTAACACCTGTTGTCTTTGTAAACAATTTACTACTTGTTATTCTAAATAAAGTCAAAATGGCTGGCATCATTGGGATCCCGCCCCCTCTTTGTTCTTCCGCAAACCATTCTGGCTTACGTTTTTTGCCTGGCATGTCTTTTTAAAATTTTTATCACTCCTTTTTTAAAATTTATCTCGATTAAATCACCATCTTGTAAAATATTAGTGGCAATCTTAGTCCCGATAACACAGGGAATATTAAGTTCTCGAGAAACAATAGCCGCATGAGAGGTCAGCCCTCCCTCATTAGCAATAATTGCTTTAACTTTTTTCATTAAAGGAACAAAATCTGGTCTGGTCATTGAAGTAACTAAAATTCTCCCCTTTTTAAACCTTACATCTTCTGGGTCAAGAACTATTTGAACAAGACCTTTTAATTTTACCATCCCTCCTTTACAAACAACCAAGCCTTTTAACTCTTTAATTTTCTTAACTGAGAAAAGTAATTGCCAAATCTGTTTTGCTGTTTTGGGTGGAGCCCATTCTCCTCTGGATGGGATAGTAATAAAAACGCTTTGGACCATTCTGCTCTGGACCTTTTTTACTGGCGCTTGCTTTTTATCTAATAAACCTTTTTTAATCTCTTCAAGGGTTAGATGATAAAATATGTTTAAA
>CAZXPA010000029.1:0-8060 GCA_964642485.1 uncultured Gammaproteobacteria bacterium
TTCGATAGCCTATTATGGTTTTTGCCCCTTAAAAGATTATCGGGGAACTAAAGATATATTTAAACGAAAAATGAAGATTTCTCAGTCTAATGTGGCTGACGCCTTAGCTGCAGCAGCAGTTTTTGTTATGGGTGAGGGCAGCGAACAAACACCAATAGCAATTATTCAAGATATTGATTCTGTAAAATTTAAAGAATTTAACCCCACAGATTCTGATCCTTTAGAGATAAATAAAGACGATGATATTTATGCTCCTTTACTAAAAGCAGTTAAATGGAAGAAAAAAGATAAGAGTTAATGAAAATAATAAGAGCCTTGTTTTTTGTTGGTCGATTTAACAAACAAGGCTCTTTTCGATTGTCCGAAACAATTGACATGGAACTCATTTTCTTCTCCTTTTTTTATAATCCTGTAGTTGGTTTTCAAGTTCTTCAGGGCCGACTTTCAAAATTCTCGTCACCCGGCCTGGTTGGAGTGTTAGTTTATCAGTCTTGGTTACTGGAATAAATTGATAAGGTCGTCCTGGTTCAATCAGTCTGCGCCAGCGGAAACATTTTTCTGCGTTTTTTACCGCAACTTCATGTTCGCCGCCATTAACTAGGCTATAGATTAGATCACCATTTTTTACATTAACATCCAGTAAGAGACCAGAGAATCGTTTGTCTATTGTTGTCCCGTTTCCTCGCGAAGTTCCTTCTACTCTCCAGATTCCTGCGCCAACCTTATTGATTTGATCAATAAGCTTTTGGTAAACAGATCGATTGCTCTTAATCCGGTTTTTCTTAGGAGAAGATTTGTTTCGGATAATTTGGGTTGTTGTGCCCATTTTTTCGTCTCCTTTCTAGCTATGTTTTAAGCTATATTTTGACTATAATTTTTTATATATTTTTTGTCAATAGGGGCTGTGGATAAGTTGACAAATAAAAGTTATTTGTTATTCTCTGGGATATGCTGAATTATATTTTTTTAGGAATTATTCAAGGAATATTTGAGTGGATTCCCATTTCTAGTGAGGGCATAACTGCTTTAGCTAGTCGATTTTTAACCAAAGGGTTTAATCCAGTTGACCTTGCTTTATTTCTTCATTTAGGGACTTTTTTTGCTGTTTTAATTTATTTTAGAAAATACTGGAGAGAGATTTTAACCTTTAAAAATCCTAAATTACTTTATTTCCTAATTATCTCTACGGTAGTATCTTTAATTATTGGTTATCCAGTTTACAAAATGATTAAGAGTGTGGTGGTTGGTAATAGCCTGCTAATAGTTATGGGCTTTGGCTTGCTCTTAACCGCCTATTTCCATAAAGCAGAAAAGACTTTTGAGATAGGTTTTAAGCAATTGGCAATAATCTCAGGATTTCTACAAGGCTTGGCTGTAATTCCTGGTTTGTCTAGGTCTGGGTCAACTATTTTTAGTTTATCTTTGGCTGGATTAAAGCCGGATAAGATATTAAAAATTTCTTATCTTATGTCTGCCCCGGTGGTTTTAGCTTCAAGTTGTTATTTAATTCTAGAAAATCCAAATTTAGTTTTTAAGGCTTGGCCAGCTTTAATTTTTAGCTTTTTAGCTGGCATCCTAACTTTACATTTTTTAATTAATTTAGCCAAGAAAATAGATTTTTTCAAATTTGCTTTAATTTTTAGTTTAATTTGTTTTTGCGGAGCAATTGTAGGTTTTATTTTTAGATCTTGACAAAACAGTAAAAATGTGCTATGATCTAGACAGAAAATAAAGGAGGGATTTTTAAATGAAAAAATATAGTCCTAGACGTAGAATGATACACAGAATAATTATTAGCCCGTTATTGATTATTGTTGGATTCTGGATTATGCTTCAGACAGGGTATGCCGGCAATAGTCCTGGTGAGATAATAATTCCTATTCTTGCTTTGCCATTTTGGTTGGTCGGGGCCTTACTAGCTGCTTTGGGCGTATATATTCTGTGCCTTCCTTTGATCAGGAGGGAAATCATTTAAAAAGGTTCTAGACAAGGGGACGGGCAATGAGTCCGGCCCCTACTTTCTTGACTTAAATTATTATTTAGGGTATAATTTAATCAAATATTTCATAAACACTCATCCACGAACACTCATAAAAAAGGAGGGTAAAGAGGAGATGGATCCGATTATTATCAGAGAAAATGGAGTAACTGCGACTATACCGATTAAACGCTTTCCAACAGCCAATCCGCATTTGAATAATGCCGCAGCAGATCAATTATTAGAAAGGTTCAGTCGGGCGACCAAGAACAATGTTTCAGTGGGTAAGCTAGAGGAGTTTGCTGAGATTTTTAAGCAGAAATTTCCCCACAGGCTTGATGATTATGATAAAGTTATTCATCAGACCCTAGAAGCTCTTTAGCGCAGTAGCTGAATTTTCCTCCCATCAACAAGGGCCAGCATTTTGCTGGCCTCATTTTCTTATTCAAAGGTTAAACGGATTTAATTTTCGATCAGGTTGTTTAAATTAAAGAATTTGGTATAATAATTAATAATAATTTAAGAATAAAAATAACAGCGACGGAACAAATTCAATCATTTATAATGACATCTAAGGTTGATAAAAGTAAATCAAGAAAGGGCTTAGGGCTAAACACTAAATTAGTTTTAATTTTTATCCTTCTTTCTTTATTACCAATTTCGTTGATTGGCTTTGTTTCAGTTTCGCGAACCACTCAAGAATTAAAAAACGAAGCCATTAACCTCTCAAGAAGTCTTTCTCGTGACGAAGCAGAAAAAATTAATTTAGTTTTGTCTAAAATTAGTTCGAGCAGTAAAAATTTAGCTGATTATGCCACTCAGGTTTATAATAATCCTGAACTTTTTTATCAACCTGATTATTGGTCAACTGACCATTTATTTAAAGGAGAAGAGGGCCAATATGGCAATGAAGCTGATGAAACTACTTCAGTAATTGTTTTTAATTGGCATCCTTTAGATGAGCCTGCTCGCCACGATTTAACTTTGTCAGCAGCTTTAGACTTTATTTTCCCTTCAGTAAAAAGAGAGAATACCAATATTGATAATCTTTATATCATTGGTGGCAAATTCGGCTGGTATCGTCTTTATCCTAATTCTGATCCTAAGCCAGAGAAAAGAGGCGGTTTTGCCATAGATGTTTTGCCCCCTGATCTTAACAAGGAAGGCGTTGATCCAGTTTTTTGGGACAACTTAAATGAAGTCAATAATCCAAACCGATTAACTAAGTGGAGCCCACCTTATGTTGACGTTACTGGCCATGGGTTGATGGTTTCAGCTTTAGCCCCAGTTTATCGAGACGGGGAAATGATAGCAATTACGGGGATCGATATCACCTTAGAAGATATTACTAACCAGATTTTAGATATTAAGTTATGGAAAACTGGTTATGCTTTTTTGATTGATTCTGAAGCAAGGCCAATTAGTTTACCGGTTCGAGCATACCCTGATTTAGAATGGAAAAAAGAAGCATTGGAAATTTCTGAAATCAGAGAATACAATCTATTAGATGTTTCCAACAGGCAGTTAGGCGAAGTTATTACGGCGATGGTCAAAGGCGCCCATATTCATGAGCCAAAGGTGGTAAAATTTGGTGATATTGAGAAGTATGTTGTTGCCCATCCAATTAAAAATACTGGCTGGAGTTTGGGTTTTGTCATCCCAGTTAATGAAGTGATTTCCAGCGCTTTGGTGACCAGAAATTTCATTTTAACAATTTTAGCCATTACCATTTTCATTTTAGTAATTCTGATTTTTTTCAGTTCCCGATTAGTCACCGCCCCAATTAAAGAATTAACTAAGGGGGCGGCAGAAATAAGTAAAGGGAATTTAGATTACCAGATTAAGATTAAAACCAGAGATGAAATTGAGCAATTAGCCGAGGGTTTTAATGAAATGGCCCGTCAGCTTAAAGCCTATTATGCCACTTTAGAGCAAAAAGTTAAGGACAGAACCAAAGAATTAGCTTTGGCTAAAAACCGGATTGAACAAGAAAAAAATAGAATTGAGGCAATTCTAATTAGTATGGCTGACGGCGTTTTTGTCATTGATAATAAAGAAAGATTGGTGCTTTGCAACCCTTCAGTTAAAAGAATTACTGGTTTTGGGCAAACGGAATACATTGGCCGTCCCTATAATCAAATTTTAAAGTTTTTAAAAGAGGATGACAAAAAAGAAAATACTGAGTTTATTAAGAAAACTTTAAAAACCGGAGAGTTGAGTAAAATGTCCAATCACACAGTTTTAATAGCTAAAGATGGACATGAGATACCGGTCTCTTGCTTAGCCGCGGCAATTAAAAATGAAAAAAAGGAAATTATTGGCGCCGTGGTTAGTTTCCGCGACATTACTAAGGAAAGAGAAATTGATCGTATTAAGTCAGAATTTGTTTCTTTAGCTTCTCATCAATTAAGAACGCCAGTAACCATTATTAAATGGGGGGCAGAAAGTTTATTAAAATCAATTGGGGATAAATTAAAGGAGAAAGATAAGGTACAAGTTGATCGTATTTATCGGGGGAGCAACAGGATGATAGAATTAGTTAATGACCTGCTTAATGTTTCCCGTTTGGAATCAGGTCGCTTAGCATTTAAAAAAGAAGAGATGCAGCTTGAAGAATTAGTTGATAAAGTGGCTGAAGAATACAAGCCTTATTTGGAAAAGAAAAAAGCAAAGCTTTTAGTAACCAAGCCTGAAAAGTCATTACCAAAAGTTGATGTTGATCCAGAAAAAATTCGTCAGGTAGTAATTATTTTGCTTGATAATGCAATTAAATATTCACCTGAAGGATCAGAAATTAAAATCAAAATTGAACAGAAAGATAAAGAGATTCTTTATTCCACCAGTGATCAAGGGGTTGGCGTTCCTAAAAAACAGCAGGAAAAAGTATTTTCTCGCTTTTTTAGGGCTGATAATGTTAGTCAAAAACCAGGAACTGGACTAGGCCTTTATTTGGCTAAAGGTTTAGTCGAAGCTCATGGAGGTAAAATCTGGTTTGAAAGCGAGGAAGACAAAGGAACCACATTCTACTTTACTTTACCGTGTAAAGCAAAGTAGAAAATTTCTAATTTCTAATTTCATAATAAAAAAAATATGGCAAAAAAAATTTTAATTTGTGAAGACCCCAGTAGTAAAAGCTTCGCTTTACTACGGGGCAAGACTCAATAATAATAAGTTAATTTTGTTTAATTATGTCTGACAAAAAACAAAAAAGAATTCTAATTTGTGAAGATGAGCCAGACATGAGAGGAATCTTACAAAGCATGATTGAAAGCGCTGGTTACGAGGTTATTCCAGCTGAAGACGGACAAATGAGTCTTGACTTAGCTGTTAAAGAAAGGCCAGATATGATTTTATTAGATTTAGTCATGCCCAAGTTAAGCGGTTTTGAGGTTTTGGAAAAGTTAAGGTATAATCCAGCCACCCAGGACATTCCCGTAATTATTTTATCCAACCTTGGTCAAGAAAAAGAGGTGAGCAAAGGGAAAGCTTTGGGCGCGGTAGATTATTTGATTAAGGCGGATGTTCATTTAACAGAAGTTCTAGATAAGATTGGCAAATACATAGGGGGCGGCAAATCAGAGTAATATTTGCAGAAGAGAAGATTTCTAAAGGGGGCGAAAGTATAAAATCGGGGTTGACAAATTTATAAAAATATGTTTTACTACAAAGTAGGCAATAAAAGCTTGTTATTTATTTTTTTCTAAAAAATAAATTAGAAAATAGAAAGGAGAAAATAAAGATGGCCGCGAAGATTAAAATAGGGGACAGAGTTTCCAAACAAGAGATGAGGAGACAAGGTTGGGGATACATTATAACGAGTCATGGTTATAAGGTCTTTGAAAAAGGGAATCAGCGCTTGTTATGGGATCTCGAAACCCAGAAAGTGACACATATGTATATGTATAGCTCATCGGTGAGCTTTCAATCGATCAAAGGAGAGGAGACGAAAAAAGGCGGTTAACCCCGCCTTTTATGCTTTTTAAGAGTTGACAAATTTATAAAAATATGTTTTAATTTAAGTACAAATAAGTAAAACAGGAAGGAGGAGAAGATGAACGGAATAGAAATTGTCTTATTAGCTGGTATCAGTCTTTATTATCTGAGCCGGCTAATAGTCAGGCAGTTTTCGCAGCAAAGAAAGGTTAGAACCTTAAAAATAAAAAGGTGCGTAATTCTCTTGATTGGCGCTGAAGTTCTTACGGTTTTTGTAATTTGGCTCCAATTGTTTGTTTGGCCAGGTAAGTGGGAACCACTTATTCCTTGGCAAACTATTGGCATGGTTGTCTTTTTTCTTGGTATAATATTAAGTGTTTTGGGAAGATTCACTTTAAAGGAAAATTGGCACACCGCCATGGAGTTTGCCCGGCCAAAGGAATTGATTACCAGTGGTCCTTATCACTATATTCGTCATCCAATCTACTTTGGTTCTTTATTGATGGGGCTGGGGTTTGAGTTGACAATAAGCAGTTGGTTATTCTTTGCGGTTCTTTTGCTCGGCCCTCCCTTTATCTGGGTTTGCGCCCATAAGGAAGAGCAACTGTTATTGAAATGGCTTAACAGAGAATATCAGGACTACAAAAAGCAAACTAATCGGTTTATTCCTTTCATTTGGTAAAAAAGGGGCTGCTATTTTAAGTAGTCCCTTTCCAATTTTAATATGGGTAAAAAGATAAAAATATTTTTATTAATTACAATTCCAGGTTTTTTAATTTTACATTTTCTTGGCTGGTGGAGATATTATTATACCCTTAAAGATTATGATAAGATAATGCATTTCTTGGCTGGAGCAAGTGTTGTTTTAGTGGTTTGGTGGTTTTGCCAGATAAAAACAATTAGAATGAATAAGCAATTAGTGGTCCTAATTGTTTTATTTTTTATTAGTATTTGCTGGGAGGGTTTTGAATATCTTGTTGACCAGACCTTAGGTCTAACCTTATTACCACCCTTACAATTAGGATGGATTGACACTTTAGGCGATTTTTTAGCTAATTTTGCCGGGGGGATTACGGTTTTAATCCTCCTTTATTTTAGAGCAAAAAAACAGGGATAATTTCACTATACAAGATAAATAATTATGTTATTATAATAATATTAGGCGGGGAAGGATTTGCCTGAAGTTTTTGATTTACCCCGTTTAGAAAGTTGTTATTATGACTCTCGTTATAAATTGAAGTATTTTATAGTTTGCCAAGAGGGCTTTCTAACGGGGTTTAATTAAAAAATATGTTGCCCAAAGTCATTGTTATATGTAATCGCAAAGGAGGTACAGGCAAAACTAATGTCGCCATTAATCTAGCGGCTTATCTTTCTCATTTTGGTAAAAAGATTTTGTTAATTGATCTAGACCCTCAAGCTAACGCCACTTCTGGTTTAGGCGTGGAAAATGGCAGTCAGGGCATTTATGAAGTTTTAAGTCAAAAGATTCCTTTAAATTTAAGTATTGCCGCCGTTAGATGTAATCTTTGGCTTATCCCGGCTAATGAGGGTTTAGCTGGAGCTGATATTGAGATGGTTGGTTTACCACAAAGAGAATTTATTTTAAGCAAGACCTTAGACGATGTTTTAAAAGGAAAAGCAGGCGAGAAATTTGACTTTATTTTTGTTGACACCCCACCATCATTGAGCTTAATCACGGTCAATAGTTTGGTAGCCGCCGACCAGGTTTTAATTCCTATTCAAGCTGAATATTATGCTTTAGAAGGATTAGGCCAGCTTTTAGAAACAATTAATTTAGTTAAAGAGAATTTACAGCCAAACTTAGATATTTTGGGTGCAGTTTTAACCATGTATGATGGTCGGAGCCGTCTTTCAGGAGAAGTTTGGGAGGAATTATACAAACACTTTCCTTACAGAATTTTTCGAACAATTATTCCTCGCAATATTCGTTTAGCTGAGGCTCCAAGTTATGGTCAGACAATTTTAGAATATGCTCCAAGATCAAAGGGGGCTAAAGCGTATAAACGGTTAGCCAGGGAGTTTCTTGTTAATAATAGCCTATAATTTAAATTTTATAGAGTTAACTTAATCGAGTTAATTCATTAGAACATGGGAACATGAGAGCATCAAATCATTAGAGCATGAG
>CAZXPA010000030.1:0-8048 GCA_964642485.1 uncultured Gammaproteobacteria bacterium
AAGACTCCCATTGAATTTTCAAAAGTGTTACCTATGTACTCATCTTGTACAAGGGATTGACATTTTAGTAAAAATATGCTATGATATAAGCAAGATTTAAATGGAGGGAGTTAAAATGGCTTTACTGAAATTCTTTTGGTTCATTCTTGAATATTTTCTTACCTTTGTTCTGCCCTGGCTAATCTTATACTGGATCTCATGCATTTTCTGGTATCAGAAAACCAAATGGGAGCCTATTCATAAGTTCTTCGGCTGGGGGGTTTCCTTTGTTGGCATCGGCTTTGCTGTCGGTCTGATTAGCTCCATTTACAGTGTTCCCGGGGAGATTCTCCGCAACCCTGATGAATGGCTTTACTTTGAATATCTGGCCAAAACAGCTAAAAACTGGTCAATGTGTGGCGGATTCATTTTTGGCACCCTGGCCATGATTGTCCAGGCTGTTGTCACCACCAAAAAAATAGAACAAAATTAAAAGAATGAACAAACACGCATAAAGGGGCGCCTTAGAAATAAGGCCCCCTTTAGAATTACAAAAATATATTAATAACCCATTGCTCCCGGCGGCATTGCTCCAGGGGGCATCGCTCCTTCCCCTGTTCTTTCCCCTTCTTTTTCTGGCTTTTCTGTTACGACTACCTCAGTGGTTAAAAACAGGGCGGCGATTGAAGCTGCATTTTGCAAGGCTGAACGAGTTACTTTAGCAGGATCAACAATCCCGCTAGCAACTAAATCCTCAAACTTATTAGTGACAGCATTATAACCATAATTTTTTTGATGTTCTTTAACCTTTTGAACAATTACTGCCCCATCCCTGCCAGAATTAGTGGCGATTTGCCGTAATGGTTCTTCTAAAGCTCGCTTTAAAATCTTAACCCCAACTAATTCATCGCCTTGTAGTTTAAGGTTATCTAAAACTGGTAAGCATCTAATCAAAGCTACTCCGCCGCCAACCACAACGCCTTCTTCAACTGCAGCCTTAGTAGCATGAACGGCATCATCAACTTTAAACTTTTTCTCTTTCATTTCTGTTTCTGTAGCTGCCCCAACTTTGATAACCGCTACGCCGCCAACTAATTTAGCCAATCTTTCTTCTAGCTTTTCTTTATCAAACTCAGAAGTGGACATTTCTAATTCTTTTCTAATATTAGCAATCCTGTCTTGAATATTCTGTTTTTTGCCTTTACCTTCAACAATTGTTGTGTTATCCTTGGTGGCAATAATTCGTCTGGCCTGACCCAAATCTTTTAGTTTAGTATTCTCTAATTTTAAACCAACTTCTTCAGAAATAACTTTACCGCCAGTTAAAACTGCCATATCTTCCAACATTTCTTTTTTTCGATCACCAAAACCCGGAGCTTTAACCGCTAAAACATTAAAGGCTCCCCTTAATTTATTAACCACAAAGGTCGCTAAAGCCTCGCCCTCAATTTCATCAGCAATGACCACTAAGTCCTTTTTTCCAGCCTGAGCCATTTCTTCCATCAAAGGTAAAATCTCAGAGACAGCAGAAACTTTCCTGTCAGTAATTAAGATATAGGGATTGTCATATTCAGCAGCCATTTTTTCTGAATTAGTAATCATGTAGGGAGATGCGTAACCTTGATCAAACTGCAAGCCCTCAGTTGTTTCCAGTTCTAAATCAAATGACTGAGACTCTTCTACGGTAATTACTCCGTCTTTGCCAACTTTTTGCATAGCCTCAGCAATAATTTTACCGATTTCTAAACTGTTAGCTGAGACTGAGGCCACCTGTTGGATTTCCTCTTGAGTTGAAACTGGCCTAGCAATTTTTTCTTTTAACTCTTTAATAACTGCCTCAACGGCTTGATTAATTCCTTGCTTGATTAATAAAGGCCTAGCTCCAGCCGTCACATTTTTCAAGCCATCGGAAACAATTGCTTGGGCTAAAAGAACTGCTGTAGTTGTGCCGTCACCAGCCACATCATTTGTTTTTGAAGCAACCTCTTGAATTAATTGAGCGCCAACATTTTCATACTTATCTTCAAGCTCAATCTCTTTAGCCACAGTCACACCGTCATTAGTAATAGTTGGTGAGCCAAAGCCTTTGTCTAAAACAACGCTTCGGCCAACTGGTCCAAGGGTTACTTTTACTGCCGCGGCTAACTTATTTACTCCGCGCTTTAAGGCAGCGCGCGCCTTTTCATCAAATAAAATTTGTTTAGCCATATTATCACTTCGTTTAGTAATGCTAATCTACAAATTTAATGCTAATCTACAAATTGCTAATAGAATTTTATTCGCATTATTCGCAATTCGCGGTATTCGCATACCATTCGTAGATTCGAATTATTACTTAATTACGGCCACCACTTTATCATACTCAACAACTAAAAACTCTTGATCATCAACCTTGTATTCATCTGAGCCGTATTTCTCAAATAAAATCTTATCACCGACCTTTAAATCAATAACTTCTCGCTGGCCATTTTCTAAAAATCTGCCTGAGCCAATAGCTAAAACCTCACCCCTAATTGGCTTTTCCCTGTCTGCGGTTTCAGGCAAAATAATGCCAGACTTGGTTACCTCATCTTCAGTAATTGGTTTAACCACTAATCGGCTACCCAATGGTTTAAGTTTAAGTTTCGCCATATCACTCCATTTAGTAATGCTAATCTACAAATACATCCGAATACAACGAATTTGTAGCATTCGCATATCATTCGTAGATTTGAATTATTACTTAATATAATTGACCTTGTAAAATAAATATTAAGGAAACCAAAAATATTTGTCAACCCCCACAGATCTGCTAAAATACAAGGGTATGAAAATGATAATTTTAAAAGTATGTTTATTGATTATCTGGGGCTTATTATTTTTAAAGCCCTGTTTAGCTGCTCAGCCTGTTGATTTATATTTTTTCTATGGTCAGGGCTGCCCAATTTGCGCTCAGGCAGAAGTATTTTTAGGCGAATTATCTAGAAAATATCCAGACCTAAAAGTCAAAAGTTTTGAAGTGTTTTACAACCAAGAAAATAAAAAAGTTTATCTTGCTTTGGGCCAAGCTTATAATTTAAATTTAAGCCAAATCCCTGTTCCCGTCATTCTTATTGCTGAAAAATCTTTTACTTCCTATAACTCCGGCATTTCCTCAACCATTGAGCAAGCCGTGATTAAATGTTTGAGCCAAGGATGTATTTCGCCAATAGAAAAACTTGAACATAGGCGCTCAGCGCCTAGCTCTCCTACGAATTACGAATCTAAACGAATTACGAATATTGGCTGGCTAATCACTGTCTTAGTTATTGGAGGGCTAGTATTTTTATCTATTAAGATTTTATCTAAAAAACAGAAAAGTGGTCAAAATCATGTTTAATTCTAAGATGAAATTCAGAAAAAAATCAATGCTTTTTGCTTTTTTTATTCTTGGGATCTCTGCTTTGATTGCCCAAGCCCTTATCATTCGGGAATTAATGATTACATTTTATGGTAATGAGCTTTTCTCTTCTTTAAGTTTAGGGTTTTGGTTGGTTTTGGTTGGCCTGGGCAGTCTTTTTTTATCTAAGCTTTTTCAAAAATTAAACTCTTTAAAAACTATTCTTAGCTCTCATGTCTTAATCGCTCTATTTCTCCCTTTGGAAATTTTTTTAATTCGCTTAATTAAAAATCTATTTACCTTACCAGGAGAAATTCCCAATTTATTATCAGCCTTAGGGGCTACCTTTTTGGCCTTAATCCCTCTTTGTTTAATCTTAGGGGTATTCTGGACCATTGCTTCAAAATTATATACTAGTTTAACAAACCAATTGTCTTTAGGCTTAACCAAGGCTTATTTTTTTGAAACCCTCGGCTTTATTATTGCCGGCCTTGGATTTAGTTTCTTTTTAGTTTCTTTAAATGAGTTTTTAGTTGTTTTCTTAATTATAGTCTTAAATCTTATCTCTGCTCTTTTGCTTGCGTTTTCTTTTACCCCGTTAGAAAGCCCGCTCCGTAAACCCCAGAAGAATCTCGGTTTATTATTAAGATACGGCAACAACTTTCTAACGGGGTTTAAGCAAAAATTATTTTTAAAATCTTTAATTGTTTTCTTACTTGCTGTTTCTCTTATTTTCTTGTTTTCGCCTTTTGTTAAACAAATCCAAAACAAAACCTTAAGCCTAAGATTTAAAAATCAAATCTTAGAAGAATCAGTTAATTCAAAATATGGAAACCTAGCTGTTACTAAACTGACTAAAGAAAGCTTTCAATATAATTTTTTTCAAAACGGCTTGTTAATTGGTTCAGACCAAGAAAAAAGCTTTAATGAGCAATTAGTTCATCCCGCTCTTCTCCAGTCCCCTGACCCCAAAAAAGTCTTGTTAATTGGTCAAGGTTTTAATGGTGCTTTAAATGAAATTTTAAAACATCCAATCGAAAAAGTATATTATTTAGAATTAGATCCAAAACTTATCTCTTTAACAGAAAAATATTTGCCTGTTTCTCTGGCCCAAGCCTTTAAAAATCCTCGGGTAAAAATTATTTATCAAGACGCCCGGGCTTTTCTCCAAAAAAACCAAGAAAAATTTGATGTCATTATTTTAAATCTACCTGATCCCTCTTCTTTATTACTTAATCGCTTTTACACTCAAGAATTTTTTAAAAAACTAAAAAATATTCTTAATCCCCAGGGATTAATTTCAACTTATGTTTCTTTTGCCCCTAATTATTTTTCTCAAGAGGCAGTTAATCTTAATGCCTCAGTTTATCAGGCTTTAAAACAAAACTTTTCTCAGATCCTTGTTTTACCTGGAGAAATAAGCTTCTTTTTTGCCTCTGAACAAAATACTTTAAGTGTTCAGCCAGAAAAAATTATTGACCGTTTTAAAACACGAGAAATAGAAACAAACTTTATTACCCCCCAATGGTTAGATTATTATTTGACTAATGATCGAGTTGCTCAAGTTAATATACTTTTGGCTGAAAGCAAACAGGTAAAAGCCAATTCTGATTTATTGCCCTCGGCTTATTTAGCTAATTTATTGTTCTGGCTCAAGCAATTTCAGCCAGGAATGATCAAGTTTTTAAATGCTTTAGGTAAAATACGCCCCGGCTATATTTTATTAGCCCTGTTTATCATTTACCTTGCCTGCAGGCGGGTTTGGCGAAAAAAAATCTCTTCAACTAAATTTTTGCCCTTGATCACGGCTATTCCTGACTTTACTCTTTTAGGTTTAGGAATTCTTTTTATTTTCTGTTTTCAAATCTTTTATGGCTATATTTATCACTACATTGCTTTATTAACCACCTTAAGTATGGCTGGCATAGCTTTGGGTAATTGGTGGGCCTTGAAAATAATGAGAAAAGCTGAAGTTAAAATAAACACCCTGGTTAAAGTCTATCTCTCCCTGGTTTTATTATGTTGCTTTATGTTTTTAGCCTTAAAATTCTCTCTTAACTGGTGGTTAATTACTCCATTATTAGCTGGGTTTTTAATTGGCCTTGATTTTCCTTTAACTAATTTTGTTTTCTTAAAAAAACAAAAAAAACCTGAACAAAAAACTGGAGTTATTTACTCAGCTGATTTAATTGGTTCTTGTTTAGGGGCCATTCTTGTTCCTTTATTCTTTCTTCCTTTCTTCGGTGTTTATCAAACTTTATTCTTTTTAATTGGTTTAAATATCCTAGCCAGCCTTGCTCTTTATTCTTCAAAAGCTTGACCTCTCAGCCGGTCTTTCGTCGCCAAAATAACTCTCATTCTTTAAAAGACGAGGTTTTGCCTCGTCTTTTTTGGTTGATTATAATAAATCATTATTCTTTTTCTTCAAAAATCTCTGCAGTAAAAATAATATCAACTACGGCCGCCATTTAGAATAAGAGTTTTTAAGGGCTATTCTTAAAAAAATCACTTATAAATATCTTTGCGATGATCCGTATCAAAAAAGATTACTGTTCCTGCATTTTGAAAATAAAAAAATACCCGATAGCGACGGGTGACACGGAAAGAAAACGCAAAAGGAAGAGCACGAACTTTTTTAATATGAAGTCTTGGGTCACGCCAGTTTTCCTTGAAACGCTTCTCTTGAGTAGCATAAAGGCGTTGGATATTCTGAGGTAACTTTTTAAATATTCGGCTAAAATCGTTCGTTTTGATTAATCTCATAATGAGACAGGAGGATATTTCTTAATCGCTTTTTGATAAGAACGTTTAATACGGTCTGGATGAGCACAATCTTTTAAATTCTCTTGAGGAAAGAGTAACATAACTTCGTTTCTTAACAACCGAAGCTCTTCAAGAATAGCTTTGAGCGTTTGAGAATGGGCGGGAATATTTACTTTGGTTTTGGCTTGCATTTTTTGTTTCATATATTCAGGTTAACTCTTTGTTATCAGCTTTAATCATAAAACTTTATTAGATAGATGTCAACAATAGTCAGTGGGGATAAATTGCTTTTCCTCATTGGCTTAAATATCTTAGCCAGCCTTGCTCTTTATTCTTCAAAAACCTCAGCGGTATAAGTATAAATATCTACCTCACCGGTTTTCCAGGCATCCACAGGTAAACCTGCTTTTTGATAACAAAGCTGGCCCATAAATGTCTCTAAGTCCCAGTTATTTTCTGTTGCCACTTGAGGCAAAAACACCCCTGATTTAAGGCCTTTTTGAACTATAACTCCATGTATGCCCATTTCAATTTCCTTAAAAGGGTCTTTTACTTTTTTCAAAGGAGAAAGAACAGAAACCTCAATATTTATTTGTTTCATCTCTTGTAATTCAACTGGGAAAAAACGGGTATCTTGAGTTGCTGCGGCTATAGCCATTTGAGAAACAACCTGATACAAAGGCTGTTTCTCTTCTACAATCCTGCCAAGACAACCCCTTAACTGATGGTTTTTTCTTAAGGTGACAAAAGCTCCTTGAGGTTGTTTTAATGTAGAAGAAATATCTTTAAATTCAGGAATCTTTTTATTTTCTAAATATTCTTCAATGCTTTGCCGAGCAACTTGAAGAAGGGTTTGCCTATCCTCTTCTGATAAAGTTCCTGACGATAAGTCCTCTTTACTTTTGCCCCCACCACCAAATCTTTGGTGTGGGGACAGGCTAAAAGCAATACTAGCATAACCAACCACACTTAAATGACCACCACTAATACCCTGCCTGCCGGCCGGCAGGTCACCTGAATTAGCATATTTTAAAAGTTTTATCTGATTTAGGCCTAGAGATTTAGCCAAAACCAAAGCCACTTTAATTGGTTCTCCGCCACAAGCACAGGTATCTAAGCCAGGCAATTCTTGAGCCATTGATTCTTTAACAGCTCGGTTAAACTCCTGTAACTCACCAGTTAAAATTGCTTGAATAGTTTTTTGATCAACTTCATTAGCTATCTGATAGGGCGGATAATGAGATAAATCAGAACTAATAACAACCAAGGTTTTCTGATCAATATATTTGCTTAAGGTTTGAGCTAAAATCTGAACATTTTCATTATTTGGCTGGCTTATAATAATCGGGACAATTTTAAAATCTTTTAAAACTTTTTGCAAAAAGGGCAGCATAACCTCTAAACAATGTTCTTGCTGATGAGCTAAGGGCCGATAAAAGATTTTTTCATCTTCCTTAATTAATTTTTCACTCAATTCCGAATCTACCTCTATTTGTCCCAAAGGTGTTTGATAAAGCCCCTGTTTATAAACTGAACTACCATTAAACCAATCGGTATGAGAAGGGCCAATTAAAATAACAGTTTTAAAGTTTTTACCAATTAATTTTTTAAAACCATAAGCGGCCACTCCTCCAGAATATTGATAACCAGCATGAGGGATAATTAACATTTTTAATTCCCCTTCTACTTCTATGTCCTCAGCCTGATTTAAAAAATAATCAATTTGTTTAGATAAGGTTTGTTTATCGCCTGGGTAAAAAGAACCAGCCACTACCGGGAGTCTAATTAATAATTCTTTTTGAGGTATTTTTTGTTTTGGCATAAGTTTAAGAGATAAAATTATTATAAAAATAAATAAAATAATTAAAATAATGATTAGGATAAAATAAATATTTTTTCTTTTTGTTAACATTTCTACAATTTACAATTTTAAATTTTTAACCTTACT
>CAZXPA010000031.1:0-8012 GCA_964642485.1 uncultured Gammaproteobacteria bacterium
AAGATTTTAAAGAAAACAGCTTTAAAGAATAATAAAAGATATGTTAATAAAACAATTGAGGTTTTAATCCAAGAAAAAACAAAAGACAATTCTTTTTTAGGGAAAACTCGAACTTTTAAAAATGTTAAAATAAAAAATCCAAAAGGATCTTTAAAAATTGGTCAATTTGTTAAAGTAAAAATTACTGGAGCTACGCCCTGGGGACTTGAAGGCCGAGCTTAGACAATCTCTTAAACTTTCTAAAAATAACCAGATAAACACCAATTAAAAGAACCGCTAAGGGAATAACATCCCACCACCAGCCAAACCTAACAATGGTGTTATAGAGCCCATGGAAAAGAATTGCTAAAATCAGACCTCGCCAAATAATTAATTTTGGATTTTTAACTGAACTAAACTTAATTAATCCTAAATGATAACCAATAATTCCGCCTGAAAGAAAATGCATAAAAGTACTAGTAAAACCCCTCATTAAAATAGTGCTTGCTCCAGCCATTAAATCTCCAGATAAAAGCCCATAAAGGATATTTTCAACAAAAGCTAAGCCCAGTCCCAGGGTCATGCCGTAGACAAACCCATCACGTAATTCATCAAAATGAGATGATTCATAAATCTGCCAGCGTAGAATAAGATATTTAGCTGATTCTTCAATTAAACCATCAACTAAAAATGATAGAATTAAAATAACTAGAACAGGATATAAATAAAGAACATCTTCAACAAAACGAGTTAAATATCCTGCCAGAAAAATAATTGGCAGAGCAATTAAACAACCCCAGAGGAAAATCCTTAAAATCTGAAGCCGCGGTTCAGGAGCAGCCCGATCAAACTTTAAACAAAGTAAAAGCCAGAATAGGGCTGGCCCTCCACTCAACACCAAAAAAACCAAAGAGTTCTGCCAATCAACCTCTTCAATTAAATACTTAATTAAGTCCATACCAAATTCAATTTAGCAATTTAACATTAATTTATTCTTCTTTGTTCAATTGTTTAGTTGTTAAGTTGTTAAGTTGTTCTTAAATTATTATAACCAAAAAAACAAGAAAATGAAAGATAATAAATTAAAATTAATAGTTATCCTGGGTCCAACAGCCTCGGGTAAAACCAGCTATTCTTTAAGACTGGCTAAAAAATTTAATGGAGAAGTTGTTTCAGCTGACAGCCGCACCCTTTACCAGCAGATGGATATTGGCACGGCCAAGCCATCCTTCGCTCCTCGCTTACGCTCGGAGCTACGGATGGCAAGGCCCTCTTTAAAAAATAAATGCTCTCCCCAAAAAGCGAAGGATGCCCTACGAAGCCTTGGCGAAGTAGGGCCACTCATTATTGATGATATCCCCCATTATATGATTGATATTATTAAACCTGATCAAGAATTTACTTTAGCCCAATTTAAAAATCAATCCTTAAAGATTATTAAAGACATCCTTCAAAGAAACAAACTGCCTTTTTTAGTTGGCGGCACAGGCTTATATATCAGTGCCCTGGTTGATAATTTAGATATTCCTAAAGTCCCGCCTGACAAAAAGTTAAGACAAAAATTAGAAAAAATGGTTATTAAACATGGCCCTAATTATCTGTGGAAAAAATTAATAAAATTGGATCCAGATGCTGCTAGTTTTGTCCAAAAACAAAATCCCAGAAGGATTATTAGAGCTTTAGAGGTTTGTTTAAAAACAAAAAAGCCTTTTTCAAAATTAAGAAAAAAAGGTAAACCCTTATTTGATGCTCTCCAAATTGGGATTAGAATCCCTAGAGAAAAACTTTATCAAAGAATTAACCAAAGAGCAGACGAGATGATAAAAATGGGTTTAGTTGAAGAAACCCAGGATTTAATTAAAAAATACGCCCCTTCGCTACCATCTTTAGCCACTATTGGTTATCAAGAAGTTATTTCTTATTTACAGGGCCAGATTACTTTAGAACAAGCAATTGATTTAATTAAAAAAAATACGCGCCATTATGCCCGACGCCAAATCACTTGGTTTAAAAAAGATAAAAGAATTAAGTGGATTGAAAATTATCAACAAGCAGAAAAACTAATGGAAGACTTCTTAGGATTTTAATTCTCTCTCCAATAACTTCTTAACTGTATTTGGCTCAGCTTGGCCCTGGGTTTTTTTCATCACCTGGCCTATTAAAAATTGGAGGACAACATGTTTTCCCTTTTTATATTTTTCTACTATACCTGGATTATCCTCTATAACCTCTTTGATGATATCATTTAATTCTTTTTTATCCTCAACTGTTTTTAATTGATATTCAGAAATAACCCGATCAACATCTTTACCTGTTTCAAACATCTTTGCTAAGACCTTTTGGCCTAAATTACTTGAAACTTTTTTTTCGTAAATCAGAATAATAAACTCAGCAAAGTTTTCTGGACTAATTTTAAAATCACCCTGCTTAGCTTTTTGTTCTAAAGCTAATAAACGATTAGTTAACCAATTAGCCACTAATTTAATAAATAGCTTTTTATTTTTCTCCCAGATTTCTTTTTCTGTGCCTTCAACTGTTTCCAAAGACAAAAGCCAGGCCTTGAGCTCAGAAATAACTTTTTCAGTATAATTAGCCAATTTCTTATAATCTGTTAAAAGTTTTGCTTGTTTATTATCAAAACCATATTCTTGAACAAAACGCTTACACCTGACTAAAGGCAGTTCAGGCAAATCCTTTTTTAAAATTTCTAAATCAATCCCCTGTTCTTTGAGAAAGTTTCTGTCAATTGGTGGTAAATCTGGTTCAGGAAAATAGCGATAATCTTTTTCCTCTTCCTTGCCTCTTTGCTCAATTGTAACCCCCTTTTTCTCGTCCCAGCCTCGAGTAGTCTGATATTTTGGCGGACTACCTTTGTCCCACAGCTCCCGTTGTCGAATTATTTCACTAGATAAAGCTTTCTCCACTGCCTTAAAAGAATTAAGATTTTTAATCTCAGCTTTAGGATAATACTTTTTATCTCCTTTTGGCCTTAAAGAAATATTCGCATCGCAACGTAGCTGCCCTTTTTCCATATCAGCATTAGAAATATCTAAATACCTGACAATCTTTTGTAATTCTTCAAGAAAAACCTTAGCATGTATTGGATTTTTAATTTCTGGCTGAGTGACTATTTCTAGTAAGGGCACGCCAGCTCGATTAAAATCAAGTAAACTCTCGTTCTCCCAATGAAAAAGTTTAGCTGTGTCTTCTTCTAAATGAATCCTTTCTAAAGCAACTGGGCCAGAATCAATTTCAACGACCCCGCCTTTAATCAGAGGGGCTTGATATTGACTTATTTGATAGCCTTTTGGAAGGTCTGGATAAAAATAGTTTTTGCGGTCAAAATAGCAATTTTCAGCAATTTGACCATTTAAAGCTAAACCAAGTTTTAAAGCTTTTTTAATCACTTCTTTGTTTAAAACAGGTAAAACGCCAGGATGACCTAAACAAATCGGGCAAACATTAACATTTGGCCCGCCTGCCGCCCGCCTGCCGCCCGCCTGCCGCCCACCGGCGAGGCAGGGCGAGGCAGGCCTATCTGTTTCTTGATTAAGGCAATGACAAAAAAACTTGCTTTTTGTTTTAAGCTCTAAATGAATTTCTAAACCAATAATGGATTCTAATTTGGGCATATTTAAGCAACATTTTTACTTGATAAAACAACCGGAATTGTTTTTATTATAATCTGAAAATCAAATAATAAGGACCAGTTTTCAATATAATAGATATCTAACCTGGCTTCCTGTTCAAATGATAATTTTGAACGACCAGAAATCTGAGCTAAACCAGTCATCCCAGGCTTAATAGTTAAAAGCTGTTTATGGTGCCTTTGATACTGAGCCACTTCTTCTGGCTCATGGGGCCGAGGGCCAACTAAACTCATCTCTCCTTTTAAGACATTAAATAATTGAGGTAATTCATCCAAACTAGTCTTTCTTAAAACTCTACCAAATTTAGTAATCCGCGGATCATTTTCCATTTTGAAAAGCGGACCATCTCTTCTCTCATTATTCTCCAATAAGTCTTTTTTCATTTGATGAGCATTTTTAATCATTGAGCGAAACTTAATGAGTTTAAAAATTTTTCCCCTTTCCCCCATTCTTTGCAATTTAACAAAAACTGGGCCCTTAGAATCTAGCTTAATAATTATACCTAAGATTAAAAAAATAGGGCTGAGAATAATTAAAAAAGTCAAAGCACAAACAAAATCAACTAAACGTTTAGCAATTCTTCCCCAGCCCTCTAAGGCAGTTCTTTGAATAACAATAATTGGCACTCCGCTGATAGTTTCTGTTTTAACATTACTGGCCAAGGAATTAAAAATATCAGCTGTATATTTAAAAATAATTTGATGCTCATTACAAAACTCTATTAATCTCAAAATATCTTGACGATTAAGTTTTGGATCAGCCTGAATAATTTGACTAATCTTTTGAGCTTTGTCTGACCATTTTTTAATTAATTCATCAACTGTTTTAAGATGCCCTAAAACCTTATAGCCCAAACCAGGACTGGCCTGAATATACTGGCTAATCTGTCCAGCAGTTTCTCCTGAGCCGAAAACTAAGATTGGCTCTAATCCTTTGCCTTGGCGATAATAAACTAGTTGAAGATAATGAATAAAAATCCGGCCAAAACTAACAAAAATAATCGACATTAACCAACCAGCCAGGATAATAAAGCGGGAGGAAAAATATTCTCTTTTAAAGAAAATAAAAAGAACAATTAACATTATCCCTACTGTACAAGCTAAAAATATTTTAGAAAATTCTTTAGAAAAGTGTCTTTTTTCACTTAAACTATAAAGACCGGCTAAAATAAAAACAATTAACCAGACTAAGAAAATAATTAATAAAGAAACAAAATATTGGCCAAAAGGAATTTCATAAATTACTGGCCGCAGAGCAACTAAAGCACTAAAACGCAAATAATAAACAAAAACTCCAGACAAAACCAGCATTAAATAATCAAGGGGCACTAAAAAGGCAGAGAATATAAGGTCAAATTTCTTCATGTACCAAATTTGTCGAAATTTACGACCCCCTCCTTTTAGGAGGTCTATTATTATATATATTTAATTGTTTTACAAGATATGGATAATACATACTAAATATAAATCGAAGATGTTCAAAAGAAGGGGGGAAGAAAATTTCGTTACAAATTTGAGTCCCCCCTTCTTTTCGCGCAAGCGCGCAAAAGAAGGGGGTAAAGGTTTTGTTACTGAATTTTCTGCGGTTTCGACAAGCTCAACCTTGAAAATGTCAGACAAAATCATTATACCACAAAAATCTATCTTGACAAGCAAATAGTTCCTGTTATAATAAAACAGGCTTAAGTAGGTGGCGATCGCGCTCGTCTGCTTCGCAGATGGTACTTATCCACGAGTGGAGCAAGTGGGCGAGGAAAGTCCGAACACTCCCAGGCACTCAGCGCTCTGAGTGCTCGGAGCAGGGTAGCAGGTAACTCCTGTCACCCGCCCAAATTTTGCCTAGCAAAACTTAGGCGGGTAGAGGTGCGAACAGAGACGCTTTAACTTGAAAAGGATAAAGCACCCTTTGGGGTGAGCTCTAAAGGAAACTTTAGGGGTGAAACGGCTAAACCCTTACCTGGGTGAAAGGCCAAACAACGCGCTTCGCTATCGCTCCGCGCGACTATAAACCTTAAACAAAAAAACTATAAACACTAAGCTACTAACGTCTATAGTTTAAAGTTTACAGTTTATGGTAACGTCGAGCGGTAGCGAGACGTATAGGTGGGCCGTTAGAGGCTGGCTGCGAAGCTGGCCCCAGATAAATGATCGCTACCAGCTGCTTCGCAGCTGGGATACAGAATTCGGCTTACTGCCTACTTAAGTCTCCACTTGTGTTCTCATCAATCACCTGATTAACCAATCTGTCAGCTTGTTTGTTTTTTTCTCTGGGTATGTAATAATAATTGACTTTTTTAAAAGATTGAGATAAATTCCAAACTTTAATAAACAAGAAACCCAAGTCTGGGTTTTTTATTTTATACTTATGATTTAATTGTTCAACTATTAATTGACTATCTAAATAACAATCAACCTCGTTAGCTTTTAAGCTTTTAGCCTTTTGTAAACCTAAAATTAAAGCCTCATATTCAGCCTGATTATTAGTTGCTTTTTTTAAAAACTTGGCTGCTTTTTTTATCACTCTCTTTCGACTATCACAAATAACTACTCCGCAGCCAGCTGGCCCAGGATTGTCACGCGCCCCTCCATCGGTATAAATAATCAGCTTGTCATACTTCTTCATAAAAAATTAACTAAAATCAAAAAAACACAAAGTTAAATATATAACAAATAAATTGCTAATCGTTGATTGCTGATTGTTAAGAAGTTTTACAAAATCTAAATAGTAATCAACAATAAACAATCAACAATCAATTCAATTTCTATTTTCGAATATCTATTACGAATTTTTGATTTCGGTCAATCAGCTTTGCTCTTCTTTAAATCCACCACTTTCATTTGTAATTCTTGTTGGCCATTCCACTGATTAATCCCTAATTGAAAAATTATATCAGCTTTATCACCAGTCTTCAAGCCCTTCATTTTATGATTAGCGCCAAAATAAATCATTTTTCTTCCCTGGCCAACCATAAGCCGACAATGCCGACCATTTTGACCAACCATTTGAATATCATCCAGAGAAACATTCTTTATTAAAAAATTTGGCTGGAAATTGTCCCTACCAAATGGCTCAAATTTAACCAGTTCTTCATATAAGGGCCAATCAATGTCTTCTAAATTAACCTGGATATCAATCTTGATTTTCGGGATTAAAACCTCAAGTTTTAATTCTTGCCGGCCTAATTGCAAAACTTCTTTTTTAAAGCTCTCAAAATCATCTGGATTTTTTAAGGTTAGGCCAATGGCTCCGGGATGACCACCAAAACGAGCAAAATATTTTTCTACTTGTGATAAGGTTTGATGTAAATTAAAACCTGGGATTGAACGACCAGAACCAACAACTTCATCATTTTGACAAGTTAAAACAATTGCTGGTCGATTGTATTGATCAACTAATTTATTAGCGCTTAAACCTATAACTCCTCTTGGCCAATCTTTGCCTAAGGTAACTAAAATCACTTCTTTTGGCTCTAGGCCAACACTTGACTTGATTTCTTGAAAAGTTGTCTCAACTAATTGCTGCCGTTTTAAATTAAAAGAATTTAAATGCTCAGCTAATTCATCAGCCTTAAATCTATCATCAGCTAAAATCATGTTTAAAGCCTCATCAGCATGCTTAATCCTGGCAGCAGCATTAAGCCGAGGACTAAGCTGATAAGTTATATCCCCGGTATTAAGAGCGCCTAATTCCAAACCACTTTTTTCTATTAAAGACCTTATCCCCAAATTTGATGTCTTATTCAAAACAACTAAGCCATACTTGACTAAGGTTCTGTTTTCTCCTAACAAAGGCATATAATCAGCGACCGTCCCTAAGGCAACTAAATCAAGCAACCATTTCTCTGCCGCTTCCTTATTTTCTATTTTACATCTTTTGTCAGACAACAGGGCCTGGGCTAATTTAAAAGCCACTCCAGCTCCAGCTAAATATTTGTAAGGATATTTCTCTCGATTCAGTTGAGGATTAATTATTGCTAGAGCCCGGGGAAGTTGTTTAGGCTGACAATGATGATCACTAACAATAACCTCTAGACCAGCTTTATTAGCCAAATCAATCTCTTCAACACTGGTTATACCGCAATCACAGGTAATTATTAAGTTTATCCCTTGTTGAATAAAATTTTCTACTGCCTGTTTGTTTAGACCATATCCTTCTCCCTCACGATCAGGAATATAGGTTGAAAGAAACTCAGCTCCTGAGCCTTTTAAGATAAAAAATAAAATTGCCAGAGCAGTTATTCCATCAGTGTCATAATCACCGCAAATGACAATTTTTTCTTTTTTATCAATTGCTTGATAAATCCTGCCAACTGCTTTAACCATATCCTGAAACAAAAAAGGATCATGAAGATCCTGAGAATAATCTGGTAATAAAAATTCATCA
>CAZXPA010000032.1:0-7871 GCA_964642485.1 uncultured Gammaproteobacteria bacterium
ATAAATAATAATGTAATTTAATTATAAATTAAAATTAAAAGAAGAATAGGATTTAATAGACATAATAAGCAAAAAAGAGGCTTCAAAAGCCTTTTTTAATTTTAGATAGCAATATATTTGACGATACCCACAAGGTGTCGTCAAATGTATAATGTGAGACGCTTGATAATCTTAAAAATCAACTAATTAATATTATCCCCTGTTGTTGCCTCTATAATAAAAAGAACCTTTTATTTTAAGGAATTATTATTTCTTCAAATTCATCTAATTTTTCAGGTAATTTTTCAGGTAAAAATATTTCTTGTTCTCTTTGTGATATTTCATTCCAAATTCTTATATACTCCCTCATAAACAAAGCTCCCATTACAAAGACAATCACCATTGCCGCCACCAAAAAGATAAAGGACACTACTGGATTAATGTCTTTTTGCCACCATTTTTGCGGTTCTTCTAAGCGATACTGACTAGAAGACAATTGATCAGAATTAGTTGGTTCAGGCCCCATAAATAAGTCTTATCCTAATATTAAAAATTAACAAAAATAAAAAATAAGTCGTTCTTTGTAATTTTATTCAGCTATTTCGGCTGAGGATTTTTCTTCTTTAGAAGCACCGGCGGCATGTGAACCAGCTAAAAGTAAAACTAGGCCTACTACGCCGATACCAGCCGCTAAATACAGTTCCTTAATAATTAAGGCATGTGGTGAAAAAGCAAATTCTTCTAATGTCTCTTGTGGAATCTTAAAGTAATTATAGCCGTTAATAACAGCGATAACAATGCCGACAATAATAAGCATTGCTCCAAGCCATCTTAATTGACGCTTTGCACCACCTTCCTTAGCGTAAACCTTAAATGCTTTCATAAAATTCAATTTAACAATTTAACATTCATCTAATCAGCGAATATACGAATCAGTCCGAATATACGAATTAGTAAGTTCGTTGATTATATTATAGCAAATAATCTTCGGGGTTAACAGGAATACCGTTTAATCTTACCTCAAAATGTAAATGTGGTCCAGTGGAAAATCTCCCCGCCCCAACTGTCCCTGGCAATCCCCCGCTCCGACCAATAATACTCCCTCTTTTAATATACTCATCTTCTTCAACAAAAATTTCACTCAAATGTCCATAAACTGTTGAAAATGATTCATTGTGAATAATCATCACATAACTATAACCTAAGCCGCCATGTCTGGCTCTGGCGACATAACCAGAAGCAGCAGCCCTAACTGCGGTTCCTTGGGGAGCTCGTAAATCCAATCCTGAATGTTCTCCTAGCCATTTTCTGTAAGGGTAATCGGAATCATGAAAACGAGCAGTTATTCCTTCAACTGGGACTGGCCAGGAAAAAACAATAATTCCCTCAGCCTCCATCAATTCTACTTTTCTTTCTTTCTCTTCAGCTATCTTTTTTCTAACGGCAGTTTCTAATCGAATAATTTCATTTTCAATTTCTTGCTTTTCGGCCAGGACTTCAGCTAAAAGACTTTGAAACTTCCATTCAACTCCCCGGGTTTCTTCAAGGATAGTCTGTTTTGACTGGGTCTCAGCAGCTAATTTTGCTTTTTTATTCTTAAGTTCAGATTTTAAGTCAAGTAATTCTTGGAGTTCAAGTCTCAGGTTTTTCTCTTGAATTTCCAATCCTTCTTTAATAAGTTCAATTCTTTTTAATGAATGAGCTAATTCTCCTTGAATCGTACTTAAATAACGTAAATGATTTAAAATTCCAGAGATAGAGTCATTAAGAAAAATAATTTCTAAATAATTCTTTTGGTCATACTGGTTAATTGTCTGTAAAAGTTGTTTTAAATCTTCTTTCAAGCCTCCGATTTCCTGTTTTTTTTCCAAGACTTTAAGTTGGATATTTTTAATTGAAAGATTGGTAGTAGCAATTTCAATTTCTTTTTCTTCTATTTCTATCTCTCTCCGGGCGATTTGATCAACTAAAATGGCTATCTGACTCTTCAGGCTCACTGCTTCTTCCCTTTTTATTTCTATCTTCTCCTGATAAGTTTGCTTTTGCCCCTCCAATTCCTTAATGTATTTTTGCTGTTCTTCAATTTGTTTTTGAATCTCGTCAATCTCTTGAGAATAATCTATCTCTAAGCTTCGGGCTGGTCTGAAAATCAAAAATAAAGCTAAAAAACAAACCAAGAATAGAATAACCTTGTTATTAAACCGCTTTATCATCTAAGTTAATTCTTTTAATCTGTTAATTGCCTGGCTAATTCTTTCTAGGGTTTTTCGCTTGGCTAAAATCTCAGCAATTTCCTCAGGCGGCGGTGAGGCCTTTCGCCCACTTAAACAAGCGCGTAAGGGCCAGAAAACCTCTCCCGTTCCTTTATCTTGAGCTAAAACTTTTAAGGCTTTTAAAATGTTTTTGGCCTTAAATCTTACTCTGGAGATTTTATCTAACAGATCCCTAACCTTAACTAAGCTGTCTTCAACTTCTCCTGGCCCCATTTTCTTCCAGGCCAAAATACGGGGATCATAATCTAAGTCGTCAATAAAGAAAAACTTGGTTAATTCTCCTGCTTCATCCAACCTTTTTAATCTCTCTTGTTCTAAAGCAATAATCTTTTTAATTTTTCTTAAGTTATACCCTTTTTCTTTAATTAATCCGATTTGGACTAAATAAGGAAGGCATAACTTAGTTAATTTCTTAATAGATAATTGCCTGATATAATAACCATTTAACCAGTCTAGTTTCTCTCGGTTAAAAATTGCTCCAGCTTTTTGAATCTTTTCTAAAGAAAACTCCTTAATTAATTGCTTAAGGGTAAAAATCTCTTGATCAGTCCCTGGATTCCATCCTAAAAGGGCCAAGAAATTCAGCAAAGCTTGGGGTAAATATCCTTGAGATAGATAATCTTCTACGGCGATATCATTTTGACGTTTGGATAATTTAGAATGGTCAGGATTAAAAAGAAGAGGTAAATGAGCAAATTGAGGCACTGGCCATTTAAAAGCTCGGTAAATAAGGATATGTTTTGGTGTTGAGGGTAGCCACTCCTCTCCCCTAATAACATGGGTGATCTTGGTTAAATAATCATCAACAACATTGGCCAGGTGATAAGTTGGCCATTTATCTGACTTTAGTAAAATTTGATCATCAATATTTTTAGTATCAAACTCAACTGGTCCATGAATCAGATCTTTAAACTTAATTGTCCCCTGCTCTGGGACTTTTAAGCGAACAACATAAGGCTTGCCTGTTTTTAATTGAGAAGATATCTCTCTTTTGTTTAATTTTCTACATCTCCGGTCATAACAAGGAGCTATTTTCTTTGCTATCTGCTCTTCTCTCATCTTTTTTAATTCTTCTGAAGAGCAAAAACAATAATAAGCTTTGTTTTGGTCAACTAATTTCTGGGCTAAGTTTCTATAAGTCCCTACTTTTTGTGACTGAATATATGGACCTTGGTCCCAGGCCAAATCAATGCTCTTCAAGGTTTTAATTAAGCTCTCAGTGGCCCCAGGGATATAACGTTGGCGGTCTGTATCTTCAATTCGCAGAATTATTTTTCCTTTATTTTTTTTAGCAAACAACCAATTATAAAGATAGGTTCGTAAACCACCAATATGTAAATATCCTGTGGGAGACGGGGCAAATCTTACACGTATCATAATATTTTTATATATTTATCTCAAAAGAAATAATTATAGCACAATTTAACTTTTGAGAAGATTGGCTAATCTTAAAACTCTACTCCTCTCTAGTCTAGAGTAGCCCAGATATATATTCTCTTAGAATTAACCACATTCGCGGCTAATCTCATTTATTTACTCTTTTCTTAGGGTCCCTGGTAATGGTAATCCTAATCTCCCTAGGTTTCTAAAAATTGAACCAAGCAGAGCAATTGCAATCAAAATAAATCCTATCCATAATATCCAATTTTCGACTGTAGGAAAAGCTTTCCCGTACAATTCTAAAATCACAAAGCCAAAAATATAAACAAGCACTGGTCCCTTCATAAACATAGCTAGTTTTCTAAAAACAAATTCTTTTCTGGTAATAGCAGCGATAATCCCAAATAAAACATCTATTGCAATTAAAATTCCGATGATTTTAAGATAACCTGTTCCAAAAAGCGCAATTATTTCCTCCATAATTTTAATTTAAATTTGATTTTTAAATTTTTTAGGTTCGACCTTTAATGCCCCTCTCAATATGTAAATATCCTGTGGGAGACGGGGCAAATCGGACTCTAATTTTATTTTGTTTTCTCGTCATAAATTTATTATTTTTTACTTTATCCAATTACCTAATTGCCCAAGTACCCAAGTACCCAACCTACTTGGTGCTTTCAATTCTTTGCCAGACGTCAGAAAAACTCTTTTTTTTAATTTTTATTTGCCAAAATATTTTTAACCAAAGATAAAGACGAGCTAAATAAAGCAGACCAGTCCAAAAAAATTCTTTAATTGTTTTCGGATAAGTAAAAAATAGAATTAACCCATTTTTTATTTCCTGTCTAAAATTCCGGTCTCCTCTGCTCTGGCTTTGAGTATATCCACCAGTAGAACGAACTTTTTGTTTTAGCCAGTCTTTAAAATTATCTGGGTACTTAACATAGACTTTTGCTTCTGGCGCATAAGTAACCTGATAATCTTTATCTCTGGTCATTTGCGTAATAATTCCGTCTTCAGCTAAAGCATTTTCTGGTATTTTCTTTATTATATCACGAAAACTATATAAATATCCAGAGCAAGGGAAATTCCCACCTTTTAAACGCCATTGATGAGCCGCATTGGTTAGAAAATGCGACCAGTAGCCAAACAAATTATCTCTTTTGTTAATACTAACTGGCTGGCCAGTAACTGCTCCGACCTTATCGCTTTGAAATGGCTCTAATAAGGCCTTTAAGCTCTTTTGCTCAATCCAGACATCGCCATCGGTTAAAACCAGGATTTTCCCCTTAGCGATTTTAAAACCCAAATTAAGAGCAGCTGGTTTCCCCCGGCCTTTATCTTTTAAATACTTAACTGATGGATATTTTTTTGAAAACTCTTTAGCAATTTCTTTTGTTTTTTGGTCCGGGCCGATAATCAAAATTTCGAACATTTGCGCTTCGCGCAAAGTTTTCCCACTAATCACGACTTTTTCCGAATTACGAATACTGTCCAAAATTGCTTGAATTGCTTTGGGTAAAGTTCTAGATTCCTGATAAGTGGTAATAATAATGGAAATCATAGTTACTCTCTTATCAACTCTTTTGCTCTTTTTTTTATTTTTTCTCCATTTATCTCAATTCCCTGTTTTTTTAGTTCAGCTCCTTTTTCTCCTAAAACCTGATAAAAATCTTTTCCAGCAGCAACCTCATTGGCTACTCCTTCAGCGACTAAATCAAGATATTCTTTTTCAAGCCCCTCTGGTAAAACGCCCTGTTCTTCGTTTATCATCTCTAATGCTTTTTTTAAGATATCTTCTGGGCTGACTTTAACCTTGTCCTTATCTTCTATTTTAAGAACAAGTGAATCTATTTTCTCCTGAACATGGCTATTAACCTTAAATCCTCGTTCTGAAATTAATTGTTTTAATTTTTGAGCGCTCCTTTCAATGACTATTTCTAAGGATTTATCTGGTTCTTGGCGCTCAAATTTAAATTTAGTCATATGGACCCTACAAAATTACGAATTAGGACCTTACAAAAGTACGAATACATACTAATATTACAAATAATACATCTGTACTATTCGTAAAGATAAGTAATTTAGTAAGGTGATTACTGTACAATTAGTAAAGATTAGTATTTTAGTAAGGTGACTACACTCACTAATGTAAATACAATTATTATTTTAATTGAAATCTCTTTAAAATACTGTATTTCGGGCCTAATCTATACAGCTCGCTTTTCATTAAATCAATTGAATTAACTCTGAATTTCAATCCCTCATCCAGCAGTGATGCATTTTTTTTTAAAAATACGAAGACATTTTTATCGCGGCTGGATGAGAGGGGCTTTTTAATGCGGGCAAATGTTAGATGGGTTCTCCAGGGTCTGTCATCAACCTTGATGTTAATTCTTTTTAATTCCTGACCTATTATCTTTTGTAAGTTTATTAAATAATTGCCCCCTCCGGACCGTTGGCTCTCGGAGCCGTAGGGCTCCACGAGCCCGAGGCCTGACGGGCCAGAGGCTTGTTTTTCTTGGCATTCAAAGAACAAAACCCGAGGCCGATTTTGATGAGGAAAACAACTAATATGTTTAATCTTTAATGCAATACTGGCTGATGGTCTTACTGTGTTTTTTAATATTTGCTTGACCAAATCAAGCTTTCTCGCATCTAAATAACCTAAAAAATGAAGAGTCAGGTGAAGATTACCTGGATTAACCCACTTAATGCCTCCATTTAGGTTCTTTTTTAATTCTTCAACCCAATTTCCTAATTTTTGCTTAAGGCTCTGGGGTAAATTAACAGCGATAAAAGCACGGGTTTTTACCATAATTGTATTATATTAACTTTAAAAAGTTTTGTCAAAGCCCCGTCTCTGTTTTGACATGATAACTATTTTCTATTAAAATGAAGATATGAAACAAGCAATCCTTTATAAAAAACTAAAAGATAAGTCCGTTCGCTGTCAGGTTTGTAATCATCACTGTCTTATTTTAAACGGTAAAAGAGGTATATGTGGGGTAAGAGAAAATCAAAATGGAAAATTATTTAGCTTGGTCTATAATAAGGCCATTGCTTGTAATGTCGACCCCATAGAGAAAAAACCATTTTTTCATTTTCTACCTGGGAGTCATTCTTTATCAATAGCTACTGTTGGTTGCAATTTTTCTTGTCTGCATTGCCAAAATTGGGATATTTCCCAAGGGCCAAAAGAAAATGGACAAATTTTAGGTGAAAATTTACCGCCTCAGGAAATTGTTAATCTGGCTTTAAAATACAGGGTTCCAAGTATTTCCTATACTTATACTGAACCAACTATTTTTATTGAATACGCTCTTGAAACAATGAAATTAGCAAAAAAACAAGGGTTGAAAAATAACTGGGTGACCAATGGATATATGACCCCTGAGGCGTTAAAAACAATAGCTCCTTATTTGCAGGCGGCTAATGTTGATTTAAAATTTTTTAATAATAATCTATATTTTAAAGTTTGTGGGGCTAAATTACAACCCATTCTTGATTCTTTAAAATTAATGAAAAAACTAAAGATCTGGTTAGAAATAACTACCTTGGTTATTCCTGGGTATACTGACCTGCCGGCCGGCAAGGCGGGTACAGATAATCAATTTAAAAAAATAGCTGAATTTATTCTTAAACAATTAGGCCCTGAAACTCCCTGGCATGTTTCAAGATTTTATCCTTGTTACAAGATGACGGATGTCTCCCCTACTCCTCCAGAACTCATTTATCAAGCAGCTGAAATTGGTAAAAAAACTGGTTTAAAATATGTTTATACTGGTAATTTACCTGGAGACAAAGGTGAAAATACCTATTGTCCTAAATGTCAGACCTTAATTATCCAACGAATTGGCTATGAAATTAAACGTTTTGATAAAAATGGCCGATGCCCAAAATGTCAAGAAAAAATTGATTTGATTTTAGATTAACAGCTCCCTTTATTGACTTTTAGTTTAAAAAATGTTAAAATCCAAATATGAACAATTTTACTATTAAAGCCCAGGAAGCGCTACAGGAGGCTCATACTCTGGCGATGGAAAATGATCAGCAGCAAGTAGATACCCCTCATTTAATGCTGTCTTTGCTTAGCCAAAAAGAAGGGGTGGTTTTAGCTATTTTGGAAAAAATAGAAGTTGAAACAGCTAAATTAAAAACAAAAATTATTAGCCTGGTTAAAAGCTTGCCTCAGGTTAAAGTAGGGACAGGCGGCTTAGCTGAGGTCTATATCACTCC
>CAZXPA010000033.1:0-7757 GCA_964642485.1 uncultured Gammaproteobacteria bacterium
TGTTTTTCAACATAGGTACGCTCATCAGTGTCAAGTATAACATGGACGAGTGCAATTAATTGTCAAATCATTTTTTTCTTGATATGCTTTATCTATGCCCCTTACTAAGAAAATTGCCCATAATTTTATTTTACAGATCATTAGTAGGTTTTTAGCTCTGGTTTTAGGGCTTTTTGTTATTGGCTTAATGATGAGATATCTAGGCCCTAGAAATTATGGCTATTATTCCATTGCCATAGCTTTTTTACAAATTTTTGGCATTATAGCTGATTTTGGACTTTATTTAATGACTTTGAGATATTTAGGTGAAGCAGATGTCTTAGAAAGAGAAGAAAGAGAAAAGCGGGTTAGGTATGTGATGGGCAATATTTTTACTCTTCGGTTTTTTTCTGCTTTGATTTTTTACGGAGGAGCTTTTGCTGTTTCTTTAGCTTTTCCTTATCCGCAAATAGTAAAATTAGCTGTTGGAATTTTGTCAGCATCATTTTTTTTCCTTACCTTAATTCAAACATTATCTGCTTTTTATCAGAAAATGCTTCGAACAGAAAAGATACTTATTGGAGAAGTTTTGGGCAAGTTAGTAATGTTGGGTCTTATTATTTTATTTATTAAACAGAATTTTGGATTTTATTTAATTCTGAGCATTTTTGTTTTTGGCCATTTTATTAATTTTTTAGCACTATTTTTAGTGGTTAAAAAATGGGTCTTTTTAAAGTTTAGATTTGATTTTTCTTTTTGGAAAGAGATATTGAAAAAAGCCTGGCCAGTTGGTTTAGCTATTATTTTCAATGTTCTTTATTTTAAGTCAGATACTTTAATTTTATCTTTTTACCATTCTCCAGAAGATGTTGGTCTTTATGGGGCTTGCTACAAGATGCTGGAGGTTTTAATTACTATCCCGCCGCTTTTTATTGGTCTGATTTTACCTCAGATAACAAAAATCTGGGAAAATAAAGAGATTGCTCGATTAAGAATATTAATGCAAAAAAGTTTTGATTTTTTGATTATGATATCTCTACCCATGATTTTTGGCACAGTAATTCTGGGAGGGAAAATTATGTCTTTAATTGGTGGCGGAAAATTTAGACCAGCTGGTGATATTTTAAAAATTGTTATCATAGCTTGCGGAGTTTTATTTGTTGCTGAACTGTTTAAGCATTTAGCAGTAGCTTTGGGAAAGCAGCGCCAGATTCTTCCTTTTTATTTAATAACAGCTGGTCTGTCTTTAATGGGTTATTTTATTTTTATTCCCCGTTATTCTTACTGGGGAGCAGCCTGGATAACGGTAGCCGGCGAATGCTTAATGTTTATCCTGGCCTTTTTATTAGTTTGGCGAACCACTAAAATTCTTCCTAATTCAAGATTCTTTTTTAAAAGTTTAGGAGCAAGTTTAATAATGTTTTTTGCTTTGTTGCTTTTAATTAATTGGAATCTATTTTTATTGATTTTTACAGCAATAGTTATTTATTTTGGTTGCCTTTATATTTTTAAAGGAATTGATAAAAAATTAATTAAAGAGATAATTAAATTAAGATAAGAACCTGGTTTCGCCGGGACCTTGAAATTAAATATTTATTGTATAAATTTTAATGTAATTTAATTATAAGAACCTGGCTTCGCCAGAACCTTGCTGTTCGCTTTGCTCACAGTAAGAACCTGCTCACTACGTTCGCAGAACCTTGAAATTAAATATTTATTGTATAAATTTTAATGTAATTTAATTATAAGATGTTGATCGTTGTTTTATTAGTAGCTTATTGTTTTTTGTCTTATTTTAAGCCCAAATATGCTTTGTGGTCGATTTTAGCTCTTTTACCAACTTATCAGATTCGTTTTCAGATTTTTAATATTCCTTTGACCTTTTTAGAGGTAATGATTTTAATTTTGTTTGTAGTTTATTTCGGAAGGAATATAAGCGGGTTGAGAAACATAAAAGAGCAGCTCGGATCATGGCAGTGGTTAATTTTGGTTTGGTTGATTATTGCCACTGTTTCTATGTTTATTGCCCCAGACTTAAAAGCAGCAGCTGGCGTCTGGAAAGCCTATTTTGTCGAACCGATTTTATTCTTGATAATTTTTATTAGTTTAATTAAGAGTAAAGAAGATTTAAAATCAGCTTGCATTGCCCTTATTTTTTCTGCCTTTTATATTTCAGTTTGGGCGATCGGTCAAAAGTTTTCCCTCCTTCACTCTCTGGGTTTCGGCGGGCAAGTAGGCAGTGGAGTTTGGAGCTTAGAAGTTTGGGGGCAGCCAAAAATTTGGCGGGCCACAGGGCCCTTTTCTCATCCAAATTTTTTAGGTCTTTATTTAGGTCCGTTAATTTTATTAGGTCTGGGCCGGATATTTTCTAGCTTTCGAAAAAAGCAATTAATAATTATTTCTAGTTTAATCTTTTTTGTTTTAACTTTTGGAGCTTTGATTTTTGCTCGTTCTGAAGGGGCAGCAGTTGGAGTTTTAGCTAGTTTAATCTTTTTAGGTTTGATTCTTAAATCTAGTAGAAGATGGGTAATTGGTTTTTTAATCCTTGTTTTATTAACCCTTGTTTTTTGGCCAGGGCCAAGAGATTATTTAATTCAGAAAGCCGGTTTTCAAGATCTTTCTGGCCAATTACGTTTAAATATCTGGCAAGGAGCAAATAGTTTAATTAAAACTCAACCTGTTTTAGGAGTAGGATTAGATGGTTATCAAAAACTAATTCCTGATTATCAAGAACGTTTTTATCATCCCCAAACTGGAGAATTGGTCTCTGTGGAGACTCATCCCTATCCTCATAATTTATTTTTAGCAGTTTGGTTAGAGCTAGGATTATTAGGCTTAATTGTTTTTGTTTGGTTTTTAATCAAGTTTTTTATTCAAGGGTTTAAACAGATAAATAAAAAAGAATTCATTATTTACGGATCAATTATGGCCGCAATGGTTGTTGTTTTAATCCATGGTTTAGTTGATACCCCTTATTTTAAAAATGATTTATCTGTTTTGTTTTGGTTGATTATTGGGTCAATGATTATTTTGGAGAGGTGCCGGAGTCTGGCTGAACGGACCGTGCTCGAAACACGGTAAGGTAGCAATGCCTTCGTGGGTTCGAATCCCACCCTCTCCGTTTTTAAAATAAAATTTATCTTAACGTTTGATTATGAAAACAAAATACATTTTTGTTATTGGTGGAGTAATGTCTGGTCTAGGCAAGGGCATTGCTACTGCCTCAATTGGTAAAATTCTCCAAAGCAAAGGTTATCGAGTTTCAGCTATAAAAATTGATCCTTATATCAATGTTGATGCCGGGACCATGAATCCAATGGAGCATGGTGAAGTTTTTGTCACTGAAGATGGGGTGGAAACGGATCAGGATATTGGCAATTATGAACGCTTTTTAGGTGAGGATATTCACAGTATAAACTACATGACAACTGGTAGCGTTTATCAGGTAGTAATTCAAAAGGAGAGAAGTTTAGCTTATGATGGTCGTTGTGTTGAAGTTGTTCCAGACATTCCTAATGAAGTAATTTCACGGATTAAAAAAGCAGTTAAAAAGACCAGGGCAGAAATTATGATTGTTGAAATTGGCGGGACAATTGGCGAGTATCAGAATTCAATTTTTTTAGAGGCAGCTCGAATGATGCATTTAAAAGAGCCAGAAAATGTTCTTTTTATTATGCTTTCTTATGTACCTATTCCCCTCAAGATTGGTGAAATGAAAACTAAGCCAACGCAACATGCGGTTAGAGTTCTTAATTCAACCGGGGTTCAGCCAGATTTTATTTTAGCCCGGGCTCCGGTGCCATTGGATGATGTTAGGAAAAAGAAGATTTCTATTTTTTGTAATATTAATGAAAAGGATGTTATTTCTGCCCCTGATGTTAAGTCTATTTATGAGATTCCAATTAATTTTGAAAAAGATAGATTAGGGATAAAGATTTTAAAAAAACTTAATTTAAAGATAAAAAAGGCAGATCTTAGAAAATGGGCTCAGGTAATTAAAACAATTAATCAGGCAAAAAAGACAGTTAATATTGGTTTAGTTGGTAAATATTTTAAAATAGGCAAATTTACTTTAGCTGATTCTTATATCTCGGTTATTGAAGCGGTTAAGCACGGTTGTTGGCCAAATCATTGCCGGCCAAATTTTCACTGGATCAGCACTGATCAAATAGCTAAACAGGGAATAAAGATTTTGGAAAAACTAGATGGAATAATTGTGCCCCAGGGCTGGGGGTCAAGAGGATCTGAACAAATGATTAAAGCTATTCAATATTGTCGAAAAAATAAAAGACCCTATTTTGGCCTTTGTTATGGTATGTAAATGGCAGTAATTGAATTTGCCAGAGATGTTTGTAAATTAAAACAGGCTAGTTCTCAAGAAATAAATCCTAAATTCCCTCATTTAGTAATTCATATTATGCCTGGACAAGAAAAACTTTTAGCTCAAAAGCAATATGGAGGGACCATTAGACTAGGGGCTTGGCCTTGTCAGTTAAAAAAGGGAACAAAAATTGCTCAGATTTATCAAAAAAGAAAAGTTTTTGAGCGCCATCGTCATCGCTATGAGTTTAACAACAAATATCGAGAAACAATGGAACAGAAAGGATTAACTATTTGTGGAACCTCACCCGACGGATTATTAGTTGAGGCAATTGAGATTACTGATCACCCTTTTTTTATTGGTACTCAGTTTCATCCTGAATATAGATCACGTTTATTAACTCCTCATCCTCTATTTCAGGCATTTATTAGAGCTTGTTTAAGGAAATAGTTATCCACAATTGACAAACGGAAATCTTCCTATATAATATAAGAACAATATTAAAGGCAATGTTAACTAACATGAAAATCAAAAAACTTTTTGTTTGTAAAACCGGTGGTTAATTTTTGGTTATTTTTTAGAGCCCAGAAAAGACCGCTGGTGAGCGGTTTTTTGGTTTATAGAGCTCATTACAATTAAATAATATAGAAAGCATCTAAACGCCGAATACCTAATTTACTTTTAAAGTAAATGTGGGTTAAACAGTGGATTAGAGAATTTAGAGCATATGGTGGATACCTCGACACCAAAAGCCGATGAAGGACGTAGCAGCCTGCGATAAGCCTCGGGGAGGTGGCAAGCAACCTTTAATCCGAGGATTTCCGAATGGGGAAACCCGCTTATGCAAAACATAAGCACCCTTTGTTATAAAGATGAAGGGAGGGAACCTGGGGAAGTGAAACATCTCAGTACCCAGAGGAAAAGAAAATAACTTGTTTCGCAATTTTTTCTATAGACCTTAAGCCGTAGACTTAAAACATTTTGTTTGTTGTCTATAGCTTATCATTTATAGTTTTTGCGGAGCGAACATTCCCTGAGTAGTGGCGAGCGAAAGGGGACCTAGTCTAAATTTTAAAGAATCTGAGCTATTTAAGAGGTCTGTTTTCGGACAGAATCTTTTAAACAGTAAAAGGTAGTAGGGCCAAAATATTCTTTAAGAGGTTGTGGGGTGATCAATGTTTTATTACCTGCTTGATAAGGTTAGAATTTAGATTCTTAGCCGAGTGGCCTGGAATGGTCAACCGTAGAAGGTGAAAGTCCTGTAAGCGAAAAGTTTCTAAATTTTAATAATTAATCATACCCGAGTAATGCCGGACTCGTGAAATCCGGTATGAATCAGGGCGGACTATCGCCCAAGACTAAATACTTTTGGTGATCAATAGTGAACTAGTACCGTGAGGGAAAGGTGAAAAGTAGCCCGGTGAGGGCGGTGAAATAGTACTTGAAACCATATGCTAACAAGGAGTCAAAGTTCCGCTTCGGCGGAATGATGGCGTTCCTATTGAAGAATGAACCAACGAGTCTTGCTCACTAGTTTGGTTAAGTCTAAATATAGACGAAGCCTTAGTGAAAACAAGTGTTAAAAGCGCGATTTTGATTTTATCAAAAGATTAGCGGGCAAGGACCCGAAACCGAGTGAGCTACCCATGACCAGGGTGAACTTCGATGAAGATCGAAGGGAGGCCCGAACCCATTGGCCGTGCAACACCATGGGATGAGTTGTGGGTAGGGGTAAAAAGCTAATCGAACTCGGTAATAGCTGGTTCTCCCCGAAATAGCTGTAGAGCTAGCCTGTCCTGTAAACCTTGGGGGTAGAGCACTAAATGGGTGTGGGTGGAGTAATCCTACTGCATCCAAATAAACTCCGAATACCAAGGCTAAATAGGATGGAGTCAGACGATGGGGGCTAAGCTCCGTCTGTCAAAAGGGAAACAGCCCAGACCTCTATCTAAGGTCCCTAAATCTGAGTTAAGTGTGAAAGGCGGTGAAACGACTTGGACAATCAGGAGGTTGGCTTAGAAGCAGCCATCCTTTAAAGAAAGCGTAACAGCTCACTGATTAAGTTATTTTGCGCCGAAAATGTAACAGGGCTAAATTCAGTACCGAAGATGAGGATATCCTGCTTTTAGCAGGGTGTGGTAGGGGAGCATCCTCTAGGCGGTGAAGTCAAGTCGTAAGGCTTGGTGGAGCGTAGAGGAGAGAGAATGTTGGTATGAGTAGTAAAAAGTTCGGTGAGAATCCGAACCACCGCAAGTCTAAGGTTTCCTGGGCACTGATTGTCAACCCAGGGTTAGGCGGTCCTAAGTCTTCGGCCGAAAGGTCAAGATAATGGACAAACGGTTAATATTCCGTTTCTAATATTAGCATCCGATGGAATGACGCTTTCTCAAGCTTCAAGCGTGTTCTGGCTATACGCGTTTAAGTAATGGGTGGGTCTTTTAGGTAAATCCGGAAGACGTAAAGCCCATTATGAATAAAATCCTCATTAGGGGAGATTTGAGGGGAGAGAGAGCCAAGAAAAATTTCTAGGGTTAAGCTAATATTAACCGTACCGTAAACCGACACAGGTAGACGAGGAGAGTATCCTCAGGTGGACGAGAGAACCCTCGTTTAGGAACTCGGCAAAAAAGCGTCCGTAACTTCGGAATAAGGACTGGTTCAGTTTCGGCTGGACCCGCAGCGAAAGTCGCCGAGCGACTGTTTACCAAAAACATAGGTCCCTGCTCAAACCGTAAGGTGATGCATAGGGGCTGATGCCTGGCCAGTGTCAGAACGTTAAGGGAATGGGTGATCCCTGAGCTTGTCGAAGGGTGAGCTTTGAACCTAAGCGCTGATGAACGCCGGCGGTAACTATAACCGTCCTAAGGTAGCGAAATCCCTTGTCGTGTAAGTTACGACCTGCATGAATGGCATAACGACTTGGCAACTGTCTCAACGAGGGACTCGACGAAATTGCAATGGGCGTGAAGATGCGCTCTATCCACGGTTAGACGAAAAGACCCCGTGAAGCTTTACTATAGCTTGATATTGGATTGGGGATATGCATGTTCAGTATAGGTGGGAGTCCCGACTTGTCGGGACACCAGTGAGATACCACCCTTGTATATTTTTAATCCTTATCCCAATTTGGGAGACAGTATCTGGTGGGTAGTTTATCTGGGGCGGATGCCTCCTAAAAGGTAACGGAGGCGTTTAAAGGTCAGCTTAGCGCGGATGGAAATCGCGCTGGACGTGCAAAGGCATAAGCTGGCTTGACGGCAAGACTTACAAGTCGCGCCGAGAGGAAACTCGAACTTAGTGAACCGACACTTGCTCATAGGAGCGGTGAAGATCATCGGATAAAAGTTACTCCGGGGATAACAGGCTGGTTTCGCCCGAGAGTTCATATCGACGGCGAAGTTCGGCACCTCGATGTCGGCTCATCGCATCCTGGGGGTGGAGAAGCTCCCAAGGGTTT
>CAZXPA010000034.1:0-7316 GCA_964642485.1 uncultured Gammaproteobacteria bacterium
GCCTTGAATTAGTTTTTGGTAGTCATAAAAATCTTGATCTTGAATTAGGGTCTGATATTCTGGTCGATTAATAACTGAGATGACCTTTTGATAATCTGAAGGATCGTGGAATTTTAAAGTCATGACTGCGCCAAAAGGGTTTTCTTTTAATTCTTTTAAAGATTTTAATATTAATGGGTCATTTTGATGTTTTTGCTCAAATTTCTCCAAAGATTCTTCTGGCGTTAAATAATAGACACCTTTAACTTCATCCATATTTTCTAATTCTGACCTTAATAAATTAACCTGATTCAGATCAATGTTCTGCTTTAAATATATCCCTAAGTCCATTTTACCTTTAAGAGAACTCAGCACTTGTTGCCCTAAGGCGTTAAAACCATAAAGTAGGCTGAGCGAAAAAAGCATTAGCAGCATAATAATGATACTGGTAGCCGTGAGCCAGAAGTTTCGGAAAAAGTTTTGGATAGCTATTTTAACAATCCGCATTTTTATTTCTTATTTTTCCTTTTAATCTCAATATGAGCTTGTTCTAATTGGTTTTCTGGTATTTTACTTGGGGCGTCCATCATTAAATCTTTAGCATCAGCTGTTTTGGCAAAAGGAATAACTTCACGAATATTTGGTTCATTAGCTAAAATCATTATAATCCGGTCTAAACCCAAAGCTATTCCTCCATGGGGCGGAGCTCCATATTCAAATGCTTTAAGTAAATGTCCAAATCTTCTTTTTGTTTCTTGATTACTAAGTTTTAAGATTTTAAAGATGTTCTCTTGGAGATCTTTTTTGTGAATTCTAATTGATCCGCCACCAAGTTCAAACCCATTACAGATAAAGTCATATTGTTGAGCCCGGGCTTTTAAGGGGTCTTTGTCTAAAAGGGCAATATCTTCTTGCCTTGGAGTAGTAAAAGGGTGGTGGACTGAGACAATTTTTTTCTCTGTTTTTGAATATTCAAAAACAGGGAAGTCAACAACAAAACAAAAAGCTAGTTCATCAGGATTTTTTCTGTTTTTCCGTAAATCAGGCTTATCAGTTTTGTATTCTTTCATTACTTGTTGAAAAGTAATTCTAGGAAAAGGTCGAGTTGAGGGTTTTTTTCTTGGGCATACTTTTTTGACTAAAGCAATTATTAACTCTTCAATTAGATTTAAAATATCATCTTGATTAATAAAGCTCATTTCTATATCTAATTGAGTGAATTCTGGCTGGCGGTCACCCCGGGTATCTTCATCACGAAAACAACGGGCGATCTGAAAGTATTTTTCAATTCCGGCAACCATTAATAGTTGTTTAAATTGCTGTGGAGCTTGAGGTAAAACATAAAATTTACCAGGATAAAGTCGAGAAGGGACAATAAATTCACGGGCTCCTTCAGGCGTGCCTTTAGTTAGAATTGGAGTTTCAATTTCTAGAAAGCCTTTTTTATCTAAATAGTCACGAATAAATTTAATTATTTGATGGCGAAGAATTAGATTATTTTTCATTCGTTCATGCCGAAGATCTAAATAGCGATATTTTAACCTTATTTCTTCCTTAGCTTGGCGGGTTTCATTACTAATTTCAAATGGAGGAGTTTTAGACTCATTTAAAATGGTTAATTTTTTAGCCAGAACCTCTACTGAGCCGGTAGGGAAATTTTTATTGATTTGATTTCTCGGCCTTTTATTAACAACACCCTCAACTTCAATTACAAATTCTGACCTTAATTTTTTAACTGATTTTTGTGATTCTTTATCAAGTTCTTGAGGGGTAAAAATAATCTGAACTAAACCTGATTGATCTCTAAGGTAAATAAAAACAAGCTGGCCTAAGTTTTTACGATCATTAACCCAGCCACAAAGTTTAACTTTTTGACCAATTTTTTTAATTGTTTGTAAATTTGGGATTTTTTTCATTATTAAGGATTAATACGGTTAATAAGTCTTGGGAAGGGAATGGTTTCCCGTATATGAGATAGTTCGCAAAGCCAGGCAACAGTTCTTTCAATGCCTAAGCCAAACCCAGAATGAGGGATTGAACCATAGCGGCGCAAATCAATATACCATTCTAATGATTTTTTTGGTAATTTAAATTCTTTTATTTTTTTCTCCAGGGTTTTTAAATCGTCAATCCTTTGCGAACCACCAATAATTTCTCCATAACCTTCTGGAGCTAGACAATCATTATTTAAAGCTAATTTTGGATTTTTTGGATCAGATTTCATGTAAAAAGCTTTGATTTTCCCAGGATATTTTTCAATAAATACTGGTTTGTCAAACATTTTTGAAATAGCGGTTTCTTCGTCACCACCAAAATCATCACCCCATTTTATTTTTATTCCTTTTTGTTGAAGTTTTTTAATTATTTGGTCATAGGTTATTCTAGGGAAGGGCGACTTTATTTTTTTTAATGGTTTTAAGTCTCTCTTTAAGGTTTCTAATTCTTTTTGACAGTTTTTTAAAACTTGTTGGACAATAAAACAAATTAGTTTTTCTTGGATTTTCATGTTTTCTTGATGGTCAACAAAGGCTGCTTCAGCATCCATCATCCAGAACTCGGTTAAATGTCGCCTGGTTTTTGATTTTTCTGCTCTAAAGGTTGGGCCAAAATCATAAACCCTGCCTAATGAATAAATTAAGGCCTCAAGATAAAGCTGGCCTGATTGAGATAAATAAGCTTTTTGATTAAAATAATTAGTTTTAAATAAAGTAGTGGTTTCCTCACAACTGGTTGGAGTTAAAATGGGCGAATCAGTGAGAATAAAACCTTGTTTTTTAAAAAAACAACGAATTGCCCAGATAATTTCATCTCTGATTTTGAGAATTGCCGCTTGGCGCTCAGAACGAAGCCAGAGATGGCGGTGGTCCATTAAAAAATTAACCCCATGAGCTTTTTTGCCAATTGGGTATTTTTGAGCTATTTGGATAGTTTTTAGATCTTTAACCAGCATTTCATAGCCGGTTGGCGAACGTTTTTCTCTATAAACCTTGCCTGTTATTTGCAAACTTGACTCTAAGGTTAGTTTTTGGCAATTGACCCAGGAGTCTTGGCTTACTTCTTTTTTGGAAACTGTTGCTTGAATCTCACCAGTGCCATCGCGGAATTGTAAAAAATAAATTGAGCCCGATGAGCGGAAATTAAAAATCCAACCCTTGAGGGCAACAGTTTTGTTGAGGTGTTTTTTAAGGTCTTTTAATAAAATATACATATTGGTTAATTAGATAGCTAGGTAATCGGGTAATCGGGATCCTAATCCCTAAGTACCCAAGTACCCAAGTTATTTTACCAAAAATTGGATAATAATAAAAGCCATATAAAAGAAGAGAAGGACAAAGGCTTCCTGCCAGGAAATTCTATTTTTAGAGCGAGTGAAGAAGATAAAAAGTAAATAAGCAACCAGCATAAACATAGCACTGCTGACCAGAAGATTAATATCCTTAATTATGATTGGCGAGATAATTGCTGTTACTCCTAAAACAGCAGTTGAGTTAACTGCGATTGAGCCTAGAATATTGCCCAAAATCATGCCTTTATGTTTTTTAGTAGCCGCTTGAATACCAAAAACTAATTCTGGCAAAGATGTCCCAATTGCTATTAAGAAGAGACCAATTAAAAACAAGGAAATATTTAATTCAATAGCTAGACGGTCGGAGGCCTGAACAATAATATAGGCGCTGATTAAAAGAAGGACCATACCAATGATAAACAAGATCAGGTTTTTAATCAGGTATTTTCGATAAGCTCGTTCGAGTTTTTTGGTAAAATCCTGACTTTGGTGAAAGAGAATTAAGATATAAAGAACAAAAAGAACTAATAAACCTAAACCATCAATTCGAGAAAGAGAACCGTCTAGAGTTAAAAGAATAGGGTAGATTATTAAAACCGAAGTATAAGAAATATTACGTTGAACAGTCCGAGTTTCTGATTCAAGCCCTTTAATTAAAATAACTGTTAAGCCCAAAATTAAAGTTAAATTAGCAATATTTGACCCTAAGACATTACTTAGAGAAAGGATTGGCGTCTTATTTAAAGCAGCAGAAATACCGACAAAAAGTTCAGGTAAAGAAGTAGCAATCCCAGCTAAAATAAAGGCAACAACAAACTCAGGTACTCGTAAATATTGGGCAATATAGGTCAAGGTTTTTATTACCCAGTGAGCACTTTTAACTAAAATCACTGAAGCTAAGATAATAACAAAGATATATAAAAAAGCCATAATTAGATCAATTTAACAATTTAACAAACGCTTCGCTTTAACAATTTAACAAATTTTTTGTTAAGTTGTTTAATTGTTTAGTTGTTAAGTTATTTTTTAGGATGAATAAATAAAAATTTACCTAACTCAATTAAAATAAAGCTTATAAGACCAAGACTGATTAAGATTAGCCAGTCGTTCCAATGAAGTGGGACAGTGCGAAGAATTTTTTGAAAAAATGGTAGATAAAGAGCAATAAGAAACATTAGCCAGCCAAAGACAATACTCAAATTTAAAAATAGATTATCAAAAGGATTATATTGCCAGATTAATTTTTTCAAATTTTTACAAGAGAAAACATAGAATAAAGTATCAATACCTAACCCAACAAAGATCATTGTTCTAATATATTTCATATCAAAGCCAAGTTTATAAAGGTAGATAAAAAGTCCTAGTAAGATTAGATTAGTCATCATCCCGACAATAAAGATTAAAAATTTCATTTCTTTATCTAAGATTTTATCTTGGTGGCCACGAGCTTTTTGTTTAAGAATCTCTTTTTCTTCTTTTTCATATGATAAGGCCATTGCTGGCAAAGTGTCTTCAATAATATTAACCCAGAGAATTTGACCAGCTAAAAGTGGCAGGGGTAAACCCAAAAGCAAGGCTCCACCAATTAAAATAAACTCAGCAAAGGTATCACTGAAAAGGAAAAGAACTATTTTTTTAATATTATCAAAGATATTTCGGCCAGTTTTAATGGCCTCAACAATGGTTTTAAAATTATTATCAAGTAAAACAACATCAGCAGTTTCTTTGGTCACTTCTGAGCCCGAGCCCAAGGCAACCCCAATATCAGCTGATTTAATTGCCGGGGCGTCATTAACCCCATCACCAGTCATGGCCACAATTTCGTCTTGAGCCTGGAAAGCATCAATAATTCTAATCTTATGTTTTGGCTCAACCCGGGCAAAAATACTAATTTTTTTAACTTCTTTTTCTAAATCTTGATCAGAGAGTTTATCTAAATCAATGCCCTGTAAAATTTTGTCCCCAGGTTTTATTAACCCGATCTCTTGGCCAATGGTTCTAGCTGTAAGCTGATGATCGCCAGTGATAATAATTGGCCTAATTCCGGCCATTTTGCAGTCTACAATTGTTTTCTTAGCCTCGGCTCGCAAAGGGTCTTTTAAGGCAATTAAGCCCATGAATTTCAAGCCCTTTAAATGACTTTCTAATAACTCTTGTATTTTTTCTCCCGACAAAGTTTTCTGGCCAAAAGCCAAGACCCTCAATCCCTTAGCGGTTAATTCTTCAAATTCTTTTTTTACTTTCCTGTTTTTTTCTAAAGATATTTCAGTTAGATCTAAGATTTTTTCTGGTGCTCCCTTAATGAAAATAACATATTTATCCTTTTCCGTTTTTTTGTCTTGGTGTAGGGTGGCCATGTACATAGTTTCTGATTCAAAAGGTATTTCGTCAATTCGCGGGTATTGTTTTAAAAGTTCTTTTCTTTCTAAACCAGTTTGAATTGCTCCTTGAAGCAGGGCAATTTCTGTGGTGTCGCCACTGATTTTCCATTTTTGGAGTTCTTGTTCCGGATTTTCTACAATTGCATTATTACAAAGCAAGCCAATTTTTAATAAATCTTGAGGCCGAGTCTTTTGGCCTGCCTTGCCGGCAGGCAGGCCTGCCTGTCCGGCAGGCAGGCCTGCCTGTCCGGCAGGCAGGTAAGGAATAATATGAGCTACAGCCATCTTGCCTTCAGTTAAAGTCCCAGTTTTATCAGAAGCGATTACAGTAATTGATCCCAGGGTTTCGGCAGCAATTAATTTCCTGGTTAAAGCTTTCTTTTTTAAAATCCTTTGCATGCCGATAGCTAAACAAACTGTGACGGCAATTACTAACCCTTCAGGCACACCAGCTACAGCCACGGCTACTGAAATTAAAAGCATTTCTAAAAATGATCGTCCAGTGAGTAGTCCGGCAACAAAGAGCCCAAGGCAGAGAAAAGCAATAATTAAACCAGTAAATTTAGCCAAACGAGCAATCTTTTTCTGAAGAGGGGTTTGGTCTTCTTCTGTAGTTTTAATTAAAGTAGCAATTTTACCTAATTCAGTTTTTAAACCAGTAGCTACTGTCACGGCTTTAGCTTTGCCCCGGGTGATAATTGTGCCTAAATAAACCATATTTTCTCGATCAGCTAAAGGCACTCCTTGTTCTAGAACCTCAGCTTGTTTGCTTGAAGGAATTGATTCACCAGTTAAAAGGGCTTCTTTTGTTTCCAAATTATAGACTTCAATTAAACGAGCGTCAGCTGGGACAATATCGCCAGCTTCTAGAATAATAATATCGCCAGGAACAAGCTCTTGACTGTCAATAACATGTTCTTCTCCGGGTTTATCAGTAATTCTTTGACGTAAAACTCGGGCATTATGAGTTACTAGTTTTTTTAAATGAATAAAGGTTTTTTCTGCTTTGCACTCTTGGAAGAATCCAACTCCAGCATTAATAAGAACTGCCGCTAGAATTATGCCCATATCAATAAATTCTTTTAAGGCTAAAGAAATGGCGGCAGCGATTATTAAAATGTAGACCAAGGGGCTTTTAAATTGGGATAAAAATATTTTTAAAGCAGAAAATTTTTTTCTTTCCGGGAGTTCGTTTTTTTTGTATTTTTTTAAACGGTTAGTTGCCTGTTCAAAAGTAAGTCCATTTTTATTGGTTTCCAAGATTTCTAAAATCTTTTTTATTGACAAATTGTGCCAGATTGGTTCAGTCATTTTATTTCTTGTTTTTTGGTTTTTTAGATTTTATTGATTTTCTAATAATAAGAACCTTACTCGCTTCGCTCGTCAGAACCTTGTTATTCACTTTGTTCATAATAAGAACCTTACTCGCTTTCCTCGTCAGAACCTTGTTATTCACTTCGTTCATAATAAGAACCTTACTCGCTTTCCTGCCTGCCGGCAGGCAGGGCTCCAGAACCTTGTTATTCACTTTGTTCATAATAAATGAACTCGGAGTTCGAAAGCGAGTTGTTTTTTTTCGGGTTTTTCGAGAATAATTGCGCATAATCACTATAACATTATAAGAACCTGCTCACTGCGTCCCGATTTATCGGGACTCCGTTCGCAGAACC
>CAZXPA010000035.1:0-7160 GCA_964642485.1 uncultured Gammaproteobacteria bacterium
CGGCAGGCAGGCAGGTTCTACGATGCCAAGTTCTTCTAATGTGGATATTATGACCCCGATTACCACTCATAAAAAAGCCTATTACGACTATGAAGTCCTGCGAACCCTTGAAGCGGGAATTGTTTTATCTGGCCCAGAGGTCAAATCAATTAAAACTGGCAGAATTAACCTTTCTGGCGGCTATGTTAATATTGATACTAAAGGCATTCCCTGGTTAATTAATGTTCATATTGACCCTTATCCTCCAGCCGCTCAAGTTCAAAAAGACTATAATCCAACCCAAAACAGAAAACTGCTTTTACATAAAAAAGAAATTGTCTCTTTAATTGGCAAATTGAAAATCCGAGGATTATCTCTTATCCCTCTCAAGGTTTATACTAAAAGAGGAATAATAAAAATTGAGATTGGTCTGGCTCGAGGAAAGAAAAAATGGGACAAAAGAGAGACGATAAAGAGGAAAGAGATAAAAAAAAGAATAAACCAAGCTCTTAGAAAATAAAAATATTATCCGCATCATTGTCACTACTTTTAAAAACGTCTCCTCATATAATATTACTCGCCCTCTATTTCTTTTAATTTAAAAGACCCCCCTTTTATTGAACGAATTATTATTTCCACACCCTCAGCCCTACTTCCTTTAGTTAACATTTCCATGTTGGATTTTAAATTTTCTGGCGTAATTCGTTGACCATGTTCAATAATTTCCCCAAGCTCAATTTTTATTTTGGAAATAATCTTGAGATTATTTTTCCGTCCCTCCCCTAAGACTAGTTTTAAAATTTTGTCAGCAACATGTAAATCATGCATGGACCCTACGAAATTACGAATTAATACTAATAATACTAATATAGATTTAAAATTCTTCTAAACTTAACCCCATCTTTGGTGAATCCTATTAGTAAACCGAGCTTTATATTAAAATGTTTTAAATATGCGTAGACTTGCTGAATATCTGATTTATGAAACTCATTTCCTTTCTTAATCTCAACAATTATTTTATTTTCCACTAAAAAATCTAAGAAGTAAGATCCGATCTTTTCATTTTTAAAACTAATAGGAGATGAAACTTGTTCTTTAAATTTAATTTTATTTTTCCTAAATTCTGAAGCAATAGCTTTTTGATAATACTTTTCCTGATAGCCATATCCTAAATTATTGTAAACATCAAAAAGAATTCCTATTATTTTATAACTCAATTTAGGGTAAACTAACCGATTTAGTTTCCTGTTGGTCATTATTTGTACAATTAGTAAGGATTGGTAATTTAGTAAGGTCCTAATGGACGGCACAAGAAATACACAAATCATACGCCCTGACTAGCATTTCAATCTTTTTTCGCTTTTCTTTGACGCCTAATTTTTTTAACCCAGGAATGAAAACTTCTAAGTCTTTCTCTAAATTAAATAAAAATTGGGCGGTTGGGGTGATAATGTTGGCCTTAATCACTCGACCATTTTTGCCTATCTGGTATGAGTGAATCAAAAGCCCACGTGGTGCCTCATTGGCCCCCACTCCCTGACCGGCTTGAACCTGATAATTAAAGCGATATTTTTTTATGTTTAATTGCAAAATCTTTTTGAGAATTTTCTCTGTTTCTTCAATAAAATGGACAATCTCTATCATCTGAGCGCTAAGATTATGAAAAATATTGTAGTCCGGAAAAACAAAAGATAGTTTTTTAAGTGTCCTCCGGGCATTTTTATTTAAATGACTGGCAGAGATATTTAATCTTGCCAGAGCTCCTACCATATATGAATGATGATTGTGTTTGAGTAAATTAACCACCTCACTGGCTCGTTGGAATTCTTTTAATTCATGAGCGTATTTTGAGGCCGGAATAGACAATCCTTTAGTTGAAGTAATATCTCCGTCATAAACAGCATACCCTTTTTTATTTTTTAGAGCGATAAACTCTGTTTCTCGCGAGAATTTGGGAAATTTAATTTTCTTAAACAAATCTATTAATCTCAGGGCCGCTTTTAAAATTTCTGGTTGAGTAGCTAGAAGTTTTTTTAATCTTTTTTTGTCCGGCACCCTGATAAATCCACCAATGACACTAGCGATGGGATGGATAGCTCGACCGCCTATCACCTCAATAATTTCATTAGCAAAGTCACGTATCTTGATGACATCTCTAAATCTTTGAGGATAAACTTTAGCTAAATCTAAACTATTCTCTAAGCCAAAATAATCAGATAAAGCCAGAAAAAAGATGTGGAGAGTATGACTCTGGATAATCTGGCCATAATCCATTAATTCCCTCAACATTATTATTGGCTTTGAAACTTTTAAGCTTAAAGCGGCCTCTAATGCTTTAATCGCGGTTAAATTATGGACAACCGGACAAACACCGCAGATTCTGGCAGTAATTACTGGTACTTCTTCGATACGTCGACCTTTTAAAATTCCCTCAATTAGTCGAGCCCCTTCTTTAACATCCATTCTGGCGCTTAATACTTCTCCATTGATAATTGTTGCTTCAAGTCCAGTATGCCCCTCACTTTTAGCGACATAATTAATGATAATTCTTTTTATTTTTCTTGGCATAATTTTTCAAATTGGTCCCTTATCCCAAATCCTTCTAAAAGACTGTTTAATTTCTTGCCGCTCATCCTTTGTTCTTTTAAGAGTTTCTTAAAATTTTTTACATTGGCATTGGAAAGCAGCCCCCGACATCCCCCACAAGGCTCCCCGCTTTTTAGACAAATAGCTTCGCACCCACCTAAAATGACAGGGCCCAGGCAGGGCAAACCCTTTTGCAATAAACACTCATATTCTCTAATTTGGCATTCATAGCAAACTGGCTGACTCTGAATTTTTGGGATTTTTCCAGCTAACAATTCTTTTATCACCCAGTAAATCTCATTTTTATCAGGCGGGCAACCGGGTATTTCAAAATCTACTTTAACATATTCCTTTAGAGGCTTGATTAAGGGATTGTCAATTTTTTTTACTGATTGATAAACAGTCTTTATTAATTTATCCTTGTTGTAATAATTTTTTATTTTCGGAATACCGCCAATACAGGCACAGATTCCCAAAGCTATTAAAAATTTGCTTTTTTGGCGAATCCCTTTTAAATCTTCTATGTTCTCTTTAGTAATTGGTGATCCCTCAATAAAAGTAATATCATATTGACCTAACACTTTTCTGTCTTCGACTAAAGGAAAATCAACTATTTCAATATATTCTAAAATATCCAACAATCTTTCCCCCAAATTAATAATCTCTACCAAACATCCAGAACAGGAAGTCAGATTAATAATAGCGACTTTTGGTTTATTGTTTTTCATTTTGAGAAAATTACTTTTCCTTTACTTATGTCTTTAAGATTGGGCTGTGGTGGCTTTATTTTTTTATTCCCGACAATAATTTTTTCCATTAAATTTTCATGGAAATCAGCTTTATCTTGCGTATTAATAATCAACTTTCTTTCTTTAGTCACCCCTTGATTCATTTTATAAATAAAATACTCTTTTTTCTGCTCTCTCTTTATTTTGTCGACCAATTTGATTAATCTTGGCGTGTTAGCCGCGGCAACAACTATACCAAAGTGGTGAAAAACTTCCTGATTTTTAAAAACCTGTAAATTATCAGGCACTAAAACATTTTTAAAAATTATTGTATGAGCGCCAATTCTTTTTTCTAAATCAATAAATTTTTTCTCCTGAATCTCTTTAATTTTAATAACCCGACTAATATTTAGAAGATGCGCTAATCCGTAACTCGGTGATAATTTAATGTCAATACGATTCTCTTGAATAGCCTTGGCATGATCTAAAGCAAAGCATTTTAAAATGTCGCTTTCGCTAATCCTCACTTTATAATGATCCTGAGCATATTTAGCTAAAGTGTTAGGAGCGGCAGTGATGATGTGGGCTGATATTTGATTAAGCTTAACGGGTTTGTCTTTAGCAAACTTAGTTAAATCAATGTCTGATCGGCAGTCCGGATTTAGAAATAAATTAGCTAAAATTTGTACTGCTTTTGGACTAAGAGTAATTCTGTCAAATTTTGGAAAAGCAAGACGACGGGCTTGCTCTATTCTTTTTATTAATTTTCTAAAATCGCCCATTTTCGATTTTTTAAATTAGTGACTTTTAATAATTTAATCATTGAATACAGGCCCAGAATAATGAAAACCAGGCCAAAAATTTCTTGCCAGATCAGACTCTTTTCTAAAAAAACAACACTTAATAAAACGGTGATCGGCGCTCCCAGGGTTAAGATAGCAGTAGCGACCGATGCGGGAATATATTTAAGGCCGGTATAAAACGTCAAAACATAGCCTAACAGAAATAAGGAGGTAACCAATACCCAGCTAGTCTGAATTAGGGTTATCTGACTAATTAATTGTATTTGACCAGTCACCATTAAGAATAGCATAACAAAAATTGAACCAAAAAACATTCGTCCGAAAGCCACAATTCTAGCAGACATATTTCTTAAAAGTCTTTTAGAAATAACAACTTCCGTTGCCCAAAAAATGGTAGCTAAAAAAATTAACAGATCTCCCGTCCCAAGCCCCTGGGGTTTTATTTTTAAAAACAAAATATTACCAACTAAAAGGCTTGCTAACCCAAAAACTAGACTTTTATTAACTTTTTCTTTTAAAAACAAAATTGCCAGAATACTGACATAAATAAATAAGGTCTTGTGAATAAAACCAGCTTTAGCTGCCATGGTTAAAGTTAATCCTTTGAAAAACAGCAGAAAAGGGATACTACCGCCGATTAAACCAATAATAGCTAAATTTAGCCACTGTTTGGTCTTTATCCTAAAAAGGTTTTTTCTTTCTTTCAAAAATAAGATTAGAGAGAGAATAAGAACCCCCACTACTAAATTTTTTAATCCAGTAAAAATATAAGGATTAATTCCCTCAACCCCAAAACGGTTAATAAAAATGGAAAAGCCGCTAATTAAAGCTGTAGTGAAAACCAATAAAAGGCCCTTTTTCTCATTTATCATAATTGTGTTGCTTAAGCAGGTTAAGTGTTTTTAAGGCCTCTTTTTTTGATATTTTTTGAATAGCAAACCCAGATTGTTCTAAAATATAATCCCCGACCCTGATGTGAAGCAGTAAAGAAACATCAATCTCTAAAGAATTCTGGCCTTGTTGAACCTCGGCTTTATTTTTATTTATTTTAATAATTTTTACTGGAATAGTTAAACACATAGGACCTTACGAAAGTACGAATTAATACCGATTATACTAATAATTGATATTCGTCATTCGTACTATTAGTAAAGATTAGTAATTTAGTAAGGTTATATAGCTCCTCTAATGTTTTTTAATTCATCATAATTGAATACTGGTCCGTCTTCACAAACATATTTAGAACCAATGGCGCAGTGCTGACAGACACCAAAACCACAATACATTTTTCTCTCTAAAGAGAAAAAAATGTCAGTATCAGCAAATTTGCTCTCTTTTAATTTCTGGATAACAAATTTGTACATTATCTGTGGTCCGCAAACTATCGCGACTGCATTATCTATTATTCTTATATCATCAAATAAAGTGGTGATTAAGCCTACCCGGCCCTTCCAGGTAGAAGCTCCTTTATCTAGGGTGCGCGCTAAATCAACAGATTTCTGCCAGGCTTTATATTCATCTCTAAACAAAAGTTCTTTAATACTGCGGGCTCCATAAAAGATTTGTATTTTCTTTGCTCTTCCTGCCTGCTCGCAGGCGGGCCTTTTGACGGCCGAAAGAATCAAAGGCCGAAGGGGGATAATTCCTAACCCGCCAGCGATTAAAAGTAGATTTTTATCTTTTATCTGCGGGAATCCATTACCATAAGGACCTCTGACTGTAATAAGGTCTTTGACTCTTAGAGTATGTAACCTAGAGGTTAGGCTGCCGACCTGACGAACACAAACTTGAAAATCAGCTTCTTGAGGAGACGAACAAATAGCAAAGGGCGCCTCACCAAAACCCTGTACGCCAACTTCAATAAATTGACCAGGAGTAAATTCTAATTGGTCCTTTTTATTTTTAAAACTTAGAGTAAAAAGTTTCACTCCAGCTGCCTGGAGCTTGATCTTTTTAATAATAGCAATTTTAGGCTGATAAGGATTTCTCATAATTGTTCACATACCTCTGCTTCTCCTTTCTTTTTGCCCTTTATTTCTGAAAGCACCTGACAAATATCAATGCCAGCCGGACAAACCATTGAGCATCGACTACAGCCAGTGCATCCCGGAAAACTATATTCATCAGGGATACGAACAAATTTATGCCAGTACCAGTTATAAATTCTTTCAGCGGTGGTGCTTAAAAACTTATGTCCGTCAGCGACTTCAGAAAACTCATCGTAAAAACAAGAGGCCCAATATCTAGTCCTAATCCCTTGTCCATCTTTTAGATCCGGGCAATCTACCATATCAAAACAAAAGCAGGTTGGACAAACAATGCTACATTTGCCACATTCAATACAAATTTTTCCTAATTTCTTCCAAAGTGCAGATTTAAAAAATCTAGACATTTTAATTTTTACTTCTAGCACTTGTGGATCAATCCCTTCTTCTTTAATTGGGCCGGCAAATTGAATGTGTTCATAGTTTTTATAACCAAATTCACTTAAAACTCGCTGGCCTTTTTGCGAGCCAGTAAAAATCCTAAATTCCATACCTTTAGTTTTCTTTTTTTGTTGACCCAAAAAAATATCAAATTGTAGATGTTCTAAAACGTCCTCCTCGTATTTTTCCTGCCAAACTTGAAAGGTCCGCGCGGTTAGAAGCGGCATTTTAACTTGTCCTATGATTAAAGTATTTCTGAGTCGAGCTTGATAATATGGATCTTTTTCAAAAACATGGTCATAAAGAAGAACAGCTTTTAAATCAAAAATGCTTATGCCAACAAGTGCCTGTTTTTTTAAGGCGAACTCTGATTCGAATTGCCTATCTTTATATTTGAATAAAATCTCACAAGAGGGGATAAAGTACTTTTTAAAAGAATATAATGGTAGGCGGCCTGATAGATCAAGTTCTTGGGGCTTTAAAATTTCTTTAATTAAAATTTGTTTGCTGGTTTTGACTGGTCCAATAACAGAATAACCCTCTTTTTGAAGCCATTTAATAAATTTTTGTAATTGAATTTTCGTCATACTGTTATGGTTCTTTTTTCACGCATAGTAAAAGTAAAAGGGGACGGTTCT
>CAZXPA010000036.1:0-7021 GCA_964642485.1 uncultured Gammaproteobacteria bacterium
GTTGTTATTGTGGCCCTGTCGTCTAACGGTTAGGACGCATGATTCTCGATCATGTAATAGGGGTTCGATTCCCCTCGGGGCTATTTTTATAAAAGTAGAGATTTATTAGTTTGTCAGGGACTTGTTGACAGAATTATTTCAAAATAATAAAATAGAAATAGAAAATTTGCGGAGAACCGTTCTCCTTTTTCTATATATTAAATAATATCTTCTTATTTTTTTGACAAAACAGGTTTAACTTGTTATCCTTAAATTAAGGTTAATTTATTGTCTATTTTTAAATAAAAGTAATTTATGGGTGATTTTGAAAGGCAAATCTTTTTAAAAAAGATTGGTTTAAGGGATATGGCCAAAGTAGAAAAAGAGAGGTTTTTAAGGACATTTGAAACTAAAGAAGAGATTTTTAGATGCTTTCAACAGATCAGGGAGACAATAGAAAGAAGCTGTGGAATAAAATTAAGTAATATTGAAGGGGTTGGCTTAAGAAAAATCACTGAAGCATGTGTGAAACAAGCAGTCCAGGACGGGATTGATGAGGTGAGCGGTCCTTATATGATTGAACCTCATGACGAAGCTTTTAATAGATTTTTATATCATTTTTACAAGGTTCCGCCGAATGAATTTGAGAATCTTTTTCCTTCAGAGAACGGAAAAGCGAGTGAAGCAACTAGCAGATATTTTAAAAAAATGCAAAATGAAAGGCATTTAATTTAATTAGAAAAACATGACTGAAGAAACAAGCGAACAACCAACTTCTCCTGAACAACCTCCTCAAGAAAAGCCAGTTGAGCCTCAGGTTGAAGCCCCGCCAACTCCAGAAGTTAAAGAAGCTGAAGCTAAAATTACTGGTAAGGAAAAAGTTGAGCCAGTGCTTAAAACAGTTAAAAAAGCTCCACCAACAGCTCCGCCTAAGGTGGTACCTGATTTAGTTAAAAAGAAAAGCGCAACTCTTAAGGAAATAGAAGGCATTCTTTCTGAGGGTTTAGAGCAAACTTATCAAAGTTTACCTGACGATCTAAAGCAAGAGTTTAGACAAAAAGGAGAAGAAACTGCTTCGCAAATAGAAAAAATTGTTTCTCAAGCAAAAATTATAGTCCATAAAATAGTCGATTTGATTAAGAGATGGTTGTTAATTATTCCCGGAGTTAATAAATTCTTTTTAGAGCAGGAGATAAAGCTAAAAACAGGCAAGATCCTAGCTTTAGCTAAAAAAGAGAAAAAAAAGATTAATCAATAACAAAAAATTTTATGGAAATACAAGGGTTAGATACTTCATATATAGATGTTGGCGGGGCCGTTCGCGAACAAAGTCAAGGATTATTGGCCAGTCCCTGGTTTTGGTTTATTGTTTTAATTATAGTTATTGGCTTTTTAAGCCTATTTTTTCTTAAAAAATATTTAAGACGAGCTTCAAAGTTTAAGTTTTCTTTTCAAAATGCTATTCTCTTAATTACCCTACCCAAAGAAGTCCCTAAAAAAGAAGACCAGAAAAAGACAGTTAAAGAGATGTTATTACCAACAGAGAATCTTTTTGATAATCTTGGTGGTTTAAAATCACAAAAGGGCTGGAAAGCTTGGTTTTCTGGCCGCTCAGATCATTTTTCTTTTGAAATTGTTTCTGATAAACAAGGGATTATTTCTTTTTATGCTGTGGTTCCCAGGTCTTCACAACAATTTTTTGAACAACAGATTCATGCCCAATATCCTGCAGCTCAGATTGAGGAAGTAGAGGACTATAATATATTCTTGCCTCATGGGGAAATTGTCAGCACGAATCTTAAATTAAGAAATCACTCAATGTTTTCAATTAAAACTTACCTTAAAATGGAAACAGATACTTTAAATGCAATTACTAATTCTTTAAGCCGGTTTGCCGAAGGTGATGCGGCGGCTATTCAAATTACTGCTCGCTCAGCCAAACCAGGCTGGCGTCATTTTGGGGCTAAAGTGGCTTCAGAAATGCAGCAGGGCAAAAGCTTGCCGGACGCCCTTAAATCAGTAACCGGAGGATTGCCCAGGTTTTTTAAAGGGCTTTCTGAGTTCATTACTTCAAAGCCCAAAAAAGATGAGACAGCTGCTTTAGAAAAAAAGCCTCGCCAGCTTTCACCAATGGAGCAGGAAATAATTAAGTTATTAGAGGAGAAAGCAAATAAAGCTGGTTTTGACGTTAATCTCAGGATTGTGGTTTCGGCTAAAGATGGCCAAACAGCTCAACACTATTTAGATAATATTGTTAATACTTTTGCTCAATATACTGGCTATGAATATGGCAATGGGTTTAAGATAGCTAAAGGGAAAAGGAGTAAAATTATTGAGAATTTTATTTACCGGAATTTTGATGAGAAAAAATCTTTTATTTTAAATACTGAAGAAATGACCAGTATTTTCCATTTCCCTTTATCAACTACGGAAACCCCTAATATTAGATGGCTGATGGCTAAAAAAGCTCCAGCGCCAATTGATATTCCCAGAGAAGGATTGTTCCTGGGTTATAATATTTATCGCGGAGAAAAAAGAGAAATCAGAATTAAACGTAAGGACCGAAGAAGGCATATGTATATTATTGGTATGACAGGAACCGGGAAATCATGGTTTGCTGAAGGTCTGGCCATGCAAGATATTGCTAATGGTGAAGGAGTTTGTTTTATAGATCCTCATGGAGATGCCATTAACCATATCTTAGAAAGAATTCCTAAAAGCAGGGCTGAAGACGTTGTCTTATTTGACCCGGGTGATCTAGAAAGACCTTTGGGTTTGAATATGCTTGAGTATGATACTCCTGAACAAAAAACCTTTGTGATTAATGAAATAATGAATATCTTTGACAAGCTTTATGATTTAAGAGCAACTGGCGGGCCGATGTTTGAGCAATATTTTAAAAATGCTTGTCATTTGATTATGGATGACCCAGAATCAGGTTCGACCTTGTTAGAAGTGCCCAAAGTTTTAGCTAATGATGATTTTAGAAAATACAAATTATCAAAATGTCAAACACCTATAGTAAAGGAGTTTTGGGAAGAACAAGCTTTAAAAGCTGGTGGTGAAGCTTCTTTACAAAACATGGTTCCATACATTACCAGTAAGTTAACTCCGTTTTTGACTAATGAGTTTATGCGGCCAATTATTTCTCGGCAAAAAAGTAGTCTGAATTTTAGAGAAGCGATGGATAATAAAAAGATTATCTTAGCCAAGTTGTCAAAAGGGAAAATAGGGGATAATAATGCTTATTTACTCGGCATGATTATAATTGGTAAGATTTTAATGGCTGCTTTGGCTCGAGGAGATATGCCTGAAGAACAAAGAAAAGATTTTTATTTATACATTGATGAGTTTCAGAATTTCTTAACTGAGAGTATGCAGATTATCTTGTCTGAAGCCAGGAAATATCGTTTATGTTTAACCATGGCTCATCAATACATTGGTCAATTAGTTAAAGCCGGGGACACCAAGTTCAAAGATTCCATTTTTGGCAATGTCGGGACAAAAGTGGCCTTTAGAATTGGGGTTGATGATGCTGAAGTCTTGACCAAGGAATTTGAACCAGTATTTAATGAATATGATTTCTTAAATATGTCTAAATATAATGCTTTTGTTAAACTTTTAGTTGATAATGCTAATCCTCCGGGTTTTAACATGGCTACAGTTGGTTTTGATCAAGTGCCAGGGGTTTTACCAACTAATCCAGAAGTCGGAAGAATTATTAAGGAATTGTCTCGGTTAAGATATGGCAAGAGCAGGTCGAGCATCGAGGCTGAGATTCAAGCCAGGGCAAAAAGAATTTTTAAGCCAAGTAATGAAACATTTTAATTATGGTTATCTACCGTAAATACAGACCACAAACTTTTAGCGAAGTAATCGGACAAAACAACATTGTCCGCATTTTAGAAAATGAGATTAAGACAAATAAGGTTGCTCATGCTTATTTATTTACTGGGCCTCGCGGCCTCGGAAAAACGACAGTAGCCAGGTTAATGGCCAAGGCTGTTAATTGTCAGAAAAGAAGAGAAGGCCAGTCAGAGCCTTGTAATCAATGTCCGCCTTGTCTTGATGTTATCAGAGGCAGGTTTTTAGATTTAATTGAGTTAGATGCGGCTTCCCAAACTGGGGTTGATAATGTTAGAGAAAATATTATTGCTTATTCAAGGATTCCACCAACCATTGGGGAGTACAAAATTTTTGTTATAGATGAATGTCATCAGCTTTCTATTTCTGCTTTTAATGCTCTTTTAAAGACCTTAGAAGAACCACCTGAATATGTTATATTCATCTTAGCAACTACTGAGATTCATAAATTACCAGAAACCATCGTTTCCAGATGTCAAAGGTTTGATTTTGCCAAGGTTGATTTGAATAAAATTGTTAAAAGATTAGAAAAGATTGTTAAGGCAGAAAAAATTAAGGTTGATGACAAGATATTAAAGACCATTGCTGTTCGCTCTGAGGGTTGTGTTAGAGATGCTGAGAGTTTACTTAATCAGATTTTAGCCTTAGATAGTAAAGAAATTACTTTTGAAGAGGCAACTTTGGTTATTCCGCCAACTCAGACAAATTTAATTATTGAATTTCTGGAGTTAATTTTTAAAAAAGATGACACCCAAGCAATTAAAATGGTTAATCAATTAATCAGTGAAGGGGTCAATTTAGAGCAGTTTGTTACAGATTTGATAGAGTTTTTAAGGAAAATAATTTTAACTAAGGTTGAGGCAATTAATGATGACTTATACTGGCAGCAGGATGATTTAACTCAGAAAAAAATTAAGGATTTGAGCAAAAAAGTAGAGATTAAGCAATTAGTAAAGATTATTGAGGAGTTTATCCAGACTAAAACCCAGTTTGGCTACAGTGAGATACCCCAGTTGCCCTTAGAATTAGCTGTTTTAAAGATTTGTGAGGATTAATGTTGGGAGGTCATCTAATGGCAGGATACATGGCCCTGGACCATGGCATGATGGTTCGAATCCATCCCTCCCAGCCAAGTTTGCCTGAAAAGGCAAATTTACCTCACAAGAATATTTATATAATCATAAGCATTTATTTAATCATATGAAACAAAAAGATCATCCTTGGATTGGTATTGATGCAATTATTTTAAATGAGAACAAAACAAAAATTCTTTTAATAAAAAGAGGATCAAAAACATATCATGGAATATGGGGTTTTGTTTCTGGTGTAGTAGATTGGGGGGAAGAAATTAAAGAAACAGTAATTAGAGAAGCAAAAGAGGAAACAAATCTTGATATCGAAGTTATTAAATTTATTGGCAGATACTATGATAAGAAGGGGAGGCATCCAACTAAAACCATGATTTGTTTGCCCCATATTTGTAAAGTCATTGGGGGAAGACTTGAGGCCGGTAGTGATGCTTTAGATGCCAAATGGTTTTCTTTAGAAGAAATTAAAAAAATGGATCTTGCTTTTGACCATAAACAGATGCTTATTGATGAAGGTTTAATTTAGTGCTTCGTCGTTGCCATCGTTATTATCTCGAAGTCGCCCAGTAAAATGCCCAGGTTGAACCTAGGTAGAAAACAAACACCATAAAATATATTATGCGAATAAAAGAGATTAAAGCAAAGTCCATTATTTCTGAATCAGGCTTACCTGGTTCAGATTTTGTTATTAATCCATATATAGGTTGTGTTCATGGTTGTATTTATTGTTACGCCGTGTTTATGAAAAGATTTACTAATCATGTTGAGCCATGGGGTAAATTTTTAGATGTGAAGATTAATGCTGGAGATTTAGTTCCTAAAACTATGAAATACAAGCATAAATCTATTTTTATTTCTTCTGTTTGTGATCCTTATCAGCCTGCAGAGAAAAAATATAGGTTAATGAGGAAGATTTTACCTAAATTGATTGATTTAGAGCCTGATTTATGTATTTTAACCAAGTCAGATTTAGTTTTAAGAGATATAGATTTAATTAAAAGATTTAATAATTGTGAGGTGGGTTTTTCATTGTTTTGTTTAGACGAGGAGATTAGAAGGAAAATAGAGCCCCTGGCCATGACTTCCGAGAAACGAATAATAGCCTTAAAAGAATTAAAAAAACAAGGAATTAAGACTTTCATTTTTATTTCTCCTTTATTTCCATTTTTGACTGATTGGAAAGAAATTATTTTAAAAGTTCAGAATTTTGCAGATGAGATTTGGTTTGAGAATCTTAATGTCAGGCCAAGTAATTGGTCTAATGTTAAAAAGTTTTTAAAGATAAATTATCCAGAGTTATTAAATAAGTATAAAAAAATATACTTTACAAATAGCAATTATTGGAATAAAGTAGAGGAAGAAATAGAAGATTTTTGTTTAAAAAATAAAATTAAGCATAGTATTTATTTTCATCATAAAAGAAAAAAATAAAATCTATGAAAATTATATCTTGGAATGTTAATGGAATTAGAGCTGCGGTGAAAAAAGGATTTTTAAAATGGTTTAAAAAATCCAAGGCTGATATTGTTTGTTTGCAGGAGATAAGAGCTCGGCCAGAACAATTACCCTCTAATTTAGTTAACTTTCAAGGTTTTCATGCTTATTTCAATACTGCCCAAAAAAAGGGCTACGCTGGAGTGGTTGTTTATACTCAAAAAAAGCCTTTAAGAGTAGAATATAAATTAGGAATGAGGAGATTTGACCAAGAAGGCCGAATACTTAATCTAAAATACCCGGGGTTTAATTTAATTAATGTTTATCTACCTCATGGAGGTCGACAAAAAGAAAATTTAGATTATAAGTTAAAGGTGTATCAGCATCTTTTTAATTATTTAAAAAAGCTTAAGAGTAAAAACATTATTCTGATTGGAGATTTTAATATTGCTCATCAAGAGATTGACTTAACTCGGCCAAAACAAAATCAAAACAACACCATGTTTACTCCAAAGGAAAGAAAGCAAATAGATAGAATAATTAGAATGGGTTTTACTGATACTTTTCGTCAGTTTAATCACCAAGTATAATGATCTCCTTGCTGATTAAACTGACGAAAAGTATCAGTAAAACCCATTCTAATTATTCTATCTATT
>CAZXPA010000037.1:0-6867 GCA_964642485.1 uncultured Gammaproteobacteria bacterium
CTCAATTCTTTGTTTCTTTAGTCTTTTAAACAATTGACCAAATTGAGCCGCCTTACCTGAACCATCAGTGCCCTCTAAGACAATAAATTTACCTTTTTTCATAAATTTAAATTTATGGCTCTTATATATAAATTTAGAGTTGGACCTTTATCCCGGGGCCCATAGTTGAAGCTAAAATAATACTTTTAATAAAGGCTCCTTTAACTCCAGCTGGCTTAGTTTTTTTTACTGCTGTTAAAAAAGCCTCAATATTATCTTTAATCTTCTCTTTTGACCAAGAAACTCTGCCAACTGCTTGATGGAGGTTCCCGCCAGCATCATTCTTAAAAGTAATCTTGCCTTTCTGAAGTTCAGAAATTGTTTTTTTAATCTCAGTTGTTACTGTCCCAGATTTAGGGTTAGGCATTAAACCTTTTGGCCCTAGAATTTTAGCAACCTGAGCCAGGTTCCTCATTAATTCTGGTTCAGCAATTGCCACATCAAAATTGCATCTACCGCTTGTTTTAATCTCTTCAATCAATTCTTCGCCACCAACTAAATCAGCCCCGGCTTCTTTAGCTTCTTTTATTTTAGAGGAAGTAACAAAAACAGCAATCTTTTTCTTTTTAATTGCCCCTTGAGGTAAAATCACTACTCCCCTAACCTGCTGCTCTGTTTTTCGAGCGTCAATCCCAAGCCGGACATGAATCTCAATTGTCTCATCAAACTTAGTCAGAGAATTGGACTTAATAAAATCCAGGGCTTCATCTAAAGTATAAATTTTGGTTTGATTGATTTGCCTTTTAGCTTTCTGATATTTTTTACTACGCATAGGCGCTTCGCTTAATAATTCGAATCTACGAATATATGCGAATGCTGCAAATAGTATGCGAATAGCGCACTACGAATGCGCACATGCGAATTACTATTTTCTTATTCGTTGTATTCGAATGCATTTGTAGATTCGTATTACTATCCTTTTTAGTTTTTAGTCTTCAATTTCCAAACCCATTTGTCTGGCAGTTCCCTCAACAATTTTTACTGCTCGATCAAGGTTATCAGTGTTTAAATCTGGTAATTTAATTTTAGCAACTTCTTTAATTTTCTCCCTGGGTATTTTGCCAACTTTTTCCTGAAGAGGACGACCTGAACCTTTTTCAATGCCAGCCGCTTTTTTAAGTAAATCTGCTGTTAAAGGAGATTTTAAAGTAAAAGAATAGGTTCTATCTTCATAAACAATAATCTCCACTGGGATAACATTGCCTATTTGTTTTTGGGTCCGGTCATTGAACTGCTTGCAAAACTCAGCAATATTAAGTCCATGCTGACCTAAAGCAGGGCCAACTGGCGGAGCTGGGTTTGCCTGCCCGGCTGGAATTTGAAGTTTAATTATAGTTTTTACTTTTTTCATAACACTATAGTTTTTTAATCTGCAAAAAGTCCATCTCAACTGGGGTATCACGACCAAAAACAGAAATTAAAACCTTTACCCGCCCCCTTTCTTCATCTATTTTTGAAACCTTACCTTCAAAGCCCTTAAATGGCCCATCAATTATTCGGACCGGGGCATTAAGGTTAATATCAATCTTGTATTTAGGCTCTTCAACCCCCATTCTTTTTTGAATCGCCTTTATTTCTTCTTCAGCTAAAGAAATTGGAGTAGTCCCAGAACCAATAAAGCCAGTGACATTAGGGGTATTTCTAACGATATACCAAGAATCATCAGTGACAATCATTTCCACTAAAACATAGCCTGGGAAAATCTTTTCCCTGATTACTCGCCGTCGGCCATTTCTTATTTTTATTCTTTTCTCAGTGGGAACTAAAATATTAAAAATCTTATCCCCCATATCCATTGAGTCAACCCGCTGGCGAAGATTTTCCGCTACATTTTCTTCATAACCAGAGTAAACATGGATAGCATACCAACACCGACCTTCTTTTTGTATTTGTTTAGGCATAGTCGCTTACTAAATTGCTAACTGTAAAACCTTTGTCAGAAAAAAATCTATTAAGCCTAAAAAAGCGGCAACAGCTAAACTAATGGCAACAACCAAAAAAGTGTGTCGTACTGCCTGCTTTTTAGTCGGCCAACTTACTTTTTTAAGCTCAATAACAGAGTTTTTAATATAGTTGGTTAATCTTTTAAACATAATCAATTTCTAAAAAAGACCCCTCAGGTCCTTGTTATTTACAATAATAACATATTCCCTGAAAAAACACAAGCACGAATTGTTAACTGCTGATTGCTAATTGTTAGAAAAATAAATAAAGAGCTTTTAAAATTATTGATTGGCAATCAACAATCAACTATCAATAATCAGTCTAGACATCTAAATTTTTAACTCCTTTAGCGTGAGTCTGGATAAATCTTTTCCGTGAGCCAACATCTCGCCCCATTAGAATCTCAAAAATTTCATCAGTTTTAGTTGCATCCCTCACCCCAACTTTCTTTAAAGTCCTTTGAGCCGGGTCCATAGTTGTTTTAAAAAGCTCCTCTGGATTCATCTCCCCTAACCCTTTGTATCTCTGAATACTTACCCCGGTTATCTTTCCTTTTTCTAATTCCGCCTCTTTACCTATTTCTTTAACTTTAAACCCTTTAATCTTGGTCTTTTTTATCTTACTCAAAAATTTTTCTTTTTCCTCATCAGAATAAACATAAGTTGTCTCCTTTCCTTTTTGAATTCGATACAAAGGGGGTTGAGCAACGTAAATATAGCCGCGTTTAATCAGTTCTGGAAAATAACGGTAAAAAAAGGTTAATAAAAGAGTTGTAATATGTCGGCCATCCGTGTCACTGTCCGTCGTTATAATAATTTTATGATAACGTAGTTTGTCAATATCAAATTGTTCACCAATGTTTGTCCCTAAAGCAATAATCAAGGATTTTAATTCTTGATTAGCCAAGATTTTATCTAACCTTGCTCTCTCCACATTAAGAATCTTGCCCTTTAAGGGTAAAATTGCCTGATAGATTCTGTCCCGTCCCATTTTACAATTATGGACAAAAATGCCGCTCGCAAGGGCAAAATTATGTGTTTCTTCGACTTCAAGATCATACACATCCATTCTTTCCTTTAACTTTACTATCTTTCTTATCTTATGATTATAATTAACAACCGCATCTTTTAGGGCTACTTCGTTACTACTAAAAAATTTTTGACAAATAGTATCATATTTTAAAATACTTTTATCATTTATCCTCAACCTTTCCTGATTATATTTTTCTTTATCAAGATTTCCATACTTTTCAAAAATCTCTCGCATTAGCTTCAGGGCTTTTTCTTGATAGGCTTTATTATAGGCCTTTTTTCTTTTAACTCGGAACTCCGGGGTCCATTGTTCTTTTGTTTTCTGACTCCGCCAAGCAAGTAATTCAGTATCCCGCCATTGTAATTTCGCCTTTAAAGAGTTGCGTTCTTTGGCTTCTGGATGCTCCTGATAAAATCTCTTAACTCTTTCTGCCTGCTTCTTTCTGTTTTCTTTCTTAGACCAATACTGTTTTTGATTCTTGTAGAGTCGCTTATTATTCTCTTCGCGATACTCTTTATTCCTTTTATAAAATTCAAGAAATTTTTTGGTCATATACTGCTTATATTCTTCGTTATCCCACTGTTTTTTAGCTCTTTTACTTAACATTTCTCTCATTTCTGGAGTACTCATAATCTGACTAATTTTCTCTTTATATTCTTTTCGTTGATGTGCTTTTCTTGATTTTTCTTTAATCTCTTCACTATGAAGCGTTTTTTCTAAAATTTTAGTGTGATATATAAGGTGTTCTTGTTTTAGCATTCTTTCTAAATTATCAGGATTATTATTCAATTTATTAAAATCAATATGGTGTCTACAATCACCATCCTTTTCAGAATAAACACCTTTATCTAAATTATAATGATCAGCCAAAAGATGTGTAAATATCCACCACCTCTTGCGAACATCATAGACCATTTCATATCCTTTAATCGTAACTCTTTTATCGATTTCAGATAATTTTCGTTTTAAAGGCATTAGAGAATCCGTTGACGTAAGATCTTTAACTTTTTTATAAGAGCCATCTCTTAACATAAATAAATGATCCGGGGTACATATAACCTCCTTATTATCATCAAGAATAACTTTTATCACTTCTGTATCACTTCTTGTTTTTCTCGGATGTTTAATTTGCTCTATACCAACTGTTCCATCCTTTTTAATTGTATAACAATAATTTATCTTATCCTTTTTATCTTCTTTAACTAATTCCTCAAAGCTTAAATTTCTTCCGTCAGTTAAAGCAATTTTTGTTTCGCCAGAAAAACATGAGCCTCCGGCTGAATCTCCTTCGACGATATATAATTCGCTCTTTTCAGGATCTTTTGAAGAACAATCAGCTAATTTACCGGGTAAAGAAAGGCTGTCTAAAACTCCTTTCCTTAAAACTGTTTCCCGCGCCGTTCTTGCTGCTTGACGAGCTTGAGCTGCTAAAATACATTTTCTAATAATTGCTTCAGCATCTTTTGGCTGTTCTTCTAAAAAATTCTTAAAAGCAGCGGAAAAAACTGAATCAACGGCTGACCGAGCTTCATTATTTCCTAATCTGGCCTTGGTTTGCCCTTCAAACTGAGGATCAACCAAGCGAACACTAACCACCGTAGTTAACCCCTCCCGAACATCATCGCCAGTTAAATTATTGTCTTTTTCTTTTAAATATTGTTTCTCTCTGGCAAAGTTATTTATGGTTCTAGTTAAAGCTGTGCGAAAACCAACAACATGCATCCCCCCTTCAGAGGTATGAATATTATTAGCAAAACCTAATAAGGTTTCTTTGTAATCATCCGTGTATTGAAGGGAAATCTCAACAAAAATATTGTTAGCTTGTTTTTTGGTGTAAAAAATATTTGCCTGCCGTGGCTGATTAGTCCGGTTTAAATAGCGAACAAAAGAACAAATGCCACCCTCGAAATAAAAAGTATATGATTTGTTTGACTCGGGTTCTCTTTTATCAACAATCTTAATCTTTATCCCTTGGGTTAAATAAGCCTGCTGGCGAAGGTGAGAAATAATAGTTTGCCAATCAAAATCAATTTTATCAAATACTTCTGAATCTGGCTGAAAAGTAATAGTTGTTCCTGTCCCTCGGGCTGGACCAATGGCTTTAACCTTTTTTAATGGTTTGCCCTTTTTGTATTCCTGGGCCCATAATTTTCCATCACGTTTAACTTCAGCTTTAAGGTAAGAGGACAAGGCATTGACCACTGAAACACCAACGCCATGAAGCCCGCCTGAGACTCGATAAACCCCTTGTCCAAACTTAGCTCCAGCATGTAATTTAGTCATCACTACTTCAAGAGCGGACCGACCAGTGGGCTTATGAATATCAACTGGAATTCCTCGGCCATTGTCACTAACCCTGACCTTACCCTCAGGCAAGAGTTCAACCAAACCCTCGGTACAATATCCACAAATTGCTTCATCGATAAAATTATCAACACACTCAAAAATCATATGATGTAAACCCCGAGAACCAGTTGAACCAATATACATGGCCGGCCGCCGTTTAACTGGAGCCAGACCCTCAAGTACAGTGATTTGTTTAGCCCGGTAATCTTCAGTCTTTTTAGATTTTTTCTTTTTTTTAACAGCGACTCTCTTTGATTTCGGCCTTGTTTTAGCCTTTATCTTCTTAGTTTGTCTTTTGACCATCTTCTTTTTCATATATATATTCTACCATAAAACAGCAAATAAAACAAGTTCAAAATCCGGAGTAAATTAGGGCATAAAATAATTTGAGACACAAGGAGGCAATTTTGAGGGAACAGCCCCCTAGTCAAATAGATTATGAATTGAGGTGTTATCTTGCTTTTCTTTTCAGATTAAATATAATAAAAATAGAGTGAACCGCGTAAAATAATTGCGACCGCAATAAAATTACGCTTTTTCCTTAAGCTGAAGTTAAAGATATTAAAATAATTTAAATATATGGCAAAATCAAAAAGCAAACTTTCCCAAGAGATTTTAAAAAAATTATTAATAGGAGGGGCATTTCTTATTGCTGCTCAATCTCCACATTTTTGGATAAAAGTTTATGAAAATTTATTAACAGGGAAACCTATTTTAGGAGAAAAGAAAAAAATTCGTGACACGTTTTACTATCTTAAAAGGAGGGGGATGATTAGAATAGAAAAACGGAATAAACAGATCTATATTTCTCTTACTAAAAAAGGAGAAAAAAGAGCGGGTAAATATCAAATTAATAGTCTTTCTATTAAATCACCAAGAAAATGGGACAAAAAGTGGCGAGTGGTAATTTTTGATATTCCTGAGAATACTCGTATTAAAAGAGAGGCTTTTCGAGGGAAATTGAAAGAATTAAATTTTTATCCTCTTCAAAAGAGTGTTTGGGCTTATCCGTATTCTTGCCAGAAGGAAATAAAACTTTTGCGAGAATTTTTTAATTTAAGCAAGGAAAATCTGAAATTTTTAGAGGTGGCAAAAATAGAGGGAGATGAAAACTTAAGAAGATATTTTGAACTTTAGTAGACTTAATATGTAGTTGGTAGATAATGCAGTTGGTAGATAATGCAGTTGGTAGATAAAAAGACGTACAATAATTGCGACCGCAATAAAATTACGCCTTTTCGTTTTTGTTGATATCTTTAAACTTATATTTTTTAAAACTTATATTTTAAAATTAATATTTTTAAGAAAAAATTGTTGTGGGTTAAGCAACAAGGAAAACAACCTTAAAATTCTCTATTTTTAGCTTGAAAAGAGGTGGAAAAAAAATGGGGTTGACAAATTTTTAAAATCTGTCATAATTTCAAAAAGAACTAAATTATAGATCTTTTCACCCTTTATTTTAAAACATAAGAAAAGGAGGTACGTATCAGGGCAGAAAGCTCTACG
>CAZXPA010000038.1:0-6500 GCA_964642485.1 uncultured Gammaproteobacteria bacterium
CCTCTCCAATTTAATAATATTATATTCAATTCTGGCAAAAAGTCAAACTCAGTCTTTTTTTATTATTGTTAAAATGTTATAATGTTAAAATGTTATAATGTTAAAATGATTTACTATGATTACCCTTAAAACCCCTATATCAGAACTTACCCAGGTTGGTAAAACAACAGCTAAACAAATGGAAAAGCTAGACATAAAGACAGCTGGGGATTTATTGTCTCATTATCCTTTTCGCTACGATGATTACAGTAAAATCTTGAGTATTAAAGATTTAAAAGCAAAAAAATCAGGAACAATTAAAGCAAAAATTAATTTAATTGCTAATCACCGCTCACCAAGAAAAAAAATGGTTATCACTGAAGCAATTGTTTCTGACCAAACTGATTCTATAAAAGTAATTTGGTTTAACCAACCATTTTTAACCAAAGCCCTTAAATCAGGTCAACAAGTCTATTTAGCGGGCAAAATTGATTATGATGATTATTATGGTCTTCAATTAACAAACCCTTCTTATGAACTCTATAAAGACAAGAGCCCAATTCACACTGGCCGACTAGTGCCTATTTATTCAACCACTTCTAATTTAAGCCAAAAACAAATTCGCTTTTTAATCCGCCAAACCTTGCCTGTAATCCAAGAAATACAAGACTGGTTGCCAAGAACAATCAGGATAAAATATAATTTGACTAGTCTTTGTTTTGCCCTAGAACAAATCCACTTTCCTCAAAATAAGAAGTGGTTGGAAAAATCAATTCATCGTTTAAAATTTGATGAACTATTTCTAATTCAAGTTAGAAATCAATTAATTCGCCAAAAAATAAAAAGCCGAACTGCTCCTTTAATTAAATTTGAACTGGAAAAAACAAAAAAGTTTGTTAAAAGTTTGCCTTTTAAATTAACTGACCCCCAAAGAAAATCTTCTTGGGAAATTATTAATGATTTAGGCAAAAACTCACCAATGAATCGTCTTTTAGAAGGTGATGTGGGCAGCGGTAAAACAATTGTAGCAGTGATTGCCATTCTTAATACTATTCTTAATCATTATCAGGTTGCTTATATGGCACCAACAGAGATTTTAGCTGAACAACATTTTAAAAATATCACTGAATTGTTTACCCCGCTAAAGAAGAACTCTCTAACGGAGTTTAAAAATTTTAGAATTGCCCTCCTGACCAGAGAAAACATTAAAACAAATAAAAGTAAAAAGATTAAAAAATCAGAATTATTAAAACAAATATCATTAGGAAAAATTGACCTGATTATTGGCACCCATGCTTTAATCCAGGAAAAAATTAAATTTAAAAACCTAGGCCTGGCTATTATTGATGAACAACATCGCTTTGGCGTTAAACAGCGCTCCGCCTTAATCCAACAATCAACAATTCATTCTCCTCATTTCCTTTCTATGACTGCCACCCCTATTCCCCGCTCAGTCGCTCTAACCTTATACGGCGATCTTGATTTATCTATTATTGACCAGCTTCCACCCGGTCGGAAAAAAGTGATTACTAAAATAGTTGGGCCAGAGAAAATAAAAGATGTTTATCAATTTATTAAAACAGAAATCAAAAAAGGCCACCAAATCTTTATTACCTGCCCCTTAATTGATCCTTCGGATAAATTAGGCGTCAAATCAGTTAAAGAAGAATTCAAAAAACTATCTGAAAAAATTTTCCCTGATTTTGAAGTTGCCCTACTCCATGGAAAGCTAAAGACTAATCAAAAAGGAAAGATTATGAAAGACTTTATTGAGAATAAAATTAATATTCTAATCTCCACCACAGTTGTTGAGGTAGGGATTGACGTCCCTAATGCCTCTATAATGATTATTGAAGGAGCTGAGCGTTTTGGTTTGGCTCAACTCTATCAACTTCGTGGCCGGATTGGTCGAAGCCAACATCAGTCTTATTGCTTTCTATTTTTAGAAAGCAAAGGAGACCCGCCTACCGGCGAGGCAGGAAAAACAAAAAAAAGACTTCAGGCATTATTAACAGCTAAAAATGGTTTTGAATTGGCAGAAAAAGATCTTCAGCTCCGCGGTCCAGGTGAAATTTTCGGCACCGGACAATCTGGATTTTTAGCTAACCTAAGAATAGCCAAGCTCTCTGATGTTGAAATTATCAAACAAGTTCAACAAGCAGGACAACAAATCTTCCAACAAGGATTAGATTTAAAAGAATATCCTTTACTCAAAAATAAAATAGATGAGCTAACTCAAATAACCCATCTGGAGTAATTTAACTATTATCTTTTAGCCGATTGCTTGTTTAATTGCTTCACTTAAATTTTTAACTTGAGTAATTTTCACCCTCGCGCCAGAATTCCTGGTGTGAGGGTAAATTTTTAATCCAAAATTCTTGTCCCGGGGACAAATAATATTCTGAAAGCCCATTTTATTAGCTTCTTTAATTCTTTTTTTAGCCCTTTGAACTCCTCTAATTTCACCAACTAAGCCAACTTCACCAAAAGCTACTGTTTCAGGGCTAATTGGTTTATTTTTAAAAGCCGAGGCAATAGCTAAGCCAACGCCTAAGTCTACAGCCGGTTCACTAACCTGGAGCCCGCCAACAATGTTAACATGAATATCTTGATTAGCTAAATTTAAACCACAACGTTTGGTTAATACAGCAATTAAAAGCCCCAAGCGATTTAAATCAAAACCAGTCGACTTTCTCTGGGGATAGCCAAAAGAAGTTCGAGGAACCAGAGCCTGAATTTCGATTAAAAAAGATCTACTTCCTTCAATAACTGGAACTATTACTGAGCCACTGACTTTTAGGTCTCGGTTAGCTAAAAAAACTTCTGAAGGATTTTCTACCTCTACCAACCCTTGGGCCTGCATATCAAATACCCCAACTTCATTAGTTGAGCCAAAACGGTTTTTTACTGCCCGTAAAAATCGAAAATGATGATGAGGGTCACCTTCAAGATACAAGACGACATCAACTAAATGTTCTAGAGTTTTTGGCCCGGCAACTGTTCCCTCTTTAGTAACGTGCCCGACAATCAAAACAGTCGCCTTAATTTCTTTAGCCAGCTCTCTTAATTTAGCCGTACAAGCTCGAACCTGGTTAACACTCCCCGCTTCAGACCCGATCTCTTTGAACAACATTGTTTGAATTGAATCAATAATTACTAAACTTGGCTTGTATTTTTCTAAAGCAGTACTAATAATAGCAATATCAGTCTCGCCTAAAAATTTCCAATTATCAGGAGAGGCTTTCAAACGGTCCATACGCAATTTAATCTGTTCAGCTGATTCTTCTCCGCTAACATACAATACGTCTGAATCCTCATTGGTGATTCGTTTAGATTTGTAATTTGCAGGAGAACAGTGCGCAAGGCGCATCTGTTCAGCTATTTGTAAAACTAAAGTGGATTTACCAATGCCCGGCTGGCCGCCGAGTAAAATAAGCGAACAAGGAACAATCCCCCCGCCCAAAACCCGATCAACCTCTTCAATCCCCGTTTTAATCCTTGAAACTTCTTTTTCTGTGATTTGATTAAAATCAAGTACTGAATCTTTTAATTCTGTGTTCTGTGCCCCTAAATGAACCGAGCTCTGTTCAGCTATTGCTCCCCAGGCTCCACATTGCGGACACTGACCTAACCATTTAGGGAACTGGGCTTCACATTTTGAACAAACAAAAATAGACATAAATAAAATTTATGTACGCGGCGAGACCGCGTACATATTTAATTTATTCAAAAAATTTTTTGCTTCTTCTTGATTAAAAATTATTTCTTTAAACATCTGTTTAATTTCCTTTACGCCCTCAATTGAATTAATGTTGGATTTCAAAAGTTTCTGATTAATTATTGAAGGAAAATTTCTTTCACCAATATAATCTAAATAACTTGACCAGCGATAATTGTTTAAAAAAGTCATAATTTTTTCTGGATTTTCAATACCTTCCTTTTTCCAATTTGGTTCTATTAAGTTAATTGGATTGGTGTGAATATAATTATAAACAACAATAAACTGAGCTTCTGTTTTAATTTCAACGGCCTTAAATTTTCCTTGAAAAATCACTCCTGAATGTTTGTACTTTGCATTAAAAAATTCTGTCCAAGCAGTTCCTAATTTTTGCATAAATTTAGATATACCCTTGTCTACCCGTTGCCTTAAAAGAAGATGGTAATGATTTGGCATTAAAACCCATGCTATAATGTCTATTAATAAATTTCTTTTTAATGATAATGTACGCGGCGAGACCGCGTACATATCTAATTGTTGTCTTCTAAATTCGACAGAAAGAGGATTAAAATCATTTAAATTGTAAAGATAATGAACAAAACGAAGAAAATCCCCTTTTTCTAAAAAAATATCTCTTTTTTCAACCCCCCGATTAAAGATATGATAATAAGCCTCTTTTTTGAATGATAATTTAGACATTTTATACAATATTTATCAATGTACGCGGCGAGACCGCGTACATATATGTTGAGGAGGGGGGTGTATATTTAATTTATTTCAATCGGATGTATCTCAATCTTTCAGTGTTTTTATCAACAAAATAAAGATAATCTTCATCAGCTGACAAATAAATCTCTTTCACATTATAACCGCCCATTGCTCCTTCAGCTAAAAACACGGTCTCACCAGTTGCTACGTCAATCTTATAAAAATCATCACGGGCATCTTCAGCTAATTCTGAAATCAACCCAGCTCCCTGCGGTAATTCTTTAGGCACTGCACAGTAAAACGTACTGCCGCTCTGATTAAAAGCACATTTGTGAGCCCAGGTTGCTAAATTAAGGTTCTTTTTATTCCGGCCTATTTCATCACCCTGAGCATTAACAAGATAAAGCCGGGGTTGATACCCAGATTCTACACTATAAACACTGTAGACAATTTTATCTCCTTGAGGAGACCATTTTGGCTCAAAACCACGACCATCAATAATTAAAGACCTAAAATTTTCTCCGTGCTGACCAATTAAAAGCATTTCTTGCTCCCAGGCTCCTCGAGGCTGACCAGTAGCTGAAAAGGCTACCACCTGACTATTAGGAGACCAGGAAACAGTTACTTTATCAGCATTATCGCCCATGTGTTCAATTGGCTTGGCTTGACTGCCATCAGGCCTGGCAATGGCCAACCAAGTATTTTCTGGATATTTACTAATTGATTTAAAAGCAATCCGACTCCCAGCTGAATCCCAGGAAAAATCCTGCCAATTTCTCGGCAGAGTATACTGCCTTTTTTTATCAAAATCATACATTACCTTAAAACCATCAGGATACTCAATAATTGCCCGGTCTTTAGTTGGCGCCCAATTAATATCCTCAATATTATAAAAAACCTGATCTGTTAAAAGCTCTTTATTGCCTAAATTATCAACAGAATAAAAATGTCCTGTTTCTGGATTATAATAAACATTCCTAACTCCATCAGCAGCTAAAGCTGCTCCTTTAACTGAATCGTCAGAAACAGGAGTAATCCAGGTCTTTTCTCCTTTAGCTATCTCATCAATCTCAGGAATAATTCTTTTTATTGGCTCAACAATCTCTTCTGGAGCTTCTTCTGGCCATTCAAGGGCTGGTAAGCCCTGCTCAAGTCTTTGTTCAATTGTCATTACTTCCCATGAGTCCTTGGTGATTGGCAAACGTAGTGGGACAACTATTTCCTCTTCAACTGGGGGAATAACTGGTGGTACTGGAGGTTTTCGGAAAAAAATAAAATATAAAAGTAGTGCCAAAATAATGACAATGATGATAAACAAAATGATAATTAAAATTTTCTTTTTAGACATAAATTTTTAAAATCATCACAAATTGAAATTTTGTCTTAGATTTTAGCTTAATAAAACCACTTTAGAAAACCGATTTAGAGGGGTAGCCCCTTTATACAATAATTGAAAATTAGTCCTCTTGATAATCTCCAGCTGTAATATTGAGGTTAATTTGTAAATCTTGCCCGTCTTCATCTGCTAAAAGAGAAAAGACTGTGCTGGGATAATTTACCAAAACACAATCAGTAGAATTAGAAACTTTATGAGCATCGTTATTTAAACCAACGCAATATTCATCATCAGCAGCAAATCCTGGGTCTCGAGTCACAACCCATAAAAGGCCGTAAACCCCTTTAGATAAATCTGCATAGATTGGAACATATACTTCAACAGAATAATCATTATCAGTCTCGCTCGGAGAAGAGTCTACATCACTAAGGGCCCATCTCCACTCATCTGTTTCTTCGCTGTAATAACTTGCAACTAGCATAACTTTTTTTACCCACCGACCATCTGTGTAAGTAGTTGTCCCTGTAATATTTCCGTACAACTTACTCCATTCTGCTCTTGAATAGCCATAACATCTATTTACTACATCATTCCACAGACAAAGGGGATCGCTAATTTGTTTACATGTAGCCTCGTCTTTAATTTCTTCACAGAGAGAGGCCACAAATTCTGTTATTGGCTCAATTTCTAAGCCCTTAAATCTAACCAAAGAGGGATTAATAAAATTAAGCAAAGCATAAGAACCAATGGCTAAGATCA
>CAZXPA010000039.1:0-6344 GCA_964642485.1 uncultured Gammaproteobacteria bacterium
TGTTGAAGGTTTAGCTCAACGGATTGTTGATGGTGATGTGCCAGAATCATTAAAATCCAGAGAATTAATTTCTTTAGATTTAGGTGGATTAGTAGCGGGGACTAAATTTAGGGGTGAATTTGAAAATAGAATAAAAGCAGTTTTAAGAGAGATAAAACGAGCAGGTAATTATGTTCTTTTTATTGATGAATTACATACTTTGGTTGGCGCTGGTGGAGCTGAAGGGGCAATTGATGCTTCAAACATGCTTAAACCAGCTTTAGCCCGAGGAGAATTACATTGTGTTGGCGCCACCACTTTAAAAGAATATCAGAAATATATTGAAAAAGACGCTGCTTTAGAGCGGCGGTTTCAACTTGTTTATGTTAGCGAACCCTCAATTGAGGACACAATTGCTATTTTAAGAGGGATAAAAGAAAAATACGAAGTTCATCACGGGATCAGAATTACTGATAATGCCTTATTAACAGCCGCTCAACTTTCAAAGCGCTATATTACTGATCGTTTCTTGCCTGATAAAGCTGTTGATTTAATGGATGAAGCGGCTTCAGCTTTGCGGATGGAAATCGAAAGTCAGCCAGAAGAATTAGACAAATTAAAAAGAAAACTTAGAAAATTAGAAATTGAAATAACAGTCTTGAAAAAAGAGAAAGAAAAAGAACAATTACAGAAGTTTAAAAAAGAAACTGCTGACCTCAAAGAGAAAATCAAAGATTTTACTCTCCGCTGGAAAAGAGAAAAAGATATCATTACTGATATTCATAAAATGAAAGAAGAAATAGATAAATTAAAACAACAGGCTGAAATTGCTGAACGAGAAGCTAGTCTTCAAAAAGTAGCTGAAATAAAATATGGCCAGATCCCGGAATTAGAAAAAAAGATTGCTCTGGCCCAGAAAAAATTAGCTAAAATTCAAAAAAACTATCGCATTCTTAAAGAAGAAATCGGAGCTGAAGAGATTGCTCGGGTTGTCTCGCTCTGGACGGGCATCCCGGTAACAAAAATGCTAGAAGAAGAAACAAAAAAATTAGTCCGAATGGAACAAGAAATTCACCAAAGGCTAATTAATCAGGAAAAAGCTGTTCAGGCTGTGTCTAGTGCAATTAGACGTTCCCGAGCTGGTATTGCTGAGGAAAATCGACCAATTGGCTCATTTATCTTTCTTGGTCCTAGTGGGGTGGGGAAAACAGAATTAGCTAAAAGTTTAGCCGAGTTCTTGTTTAATACTGAAAATGCTCTTATCCAGTTGGATATGAGTGAATATATGGAACGGCATACTGTTTCTAAAATGGTCGGTTCTCCGCCCGGCTATATTGGTTATGAAGAAGGAGGGCAATTAACAGAAATCATCAGGCGCCGGCCCTATAGCGTTATTCTTTTTGATGAAATTGAAAAAGCTCATCCTGAGGTTCTTAATATCTTATTGCAGATTTTAGACGAGGGTCGTTTGACTGATGCTAAAGGACGAACAGTTAACTTTAAAAATGCGGTTATTATTATGACCTCTAATTTAGGGAGCGAATTAATAAAAGATCATGCCCAAAAAGCAAGTTTTGGCTTTATTTCTGAAGAAGAAAAGCTTAGCGCCCAAGAAGTGATTGAAGAAAAAATTCATCAAACTCTCCAGGAATCTTTTAAACCAGAATTCTTAAATCGAGTTGATGAAATTATTATTTTCCAGGCCTTGAGTAAATCTAATGTCAGACAAATTGTTGATCTTCAGTTAAAAGAAGTCTGCCAAAGACTAAAAGAAAAAAAAATTAAATTAAATATTACTGAAAAGGCAAAAAATTTAATTGCTGATTTAGGCTTTGACCCGGTTTATGGTGCCAGACCCTTAAAACGGGTTATTCAAAAACATATTCTTGATCCCTTGTCTTTAAAGATTGTCAGCGGGAAAATTAAGCCTAAGACCACTTTCAAAGTGGAGGTAAAAAAGAAAAAAATAGTGATCAGGTAAAAGATAAGATAACTCAACAAATGATATCTACCCAGACTTATAAATTGCCAAGAGCGACTATTTTTTTGTTTTGGTTTATCCTGGTTCTCAGCTGGCCACTTATTTCTCAGGCTGAAGATCCTGTTTTTGACCCCGAGTATATTATTTCTGACCATGAATTAACTGATTATCAAGCCATGACCTTAAATGAAGTCCAGGATTTCTTAGAAAAAGCTGGCGGAGCTTTAGCAAACTATTCAACTCGTGATATTGATGGCAAAGAAAAACTGGCTTCAGAAATAATTTATCGGGCTAGCCAAGAATATAGAATTAACCCTCAATTTTTAATTGCTTTAATCCAGCGAGAAAAAAGTTTAATTACTAAAAAATCACCAACCAAGGATGACTACAATTGGGCCACTGGTTTTACCTGTTATGACTACCGTCGACCAGTGCCAAAGTATCGGGGCCTTACTTTACAGATAGATCGAGCTGCCTGGAGATTTCGTTATTATTTAGAACACCCCTGGCAATTTCAATTTAAAGCTGGAGTTGAAACCAAAACCTTGGTTAACTGGAAAGATAAATGGCTTGTTCGCAAATACGGAAGATTTGTTACCCCGAAAAATGCCGCTACCGCCAACCTCTATAACTATGCTCCTCATGTCTTTGATAACTGGCTTTTTTGGAAGATCTGGCTAAAATGGTTCGGGTTCCAAGATAAAAAATTTCCTAATGGGACTTTATTAAGAGCTGAAGGAGAAAACGGGGTCTGGTTAATTCAAAATGAGCAACGTCGGCCATTTCACTCAAAAAATGTTTTCCTCCTCAATTATAATTTCAAAGATGTCCAAATTGTAAATCGCCAAGATTTAGAAAGCTATGAATTTGGTAAACCAATGGCTTTCCCAAATTATTCTTTAGTTAGCTCTCCAAATGACGAGGTTTTTATGCTTGTTAATGATAAAAAACGCCTTATTTCTGAGAAAATCTTTCGGGCGATTGGTTTTCATCCTGAAGAAATCATTGAGGTTGAAGATTCTGATCTAACCCCTTATCAAGATGGAGAACCTATTCTTTCGCCTTATCCTAGTGGGGCCCTTATTCAAAATAATGATTCCAAGGCCGTCTATTATGTTAAGGAAAACATAAAATACCCAATTGTTGACGCTGAAATTTTAAACGTCAATTTCCCCTATAGCCACATTATTAAAGTTGATCCTCAGGAACTAGCTGAATTTAAAAATGGAGAGTCCATCAGATTTAGAGATGGGACTTTAATAAAGACACCTGTCAGTCCAGCTGTTTATGTAATTAGTCAAGGAAAACGTTTACCTGTCTCCTCGGCTGAAACCTTTGAGGCAGTTGGTTATCAATGGGATAGTATTATTGAGGTTAATGAATTAATTTTAAATCTACATCCCTTAGGAAAGGTTATTAAAGTCAATTAAACAAATAAACAACTAAACAATTTAACAAGTATAGGCTCACAATTATCAGTTTATCTGAATCAATTCTTTGTTTAGTTGTTAAATTGCTATTTTGTTAAGTTGAACTATATGCTTTGTTTTGCTGCCATTACTCCTCATCCACCAATTATTATTCCGACCATTGGTCGAGATAATTTAGAAACCGTTAAAAAAACTGTCCGAGCAATGGAAAAATTATCATTGAAATTCTCTCAAGCTCAGCCAGAGGTGGTGATAATTATTTCTCCGCATGGAGAAATTTTCCCCAAAGCCTTTTCTTTAAACTTATCTCAAGAATATCTTGGCAGTTTTAAAAACTTTGGTGATTTAGCTACTAGAATAAAATTTAAAGGGGATTTAGAATTAATCTATAAAATAAAAGAAAGATTTGAAACCAGCTCTTCCCTGCCTCGCCCTGCCTCGCCCTCGCCGGCAGGCGGGCGGCAGGCGGGCCTGCTCCCGTTAACAATGATTACTGAACCCAACTTAGATCACGGAACATTAGTTCCTTTGTATTATCTAATACAAAAGCTAAAAGATTTCTCTATTATCCCAATTAGTTATTCTCTTTTAGATTATCAAAAACATTTAGGTTTCGGCCAAATACTTAAAGAAGAGATTGTTTTGTCTAATAAAAAGGTGGCTGTTATTGCTTCGGGTGATCTTTCTCATCGTTTGACAAAAAAGGCTCCTGGTGGTTATTCTCCTCAAGGAAAAACATTTGACCAAGAGTTGATTAAGCTTATCAAAAGTAAAAAAACTGATCAGATTCTAAAACTTGATCAAAATCTGATTGATGAGGCCGGCGAATGCGGTTTGCGCTCAATTATTATTCTTTTAGGAATCTTAAAAGATTTAAATTACCAGCCAGAAATTCTCTCCTATGAAGGTCCATTTGGAGTTGGTTATTTAGTGGCAAATTTTAAATTCAACTAATTATTAATAATATCTAATTAACAATAATTTTAAACTTATGCCTACAATGCCTACATATTTATGGATTGTCATTGTTGTAGTTGCCTTAATTATTGTTTGGGTTATTGCTAGCTACAACAGTCTTATCCGTTGGCGCAACCGGACAAGAGAATCCTGGTCAGACATTGATGTTCAGCTTAAACGTCGTTACAACTTAATTCCTAATCTGGTTAAAACTGTTAAAGGTTATGCGGCTCATGAAAAAGAGGTCTTTACTAAGGTAACTGAAGCCAGAACTAAAGCCATGGGAGTTCAAACTCCACATGAGAAAGCAGAAGCAGAAAAAGGCTTGGCTGGGGCTTTAAAGACCTTGTTTGCCGTAGCTGAAAATTATCCCCAACTCCGAGCTTCAGAAAACTTTCAAAAACTACAAGATGAATTAACTGATACAGAAAACAAAGTTCAAGCCGCCCGAAGATTCTATAATGGTAATGTCAGAGATTACAATACTAAGCAAGAAGTGTTTCCGGTTAATCTCATCGTTGGTCTTCTTGGCTTTAAAAAAGCTGAATTTTTTGAACTTGAGGAGGAAGAAGCAAGAAGCATGCCAAAAGTAGAATTTTAGGAGATTGAAAAGAATTTTAATAAAAGAGGCTGGTTCCAGCCTTTTTTTAATATAAAAACATTAAAAACAAAAAAGGGGCCTAAATTATCAGGACCTCTTTTTTTCTAATTTAGCAATGTGGAAGGTTCTTCTAAAAATATTATTTCCGCCAATGTTTTAAAGCAACTTTTAACTCTGGATGATATTTGGAATAAAACCTTAAAGGAATATTTTTCATTGCTGCTTCAACTGCTTGAAGGGCGGCTCGAGCCCCGGCCGCACTTCCCTGGGGATGACCATGGATTCCTCCGCCAAAGTTAATAATTAAATCCTGACCTAAAATTTTAATTAACCTTGGCACTAAACCAGGATGAAGACCACCAGAAGCAATTGGTAAAACTGGTTTTAAATCGCCCCAATTTTCTCTTAATTTGTCAAATCCTTGCCAGTCTTCTTTTAATAAATCATTGATTTGACAAACGTCTTTTTCTTCACCTTCCATTTTCCCCACTACTGTTCCGGTATGAAGCTGATCAATCCCAGCTAAACGGGCTAGATTGGCTAAAACTAGCATTGAAATGCCATGCTTCTTGCTTCGGGTAAAAGCTGAATGGCCAGCTCGGTGACCATGAATAATTAAGCCTAAGTTTTGATTTCTTAAAGATTGAACTCCAGCCCAACCAGTGGTAACAATATCAACCATGACACATTTTCCATTTAATCTTTTAACTAATTTTGCTCTCTCAATCATTGTTTCTGTCGGCCCAGTAACATTAAAAACATAAATCTTTTTTTGTTTTGTTTGTTTTTCTACTTGTTTTTTTAAAACTAAGACCTTTCTTACCCGCTCATTAAATTTATTAAAAGATAAATCAGTTAAGTTTTCATCATCTTTAATTAAATCAACTCCGTTTTCAAAAACCTCGGCGGCTAACTTAGCGTTTTGGACAGCCGTTAAGCCTAATTTTGGTTTTATAATACAGCCAATCAAAGGCCGATGATAAATATTAATAATCTTTCTTACTCCTTCAATCCCCTTTTTTGGCCCAGGGTATTGATTAATGTATTTTTTAGGAAATTCAATATCTTGTAACCTAAGGTTCTTAATTAATTTCATGCTAAAAATATTACCACCAATACTTGATAAAAGCTGAGGAATACTTTTAGGCTCAAATAAATCTAAAGGATAAGCAATTTTAACTATTTTGTTTTTTGAATTTAAATAAAAGACCTTAGCAGCTAATTTTTTAAGGGTTCTGGCTGATAAAGTGGTTAATTTGGTCCAGGTGCCAATTGAAGATTCTTCAGCTACTTTAATTGCTGCTTGTTTAAGGGGTAATCTTGATTCTAAATAAAAAGTGGCAATAATCTCATTTTGATAATTAGGCTTGTATTTTAATCTTAAATACCTGTTTCT
>CAZXPA010000040.1:0-4389 GCA_964642485.1 uncultured Gammaproteobacteria bacterium
TAATTCGATTACGGAAACGGTCATAATAGTTTGATTGCTGATTACTGGTTGCTGATTGTTTTTTTATGACCAGCCCAGCTGCTTCAATGTCTCTCTCTTTATAACCTCTTTTTAATAAAAACTTTAAAAGAGTGTCCCATTTATCAGGCGCATAGCCCAACTGAAACTGGTTAATAATTTTTTTATCTAATCCTCTTTGTTTTAAATATTTTCTGGCTGACTCAGCTAAAGGAGATTCCCAATAAACTTTGTTATAAAATTCAGCTGCCCAACGATTAAGGTCAAGTAATTTTGTTTTTTGGCTAACTGCTTGACGATCATATCTTTGAATCTCTACCCCTGCTTTTTTAGCTAAAATCCTCAAAGCCTCAGGAAAATCAAGTCCTTCTATTTCCATAACAAAATCAAAAATTGAACCACCGCGATTACATCCAAAACAATGCCAAATCTGCTTCTCTGGTGAAACAAAAAAAGACGGCGCTTTTTCCTGATGAAAAGGGCAAAGAGCTTTAAAACTTGTACCCGCCCGCCTTAATTGAATATATTCTGAAATAACATCAACAATGTCCAGTTTTGACTTTATTTCTTCAATATTATCCATATAATGGCTTTATTTTATTGCGGCAAAGATTTTAAAACTTTTCCCAACTTTTCAATCTCCTGGCCATACAATGCCCAATCCCCTTTTTCTTGGGCCTTTAAGGCATTATTATAGTGTTGTTTTGCTTGTTGGATTAAATCTTTATCACTAGTAATTACTTTTAATTCTTTTAAAGCCGTAGCTGGGATTTTTTTGATTTGACCACTAAATATTCTTTCTAAAGCTAGGTCTAAACTTTCTTCCATAGCAATCTTATTTTCATAAGCAACAATAACTCGTTTTAATTCTGGAATTCTTCCTCCTTCTGCTTTTAAATATATTGGTTGAACATAAAGTAAAGATTTTTCAATAGGAATGACTAATAAATTCCCTTTAATTACTTGTGAACCGCGTTGGTCCCATAGGGTTAATTGTTGAGAGATTTCAGTATCTTGATTAATACGATTAGTAATTTGTTTTGGCCCAAAGACTAATTTTTGTTTTGGAAAACGATAAACAACTAATTCTCCATAATACTCTCCATCATTGCGAGCGACCATCCAGGCTGATAAATTATCTTTTCCCCGAGGCGTAAAAGGAATCATAAGAATAAATTCTTCTTTGTCTTCTTCTGGCAGTTTCATGATCATTCTTCTCATCATTGGGTCAAACCCCCCTTGACTAGAAATAGTTGGAATTTCCCACTGGTCTTCTTTGTTATAGAAAATCTGAACTTCACCCATATGATAAATAGAGTAAATCTTGGTTTGATAATTAAATATTTCTTCTGGATATCGCAAATGGGTCCTTAAGTAATCATCCATTTCACTTAAAGGTAAAAACGTATTTTTAAAAATTTTAGAAAAAGTTTGAATCATTGGATCGGTTGAATCAGCTAAATAAATTTGTATATCTCCGTTATAAGCATCCATCACTACCTTGGCTGAGTTTCTAATATAATTAAGACGTTGAGGGACAATAAACCCCTCACTTTGAGCACAACAAATATATTGAATTGATTGAGAATAAGGATAACGATTACTTAAAGTATAAGCGTCGGCTATCCATTTAAGCTTGCCTTCATTAGTAATAACTAAATAAGGGTCATCATCAAATCTTAAAAATGGCAAAAGTTTTTTCAGGCGAGTGCTAACATCTCGATAATACATAATTCGGGAATCTTGAGTAATATCATTAGATAAAATAATCTTTAATGAATTAAATTTAATAGCAAAAAGCAGTTTTTTAAAAAATGAATCTAATTTAACTCCTCCTTTTCCTTGATAATTAGCAAAAACATTTTCGTCTCCAGCTGGATAATCAAACTCTTTAGACCTGGTATTAACGATTACATATTCATTAGAAAGTTCTCCATAATATATTTCTGGTTGAGTAATAGCAAGGGACTCTATACTGGAAACCGGTGGTAAATCTTTTAAAAATAGCACTGGTAATCCTTCGGGCGTAACCTCATTAACCGGTCCTAAGGTTAACCCATAACCATGAGTAAAGGTTAATTGTTCATTAATAAAATTGCGTTGAGGTAAACTTGCTGAGTTAAGTTCCCGGGGCGATAACAAGACCTGGCGATAATCACCATTAAATAAATAACGGTCGTTGTCAATTGAGATAAAATCATAATAGGTTCTGATTTCTTGAATCTGGCCAAAAGTATCAAGTAAGGGTTCGCGATCCCAAAGACGAACATTTTTAATTGTCGAGACATTCTCATTAATATCATCCATACTCAAACTTGTTTCGCCGCTTAATTCTCGTTCAACTACGCGATCAAGAGCAAAGGCCTGTCTGGTCGCGGCAATACCATATTCTATATATGGCGTTTCTTTGACTAATTCATTAGGAAGGACAACAAATCTTTGTAAAAGAGACGGCGCTAACCATACGCCAACAATGGCAACAATTAAATAAAGACCAATGCTAAAAAAGATTAAATAACGCGATTCTTTAAAAATGTTAACTAAAAACGCTATTACGGCCAACAAAGAAATAAAAAACAGGGCTTTTAAAAACGGCAAAACAGCATGAAGGTCAGCATAACCGGCTCCGTTAAGAGAACTATGGGAACGATAAATTAAAGAGGGAATTCTAATTAAACGCAGATGAACCGCCGCCAAAACAAAAAATAGGGTGGCTAAAAAACAAAAATATTTTTTAATTTTTTCCTCTTTGAATAATAACTTATTTAAATCTAACAAAGACCTTCCTTTTGAAATAAAGAGTTTGATGACCAAGAAAACAAAGCAAAAAATAACTAACCAAAAACCAAGATTAACTAAATATTGAATAAAGGGCAGGGAAAAAAAGTAAAAAGAAATGTCTTTGCCAAAAATAGGATCAGCAGCATTAAACAGGGTTTGGTTAAAATATTTTAAAACAACATCCCATTGACCGGCTGAGCCAAGCCCGATAAAGAGGCCGATGACTAAAGAATAAATTAAACCAAGGTTTAGTTTTAATTGGCGTCCGGGCTTAATAGTGATTATTTCTGAATCTGATTTTAATAATTTTTTAACAAAAAGACTATTAAAGTAAAGGATTAAAAAACTAAACAAACCAATAACCAGACCTAAAAAAATCTTTGTCTTAAGAATAGTTAATAAAATATTTTGATAACCAAGATTTTTAAACCACCACAAATCAGTTAAAAAATGAAAAAGGCTTGGTAATAATAAAATAAGTAAAAAAACAATTAATGCAATAATAAATTTTCTTTGAAGCATAATTTTAGTGTTAATATTTTATATAAAATCACCTTAATTCTAACAAAACCTGTTGAAAAAACAAGTTTGAAAAATCAAAACTTATACAAATAAATTGGCTTGTCTTTACTGGTTGGTTTATCTATTATAACAGGTTTTAGGCCTTTGATTTGAAAAACATACGAGATAAGTCTAGTTCCTGGTTTAAGTTCTTTTTCTAGTTTTTGTTTTAATTTTCTTTCGAGAACCTTGGGCATACCAAAAACATAAACTACATCTGCTTGAGATAAGTCTTCTTTAAATAAACTCTTGCATTTAAAAACAACGTCTTTGCTTGGATAAAAAATCTAACGAATCTTACAAATTAAAAAAAGCGGCAAGGCTAATTCTATGCCAATTGATTTTGCCTGAAAATTCTTATTGGCGTAAATAACAGTTTTGCCATTACCACAACCTAAATCATAAAATACTTCCTTAGGCTTTAAGTCAGCAAGATTAAATATCCGTTTCAAATCTTTACTTCGGCAAGGCACCCAAGGAGCAAAAGATTTAACTGAAATCGCTATTGTTAGTAAGCAAATGACAATAATTAAAACAATAAATATCTGCATCTAATTATGAGTAAAACGAACCTGTTGTTTTTTATAAGAATAGTTTATTCAACATTTTAACTAAATATTTTTTAAACTTCAATTGTTCAGTAATACTATTATTAGTTTCAATGCCAATTGCCTGCCCAAATAAAAACTCAGGCAAGGTCTTTAAATAATTAAAGCTTTTTAAACTTCTAACAGTATGAAGGTCTGTGTTTTCTTCATACGAATAACCATTTAAATGGTTACAACCAAAAAGCCAGGACTTTTTTCTTCTTTTAAGAATATATTCGAACTCTTTGGACCACTTCTCTTCAGCCGCCTTAAAATGAGAAAAATCAATACAAAAACCACCAATTTTTTTTATCCTAACAAAACTATCGACCACATCATCGTAATTCATTTCTAAAAATAGATATTTATAAAAACCACGCCATTTATTTAGAATAAAAAAACTATCTTCTTCTTTCTTTTAGTTCTTGTTCAAGAGACATTA
>CAZXPA010000040.1:4399-6331 GCA_964642485.1 uncultured Gammaproteobacteria bacterium
ACTATCTTCATGAATAGTAAAATATGAAGAACCAAAATTTTTATTTAAGAAAACAAGCTCATCTCTAATCATATCATGTCTGATATGGACCAGAGGGATACTCTTTATTTTAGAGTTTAAAAGAGCCTGATAAATCCTTTTTCTTTGAGGTAATTTAAAACGTTCTAAAAACAAAGAAACCTTAGAAAGCTTAAACTTATCAATTTCTTTTAATTTATCCTGCCAATGCTCATCCTTATACCCGGTAATACCAACTAATATTCTCTGATTAAAATCTTTTTGTTTAGGCATTATTTAATCAAAATTTAAGATAAATTGGCGGAAGCTTCATTTTGAGAACCGTCCCCTGTTTCTTTTCGTCAAATTAGCTTCATTTTGAGAACCGTCCCCTATTTTCGTAATTTCTATACAATAGAATTTAATTTCCCTGCCTGCCGGCAGGCAGGAAGGAAGGTTCTGGCGAAGCCAGGTTCTTATAATTTGGCAGTAAAATATTATACCTTTCAAATTTCAAGGTTCTGACGGAGTCAGGTTCTTATATCTTGTGGCGCGACCTGCGCCAATACGTTCAAGTAATTTTACTTCTACGAGGCGAGACAGGGCCTGCTTAATCGTAACGAGAGGAATTTTACCTTTAACTTTTTTGTCAATTTCTGAAACACTAAGCGTATCACTCTTATCAAATAAGCGATAAATTTGCAGCTGTTTTTCTGAAAGTAGCTTTTCCGGTTGTTCTTTCTTCATAATCTTCTTTGCCTTCTCGGTCTGTATAACTAACGTTTCTAGAAAAAAATTAATCCAAGAAGTAATATCTTCATCTTTGGTCTTATGTTTTTTCTGGGTTCTACGTAGTACTAAATAATATTCTGTTAAATTATCTTCAATAATCTCTTCTAAGGAAACATACTGAACATATGTATATCCAGCTTTAAGTAAAAGAAGATTGGTAAGCGCGCGAGATAGTCTGCCGTTCCCATCCTCAAATGGATGGATAGCAAGAAACTCAAATATAAAATTGGCAATAATAAGAAAGAGGTGCAATTCTTTCTTCCTCAATTGCTCATGAGTCCAAAAAAGAATATCATTCATTTCCTTTTTTACCAAGTATGGTGGTGTCGGACGAAAAAGCACGACTTGCTCCCCGCCTCTCCCTCTTGCAACAACAATATTATCGCCTGTCTTATACTTGCCGCGATGATGTTTGTCTTTTTGAGAAAACTTAAGAAGAATGTTATGAAACTGCAAAATTTGACCCTCGGTCAATTTAAGTGCCTTATAATTATCAAAAATTCTTCCTAAAAGATCAGCATATCCAGCATTTTCTTCCTCATCTCTCCCTTTTGGTGGCCGGGATTTAAGTCCGCGTAAAAGCCGCGCAACCTCTTCATCACTCATTTTTGCCCCTTCTATACGCGTTGAAGCACCAGAGCTTGTAATAATAACCGATTGTTTTAATCGAGATAAAATCTGAGGACTTAAACGAACGCTCCCTTGCCATAATCCTTTAAATTCGTCAATCTTGGCGATCTTACTTAAAATTTCTGGCTGAAATTTAATTCGTTTTAGAAATTTATCTTGATTCATGCTATTTTAATAATTTAATCGTATATATTTAACTATATACGATTATATATGATTATATACGATTTGTCCAGTGGATAACTAAACGAGCAAGTAATATTGCTGTTTTGCAATTACCCCGTAATTGTTTAGCAAGTATGAGTGTGTTTTGTTTACTCTGTGTAATTTTTTTGAAAGCTTTTTAGACCACATTGCAACTTCTTATTATTTTTTCTCGATCTTTTATTAACCAAATTTTCAGGTTGCTTTTCGTCAAATTAGCTTCATTTTGAGAACCGTCCCCTATTCTCTGATTACTGAGCTTGTTAAAAAACGGAGAGGACAGGATTCGAACCTGCAAGTCCCAAAGGG
>CAZXPA010000041.1:0-6145 GCA_964642485.1 uncultured Gammaproteobacteria bacterium
CCGCCCGCCTCGGCACCGGCAACTAACTTCCTCGCAGACTGGTCTACATAACATGGGGTCTGGCCCCAAAAACAGGCACTCGGAAATCCGCTTCAGTTCCGGTTTATAGAACGATTTTTCAAATTTGGCACGATTTTGAACGATTTTCAAATGAACAAAAAAACAGCTCTTTAAAAGCTGAACGATAAAATCAAAAATCTCGTTGCGAGAACGAGATCTTTGAGCGGATTCTAGTTCGTCTAACTAGCAGATCCATTGCAGTTTGACACTGTAAGTATAATTTTAAAGCATTTAGATTATTTGTCAACTGGTTACCTGTGGATAACTAAAAGGCAGCCCTTATGGACCGTGCGGGAGTCGAACCCGCATCCCGCCAGTGTCAAACTGCGGATCTTACCATTAGACGAACGGCCCGGTCAAGGACTGCCAGTAAAGATTATATCAAACCCAAGAAAAGCAGTCAATAAAATAAAAAACAGCTCTTTAAAAGCTGCTTGGAAATGAATATAGCCGCTGACTGGTTTTTATAAATTCCTAAAGTCTTTTTCTGAAATTCTTACTTGTTTGATTATTCTTTTGAGTAAAGGAACGCCAATATCTTTTCCATGAGGATTAGGAATAAATATTTTTTGATTACCTCGTTTCATATATTGATGTCTGGGAGCAGCAAAAAGTCCTTCAAATCCTAATTTCCTTAACTTTTTAATAAGGATTCTTCGGCTAACGGGATTTAGCATATTCTAATTTTTTAGCAAGTTTTTTAAAATTAGGTAGCTTCTGTTTTTCAGCTAAGCTGACTAGAATATAGTCTTCAATAACCTCAGCTAATTGATTTCTAACCTCTTCAACTGTATCAGCCTGAGCATAAGCTCCAGGAAGTATATCCACGCTAGCACACCAACTTTTAGTTTTTTTATCGTATTCGTAGTTGGCCTTTTTTAGCAGTTTTTCAATGTAAGAATTAATAAATAGTTTCATACATTAATAATTTTACAGTAAAAACATTGTTTTTGTCAAATTTTTTTGTGGATAACTTCGGGTAATTTTCAAATATTAGAAAAAATAAATAACAATGCCAAATTATAAAGATAAAAAATTAAAATCTTGGAAGATTAGACCTATTAAAAAAAGATATTTTGGTTTAACAACCCTTGTTTTAGCAATTATTTTTGCTTTGCTTTTGGTTTATCAACAAACAGCTGAAGAGCCAGAGGTTTCTTATCCAGCTGAACCAGCCGAGTCAGAAAAGCCAGAAGAGATTCAGCCTGAACAAGCAATCCAACCCCAAAAAGAAACCCTAGAGGCTAAACCATCAGAGGGGATAAAAATAAGTGGTCAATTTTATACTGCTACCTTTAGTGATTCATTTTCTGGTTTAGCTTGGTTAGATGAAGAAAAAACCACCTTATACTTTGACTGGACAGGGACAAATTTACTTTTTCCACCAAAGATTGAAGTGAAGGAGATCTTGACCAAAGAGGTTTTAAATAATTTTATCACAGAGCAAGTTGGCTCTAGTGAGGAAAGAGTTTTGTTTTTAGGCCAGGATCGATTAACTGGACAAAAACAAATCTTGCTTTGGCAGCCAGATCTTGCCCAGGTTGAACCTGGGCAGGAACAATGGTCAAAGTTTGATTTTAGCCAAGTTGGCCTTGAGCAAGATATAGAAGTTGTTGCCATCCGATCTCAACAGACAGGCTGGTTGGTTTTTGCTCAACAGGCAGATCAATCATCAATTATTATTTACCAGTTATCAGTTAGTCCTGAAAAAATTCCTTTGGAATTATCAGTTATTAATAAATCTATGTTGCGGGTTGAATTTGTAAAAGATTTGCAAGTTGCTTGCGGACATAAGCTTTGCTTAATTTACCTTTCCTCTTTATCAGGATTTTGGGAGTTTAATATTCAAAGCAATGAGTTTCAAAAGTTAACTAAGTTATCGGCTATTTTTCAAAAACAAAATCCTGAGCAAATTGTCTTAGCCCCCCCCTTGGTCAGGTCTGACCTGACCAGGTCCGCAGGTCAGGAAAAGTGGTTAATTGCCTGGGCCAAGGGACAGCAATTCAAGCTTGAGGAGTATCAGCCAGCGGATCAATCTTTAAATGTTCTTATTTCTCAATCAACAAAACATCCTGGTCAACTAGCTTTTCTGCTTTTAAGTGATGACAAGATTTTTGTTTTCTGGGCCAGTGATTTTAGTCAAGGGTATAGGGTTGATTTTAAAGGCAGGATCATTGATTTTAGTTCTAAATTTGGCTGGCGAATTTCCGCTAATCAAAAGGTCCGGCTTTATGAGTTTTCCAAGTCAATCTATATTAAAAATAAGAGCGGAAGCATTATCCGCTGGAACCAAGATTTAAACGTTAAAATTAATCAAGAATTTTGGCTAGCTTATACTCCGAATTTTTTAGAAATTATCCCTTTTAATCATCAATCATCTGGCGGTTATTTAATTGCTGGCGTGCCTAATAATGGGACAAAAGTTTATCAGTTTACTGATTTGGGTTTTAATTTAGATGCGCTTAGGCAAGTTGTCTCAAAAAAAGTTAATTTTTCAGTGGCTGAGATTAAAGCGGCTCAAATTAGCCATTTACAAGGCTCAGAGGTTAATAGTCAAATAGAATATTTTCTTTCTAATAATGGAGGTGAAAATTGGCACCAGGTTGATTTAGGTGGAATTATTAATTTTGAAACCTTAGGCAATGATTTGCGCTGGAAAACTCAAATTACGCCCCAGGAATTATCAACTAATTACCAGACCCCTTATCTTTCTTCAATTAATTTGAAATATTGGTATGCCAGGTAGAGAAAATGGAAAATAGTAAAAATAAAACTATTAAGAGTTTTCAAGATTTGATAATTTATCAGAATCTTTATAATGAAATAATTCATCATTTGTCAGTCTGTGTGGATGTTTATAAGGAATATGTTGATGTCGGGTTGGTTAAGGAAATTATAGATTTATATGATGTTAGCTGTAAACAATTAACAAAATTGGGACAAAGTTGGCAAGATTATCACAAAAATAGATAAAGCCAATTTCTAATTTCTATATAGCTAATTTCTAACTTCTAGATTGTTAATCGTTAAATCTTTGATATAATTAAATTACTTTCATTTATATACAATAGAACTTTAATTTCAAGGTTCTGCGAACGTAGTGAGCAGGTTCTTCTAATTAAATTACCTTTAAAAAATTAGATCTAAAAGGTTAAGTATTGAGAAAACACTAAAAAAACTAATGTCACTTTAATAATTTGTAATCAATTTAATTTTAAAAAGGTGAAAAAACAGAAATTGCCAAAAGATTTTAAGCCGCTCCTTTGGTCATATAAATTTTCTGAAGTTGATCCAGAAAAGGACAAGCGAGTTATTATTGTTAATACAATTAACTATGGGAATTGGCATCAGTGGCAGTGGATAATTAAAAAATATGGCCGAGAATATATAAAGCGGTTTCTTATTAATACGCCAGTGAGCGAGTTTTTCCCTAGGCCGCTTGATTTAATTTCTCTTTTATTAGGAATTAAAAATTTTAAATATGCATCCCGGAACGATTACATCAAAGCAAAAAAAAATCTTTGAGAAATTAGATAAATTTCCAAAGTTTTATTTAGTCGGAGGCACAGCTTTGGCGTTGCAAATTGGCCATCGGATTTCAGTTGATTTTGATCTATTTTCAAAACAGGATATTACTCGCCAAACTTTAAACAAAGTTAGAAGAGTTTTTCGCGGTTCAAAAATTGAGGTTATTAGAGAACATTCAGAACAATTAAGTGTCACCATTGATCGGATTAAAATAGATTTTGTTAAATATCCTTTTCCTTTGATTTTTAAGCTAATTAAATATCAAGGGGTAAATATTTTAAAAATCCCTGAGATTGCTGTAATGAAAGCATATGCTTTGGGCAGAAGGCCGATTTTGAAGGATTATATAGATTTATATTATATTTTAAAAGAAAAATACATAACTTTAGAAAAAATTGTTAAGTTAGGACAAAAAAAGTATAAAGGTGAATTTAATCCAAGATTATTTTTAGAGCAACTGATTTATTTTAAAGATATACAAGATATGCAGATTGATTTTTTAAAAAAACCAGTCAGCAAACAGGAAATGGAGACATTTTTCCGTAATGAAGTGAAAAAAATAAAATTATAATCTAACCAATAAATTAATAAATTAATAAATTAATTTAATAAACCAATAAAGTAATAAATCTTTAAAATTAACCTAATTATTCTAATTGACCTAATTAACCTAATAAATGACCAATGTCAAATGACAAAGCTTCAAAATATGATTTAGAAGAAAGAACTGCCAAGTTTGGTGAGAGTATTATTGAATTTGCTAAAAAGCTCCCCAAAAATGTGGTAACTATTCCTTTAATAGGACAGATAGTCAAAGCTGGCACTAGTGTAGGCGCTAACTATTGTGAAGCAGATGATGCTGAATCAGGCAAAGATTTTAAGCATAAAATTGGCATTTGCAAAAAAGAAGCAAGAGAGAGCAAACATTGGTTAAGAATGATTGTTGTAGCTGCGCCAGAGTTAAAACAAAAAGCAAGAAAATTATGGCAGGAGGCAAATGAATTAAATTTGATCTTCAATGCAATTAGAAGAAATATAGGCAAAATGAAAAAATAATTATTTTAGTCATTGTGATTTGGGATTTTATTAGAATAATTAGAATAATTAGAATAATTAGAATAATTTTAATAATAAAGTAATTTAATCATAAAACTTATGAAAAAACAAAACTTCACGTTTAAAGCATTAAGAGGTTTAATCAGGGTCTATCAGGTTCAACCTAGGCAGTGGCGCAAAGGCTTTAAATTGGCATACGTATTCCTTGTTTTAACCCTTGTGTGCCTGATCGGTGCCTGGGGGGTTCAGCAAGTCAGAGCAACAGTCCCGCCAGAAGGCGAGCAGATTAATTTTGAAAAGCACATTGATATGGGGAGTAAGAAAATTATTAATTTAGGTACACCTGAAGAATCAAGCGATGCAGTAACCAAGGATTATGTTGATTCTGGTGCTGGAGGCACTGGTTTTATCGATGGCTCTGGTACAGGAGGTTATATTCCTGTTTGGTCAGATTCTGATACCTTAGGAAATACTGCTACCCCTATTTTTGAGTCCAGTGGTAAAATCGGCATTGGCACGACGAATCCAGGGGCTAAGTTGGAAATATCTGGTTCTTCTTATCCATTATTGGAATTAACTCCAGCAGGAGGGAACTCAGCAATACTTCGTTTTTGGGGTGGAGACTTTGACATTGGTTATAATGGTGTAGATATACAATTTTTAACAGGAACTGGTAGAGATTTGTTGTTAATGCCAACAGGCAACGTCGGCATCGGCACGACCAACCCCGGGGCACTTTTAGATGTTTATGGAAATATTGAAACTGGAAATAGCGGTACAGTTACTAGCGCTGGGGGCTTTATTGTTGGCAATTCTAATTTATATTCTACTTCAGCCCAGGTTGGTGGCAATTTGAGCTTAACTGGTGCTGGTGATTTAACTGTGGCTGGTGAAGGCTTTTTTGATGGCGCTGGTAATAGTTATTTCTTGGGCAACGTCGGCATCGGGACGACCGCGCCAAATGCTGATTTAGCTCTAGGGCCCACCATCGGTGCAAAGATTCTTGCATATGATAATAACAATAGTATTTTTGCAGGTCTTGGTATTGATGTAGCTGCAGGCAACAGTTTTGATATGATGGCGCATAATGGGGGTTTTCTAACGTTTGGAAAAACTGGGAACTCTGTATCTACAATGACATCAGGATATACAGAATGGATGAGAATTACAAACGGAAAAGTCGGCATCGGGACGACGAGTCCTAATGTTCCACTTCATGTAAATTATACATATGGCACTCTTTTTCCAACAGTATTTAACGAATGGAATGGCGTAACAATAGAGAATAAAAATGTAACAGTGGATACAGTTGCTCAATTACACCTTAGAGCAAATGAGGCTGATGCTCACATTGGTGCAATTTACAAAGCCGCAGATACAGCAGATTTAGTTTTTTACCTCGATAATGCTGGGACTAAGGGTGATGTAATGTATATCACAGCAGCGGGCAACGTCGGCATCGGGACGACGAGTCCGGGGGCTAAATTGAACTTGAAAGATA
>CAZXPA010000042.1:0-5911 GCA_964642485.1 uncultured Gammaproteobacteria bacterium
TTTTATCGTCTCAAAATAACATAAATGATAATCTCTAAAAAACAAATAATATGGTTTACTTAGCTTTTGTAGTTTCGTTTATTATCTCAATTATTTTAACACCGATTTTGAGAAAATTTAGTCTCAAGTACCACCTTTACGATGAACCAACTGAAGATAGGCTGAAAATCCACAAAAAACCAATTCCCTGTCTTGGCGGGATAGGAATTTTTTTTGGCTTTGCTGGTGGATTGGTTATTACTCGCCTTTTTCATCAAATTTCTGGAGTACAGGCAACCGGAATAATCTTGGGCAGTATTATTATTCTTTTTTTAGGTTTCTGGGATGACTTAAAATGGAAAAAAATTGGCAATCCAATTCTTAAACTATTTTGCCAGTTTATTGCCGGCTTTTTAATTGTTTTTATTTTAATTAAAATTGGGGTTGATTTTAGATTTTCTATTAACCCGATCACGGCGGCTTTAGTAGCCGCTTTTTATATTGTCGGAGCAATGAACGCTCTGAACATGGAAGACGGAATAGATGGATTGGCTGGCGGATTAACTGCTATTTCTCTAATTGGTTTTTTTATCTTATCATCTCTTGGAAATAATATTTTCCCTTCAGTCTTGTCTTTGAGTTTATTGGGTGGAACTATTGGTTTTTTAATTTACAACTGGCATCCGGCTTCTATCTTTATGGGTGATAATGGAAGCCACTTTTTAGGTTTTTGTTTAGCTGTTTTAGCAATCATATTTACTAGTCATCCGGTATATAATTTAAAACAGTTTATTGGACCAATTTTAATTATTGGCTTACCTATTATCGATGCTGCTTGGGCGATTATAAGAAGATTGATTAAAGGTAAATCACCTTTTCAAGGAGACCGTGGCCATTTATACGATCGACTACACCAAAAAGGACTATCCATTAAAAAAACTGTCTTGTTTTGTTTGCTAATCCAAGCTATAATAGTAGCAGGAGGAATAATTGTTTATTATATTTGAACTGATGAAAATACCATTATCTCAACCTGATATTACTGAAAAAGAGCGAAAAGCGGTTTTAGGTGTTTTAAAGACTCCTTATTTGGCTTTGGGTCCGAAATTAAAAGAGTTTGAAGATAAATTTGCTAAACACGTCGGACGTAAATACGCTATTGCGGTAAATTCCGGCACATCTGGACTCCACTTAGCTATTAAAGCAATATGTATAAAAAAGGGAGATGGAGTTATCACTTCTCCTTTTAGTTTTATTTCCTCGGCAAATTGTATTCTATACGAGCAAGCTAAACCTGTATTTGTGGACATTGATCCAAATACTCTAAATATTGATCCTAAAAAAATCGAAAAAGCCATTACAAGAAAAACAAAAGCAATGGTTATTGTTGATATTTTTGGATATCCAGCGGATTGGTCCCCTATTTTGAAAATTGCTAAGAAATATAATTTAAAAATAATTGAGGATTCTTGTGAAGCTATTGGAGCTGAATATAATGGCAAAAAATGCGGGACATTTGGAGATATTTCTGTATTTGCTTTTTACCCTAATAAACAAACAACGACTGGAGAAGGAGGGATGATTGTTACTGATAATAAAAAACTTGCTGATTTGTGCCGAAGTATGATGAATCAGGGAAGAAAAATAGAAAACAAAAAATGGCTAGAACACGTTCGACTGGGTTATAACTATAGAATGAGTGATATTAATGCAGCCCTAGGCATAGTTCAACTTTCAAGAATTAAAGAGATTTTAAAAAAGCGAACCAAAGTGGCCCAAATGTATAATGAGAAACTAAAAAATATTCCAGAAATCCAGATCCCCTATATAGCGCCCTGGGCAAAAATTTCCTGGTTTGTTTATGCTGTTCAACTCTCAAAAAAATATACCCGTAAAGATCGAGATCAAATTCTAAAAAAATTACAAAAAGCTGGTATTCAATGCAGTAATTATTTTCAATGCATACATTTACAGCCATTCTACAAACAATTTGGCTACAAACGAGGTGATTTTCCTATTGCTGAGTCGGTTTCTGACCGAACTATTGCTCTGCCTTTTTATAACAACCTGAAAGAAAAACAAATTTTATACATTGTTAAAACCCTTAAAAAATGTCTTTTGAAAAAATAAGAAATAAAATCTTTACTCGAACAACAGCCAAAAGAACAATCCTTTTTTTAATTGGTGATATTATTCTAGTGACACTCTCTTGTTGGCTTGGGTTTTTACTTCGTTTTGATGGAGATATTCCGACAAAATATTTTCCAATGATAAAAGGCTTTATTGCTCTGGCTGCCCCCTTAACCATTTTCTTTTTTGTTTTAGAAAAACTTTACTCTATTTCCTGGTCCTATATTAGTATTCGTGAACTTTTAAAACTTGTCAGAGCCGTTATGGCCAGTTTTTTAGGCGTAGGCGCCGCTTTATTTATTTTCCGCCACTCCCCTATTTTTGAAGGATTCCCTCGCTCTATTATTTTTATTTCCGGCTTTCTCACTCTTTTATTTACTGGGGCTTTTCGTTTTTCTAAAAGAATTTATCTTCACGGATTCAAAAGAGGACTTACTCGTAATGGAAGAAAAGTTCGGGGAAAGCCTATTTTAATTGTTGGAGCTGGCGGAGCAGGCGAACAATTAGTCAGACATATTATTTCCTCTGATGCCCCCTATTCCTTAATTGGTTTTGTTGATGATAACCCCATGAAGCAGGGGGTATTAATCCATGGGATAAAAGTATTAGGAAAAAGAAAAAATATTCCAGAGATTATTGAAAAAAACAAGGTCGAAGAAATAATCATTGCTTTACCTTCAGCTAGTCAAAAAGTTATTCGCGAAACAGTAAACTTAGCACGTCAATCTGGAATTCAAAAAATAAGAATTCTTCCGAGCATTAAAGAAATCTTAGAGGAAAAAGTTAGCTTAAGCCATTTGCGCGATATTTCAATTGAAGATCTCCTGGGTCGAGATACTGTTAATATTGACACTCAGGCTATTGAAAATTTTATCTCTGGAAAAAATGTCTTAGTCACTGGCGCTGCTGGCTCAATTGGTTCTCATTTATGTCAGCAAATATTGAACTTTAAGCCAAAAAAATTGATCACCCTTGACCAGAATGAAACCGATACTTTTCATTTAGAGCGAAATCTAAATAAGCTCTTTCCTAACGTGTTAAAAGCATTTATTATTGGTGATATCTGTGACGAAAACAAAATCGATCAATTATTTAATAAATTTAAACCCAATGTTATCTTCCACGCTGCTGCTTATAAACACGTACCAGTAATGGAAGCTCATCCAGACGAAGCAGTAAAAAACAATATTTTTGGCACCTTGACTATTGGGCAGGCATCTTTAAAACACGGAGTTGATAATTTTATTTTCATCTCAACTGACAAAGCAATCAATCCTACTTCTGTTATGGGAGCGAGCAAGCAGGTTGGTGAAATGATTTGTCTTTGGTTAAATAAACAAAATACCACTAAATTTTGCGCTGTCCGCTTTGGTAATGTTCTGGATTCCCAGGGAAATGTAGTGGGAATCTTTAAAAAACAGATTAAAAAAGGCGGGCCAGTTGAAGTCACCCATCCAAAAATGAAAAGATATTTTATGGTTACCTCTGAGGCCTGTCTATTGGTTATGCAAGCTGGAGCTATTGGTCAGGGCGGAGAAGTATTTGTTTTAGACATGGGTAAACCAATCAAGGTTTTAGATTTAGCTAAAGAAATGATAAAATTAGCTGGCTATGAACCAGACGCGGATATCCCTATTGTCTTTACTAAACCCCGATCTGGAGAAAAATTATTTGAAGAAATCTTAACCGACAAAGAAACGCCCACTAAACACGAAAAAATATTCATTGCTCAGCTTTCGGGGGTTAATAAGGAAAAGTTGCTTCAGTCCCTAGAAAGCTTTAAGCAGGCCCTTGAGAGAATGGACAGAAGTGCTATAATAAATACATTAAAAGAGATTGTGCCGACATATAGGTCGGGTACTTAGGTACTTGGGATAGAAACATTTTAAAAAAATTTAACTTAATAATTTATGGAAAATCAAAGCCAAGAAAAAAAATACCATAATGAATCCCATAAAGAAATTCCTTCGGAATTTCAACGGGACAAGGATGAAGTTGATTTAAGAGATTATATTAATGTTGTTTTAAAAAGAAAGTGGAGTATTTTAAGTATTTTCGCAATTGCTGTTATTGTCGCGGCAGTAATCAGCCTGACTCTTCCTTTAACATTTGAAGCCAGTAATTTGGTTCAAATCGGACAAATAAAAGGAAGTGATTTACAAAGTTCAGCTGATATTCAAGCTGTTTTTAACAGAGAAACAGTCTTAAAACAGATAAAAACAAAATTACAAGAACCTTTGGAATTACCAGAAACGACAACCACAAGCACCATCGCTGGAATGTTTAATATTAAAAAATCCGAAGGTTTTATTGAAATTAAAGGCAGGTCTGATACTCCTGAGAAAACAGTAGAAGTTGTTAGGGCAGTTACAGACATACTTTTAGCTTACCATCAGGACATATTTGCTGAAGCTGAAAAAACGTATAATATAGAATTGGAAACTATTAAAAAGAGTAAAACCAAGACAGAAGAAGACATAAATCAGATAAAAACAGTTGATATCCCTAAAACAGAAGAAGAAATCAAACGCTTAGAAGAAGATATTCAAGTATATGAAAAAGAAATTGCTAAAAGAGGTAATATTCAATCTGAAGGCCAGGGTAGAATTATTGAGAGTTATATCAACCTTTTAGCTGGTGTTAAAAATCAAAAAGAAGCAAAAGAAAGACAAATAATCGATTTTAAAGATGGTATCAGAAATCTTCAACAACAATTAGTTGCTTTAGACCAGTCTATTCAACAAAAAGAGTATGAGAAAGCTTATCAAACAAAACCAACAAAAGTTGAAGTGCCTGCTATTCCTCCAGAAGCCCGAATCTCTCCTAAAAGAAAACAAAATGTAATGATCGCTGGTATTTTAGGCTTATTTATCGGCATTATTTACGCTTTTGGAGCTGAGTATTTTAGTAAGTCATAGAACATTGGAACATTGGAACATTGGAACAAAAAAACTTGGAAACTAAGTTTCCAAGCTTGTGGATAACTTATCTTGACAATAGCCTCGTTTCAACTATCATTGAAATGAGGCCTATTTTTACACTAAAAATTGAAACATATGCTAAAAACTCAAATTATTTGGAGAGAAATCCTTTATCAAAACATAGAAAAAAAAGTAGAGCAATTTACTCAAAAAGAATTAGCTCAACGCTTTTCTTGCTCTCTAAATTTAGTATTTTATGCTTTAAAAATACCCCGTCAAATGAAGATCGTTGAAGTTACTGGTAGAAATTTTAAATTAATAAATAGAGAAAAATTCCTTTTGTTTTGGGCCACTCACCGCAATTTGAAAAAAGACATTATTTACCAAACCCTTGTTAGCTTACCCATAAAAGAAATCGAAGCTTCAATGCCTTCTGAGATTATTTATGGCGTCTATAGCGCTTACGCCCAATATTTTAATGGCGCACCCGCTGATTATGACAAAATTTATATTTATTCAGAAGAGAAAAACCTGGAAAAACTTAAAAAAAGATTTCCTTTAGTTAAAGGCTATTCGAATTTAACCATATTAAAGGCAGATAAATTTTTAAAAGATTACGGGGAAATTACCCCTCTATGCCAAACTTTTGTTGATTTATGGAATGTTGAAGAATGGTACGCTCAAGAATTTTTAAATGCTTTAAAAGAAAAAATAATTATTTAATATGGCTTTTTATCATAACTTAATCACTGAAAAAAGTTGGCAAATCCTTCAAAAACTAAAAAAAGAATGTGAATTCATTTTAATAGGCGGATGGGCTGTTTTTATTTACAGCCAAAATCTTAAGTCAAAAGATGTTGATATTATTTTAGATTATGAAT
>CAZXPA010000043.1:0-5880 GCA_964642485.1 uncultured Gammaproteobacteria bacterium
CCAAATTGACATTAATGGCAGAATAACATAAGATTTAGATAATCATGCCAAATACAAATATCCGTAATTTTTGTATAATCTCTCACATTGACCATGGAAAATCAACTTTAGCTGATCGTTTTTTAGAATTAACTAATACCGTGGCTAAAGAAAAAATGAAGCCCCAATATCTTGACCGCATGCCCTTAGAAAGAGAGCGGGGGATTACTATTAAACTTCAGCCAGCGACCATGATTTGGAGAAATTATATTCTGAATTTGATTGATACCCCCGGCCATGTTGATTTTTCTTATGAGGTTTCCCGTTCTTTAGTTGCTGTTGAAGGAGCAATTCTTTTAGTTGATGCTAGTCAGGGAATTCAAGCTCAAACCTTAGCCAATCTTTATTTAGCTCAAGAACAGGGCTTAAGGGTTATTCCGGTAATTAACAAAATTGATTTACCTAATATTGATTTAAATCCAGTTAAAAAAGAGTTGGCTAATTTAACGGGTGTTAATCCTGAAGAAATTATTTGTATTTCAGCTAAAAAAGGAAAGGGGATAGAAAATGTTTTACAAACGGTGATTGAACAAGTCCCCGCCCCCAAAGATAAAAGTAATGATTTTTTGCAAGCCCTTATCTTTGATTCATATTTTGATGAGTACAAAGGAGTGGTGGCTTTTGTTAGAATATTTAATGGTTCTATCCAGGCTGGAGATAAAATTAAGTTTTTAGCTACGGGTATAGAGACCTCAGTTTTAGAGGTAGGAATTTTTAACCCGGACTTAAAAAAGAAAAAGATATTATCAGCCGGTCAAATTGGCTATATCATCACTGGTTTAAAAGATATTGAGAAGTGTCGAGTTGGCGACACGATTGCTTTAAGTGATCAAGAAATTAAGCCCTTGACTGGCTATCAAGAGCCTCAGTCAATGGTCTTTGCTGGTCTTTATTCTAAACAGGGTGGTCAGCCAGAAAAATTGCGCTGGGCTTTGATTAAATTAAAATTAAATGATGCTAGTTTAATTTTCGAGCCAGAGCATTCTTTGGCTTTAGGGTTTGGTTTTCGGGTTGGTTTTTTAGGTCTTTTACATTTAGACATTGTTCAGGAGCGATTAAAAAGAGAATATGGTTTAGATTTAACCATTGCTTCACCAAGTGTTGCTTATCAAATCTGGCTAAAAAATAAAAAAGAGTCAGAAGTAATTCATTCTCCAAGCGGACTTCCTGATTCATCGCAGATTGATAAAATACAAGAGCCCTGGATGAAAGTTGACATTATTACTCCTCAGACTTATCTTGGCTCAATTATGGATTTGTTAAATACCTCACCTCAAGGGACCAAGCCTCGGATTAATTTTGTTTCTTTAGAATATCTTGGGCAACAAGGTTCTGGTTCTCTGGCTAGGGTAATTATCCACTCGGAGATGCCCTTGTCTTTACTTTTAGCGGATTTTTATGATAAGCTTAAAAGTGTTAGTCGAGGATATGCTTCATATAGTTATCAGTTTTTAGAATATCGTCCAGCTGAAGTAGTTAAATTAGATATCTTAGTTGCTGGAGAATCAGTTGATCAATTAGCCACAATTGTTTACAAGGACTGGGCTTATCAGGTTGGTCGTAAGATTGTTAAGGCCTTGAAAGAGATTTTGCCACGTCAACTTTTTGAAGTAAAGCTTCAAGCAGCCGTTGGTGGGAGGATCTTAGCAGCTGAAAAAATTGCTCCTTTAAGAAAAGATGTCACGGCCAAGTTATATGGTGGTGATGTGACTCGAAAAAAGAAATTATTAGCCAAGCAAAAAAAAGGGAAGAAAAGATTAATGAAATTTGGCAAAGTTAATATCCCCTCAGAAGCTTATTTAGCAATAATGAAAAGGTAATGATTTTGTCCAAAATTTGGAACATAAGTGAACAAATTTTGGTAACAAAATCTTTACCCCCTCCTTTTGCGCAAGCGCGAAAAGAAGGGGGTGCTCAAAATATCTAACAAAATTTTATTTCGCCCTTTGGGCTCAAAAACTTTGAGAATTTTGGCAAATGGCTCAATCAATTTTAAAAAAAATTTTTTCCTCCAAACCTTTGTCATATCTGTTAATCTTGCTTTTGTTTTTTGCTCTGGTTTCCTTAGGTCGGGGGGTCAATCGGCGAATTAGTTTTAAAAGAGAGCTAACCAGGACAGAGGGCCAGGTTTCTGTTTTAGAGCTAGAGAATCAAAAACTTTTAAAAGAGTTAGGACAAACGCAAACAGATTATTTTAAAGAGAAAGTTGCTCGTCTTAAATTAGGGCTTCGAAAGCCAGGAGAGCGGATGATTGTTGTTGTCCCACCTGATAATTTAACCGAGCAAGAGCCAAAACTTAAATATTTTAAGCAGAAAATTTCTAATTTTAAAACCTGGTGGAACTACTTTTTCAAAAAAATTAAAGACTAGAATTATAAAAAGCTCTAATCAGATGATTGAGCTTTTATTTTACTTTGTTTTTTAATATAAATAGCCCCAGGCCTGGAGTTTATCACTATCTTCTAACCATTTTGAGCCAATATCAACTCGATAAAACATATTTTGGACCATAATGTTTTTAATCCGGGAGTAAACTTTACGTTGAGCTTCCTTCATGGTTAAACCAGAGCCAGTCACGACCAAAAGACAACCTGATTGACCAGCAATTCGCCAGACCCCATCAACAATTTTAACATCCTCAATATGAATACCTTCTAAATTGTTTTGTTTTTTAAAAAGAATTGGTAAATCTCGATACATTTTTACATCTGGATCTTTGGCTGTAACAAAATAACTTGGGACCATAACCCGGGCCCCTATTTGAAAACCCTTTTTTGTTTTTAACTCAAAGTTTTCTCCTTGAGCTAATTTAGACAACCATTCACCTGGCGGAGTTAAGATTCCTTCTAATTGGATCTGGATCATGGGATAGCCATATCTGGCCGTGAATTCAAGTGGATAGATTCCTCGATTGTTGACTATACAATTAAGATCAATGTAGCCATGATAGCCAGATTTAACTAAATCTGGTTTCATTTTTTCTAAAGTGGCTTTAAAAATTGGATTAGTTTGAGACCAAAAACAAAAATTACCCATCTCGCCGGTCAACGGACCAATATCACCAGGGAATAATCTTTTATGTTCAAAATTAACATTGATTGGCCGAATAAAGTCTTGGCCATTAAAAAAGGCGCCAACCGCAATTTCAACTCCACTAGCAAATTTTTGTAGCTGAAAGGTTGGAGCTTTTTTCCGCCAAACGTCTTTGTTTTGGGTTAATAAATCTAAAAGATCTCTCCCGTCATCTTCTTGGCCTAAAAACAAAAGACCCTGACCAGCTAAAGGGACATTGCCACTGGGCTTAAAAACATAACGGCCAGGATGTCTTTTTATAAATCTAATTGCCTGATCATAGTTAGAAAACTCATAATGTGGGAGGACATTAATTCCATGTTTTTTCATCTCTTTTTGGCCAAATTCACGGTCCATTTCTAATTGGTCAGTATAATTACTGCCGCCAATTACTGGTTTACCCTTTTTTCTTAAACGGTCAGCTGTTGGCCCAAATTCAACATCATCAAAAATTAAAATATCACACCAATCAATCCATTTTTTCCAATTATCAACTTTTTGTAAAAATCCATCGTAAACATCAACGTCTGATTTAGCTTTGATATAACATTTGACTTGATGACCTTGTTTTTTTAATCGCCAGGCTAAATCACCACTTAAACTCTCTAGAGAAACAAAAAGGAATTTAAGAGGTTTAAATTCCTTGTCAGGTAATTGATTATTTCGCTTGTTTTTGCCGGGCATGATTTTATTTTATACCTTGAAATTCTTTTTGTCAAAGCCTTCACCTAATCTTTGGTTTGCAATGATAATTCTATCTTGGAGGGCGGTATAGCAATTATAGAGTATAGATTAGATGAGGGGCGGTGGATAACCAAGGCTGGTTGCTTAAAAATCACTAACCTGTTATCATAAAATCATCATGGTTCATCAAGATGAGTTCAATTTATCAACCAAGGGCTTTTCTGATATTATTGATATTACTTCGCAGGCAGAAGAAGTTTTAAATGAGTCAAAGATAAAGCAGGGGATTGTTTTAGTTTTTGTCCAGGGCTCGACAGCCGGGATTACTACTATTGAATATGAGCCTAATTTAGTTAAAGATTTCCAGGAATTTATTGAAAAGCTAATTCCTCAGAATAAAAAATATCATCATGATGCTACTTGGGGAGATGATAATGGATTTTCACATTTAAGGGCAAGTTTGATTGGCCCTTCAATTGCTTTATCAGTTGAAAATGGAAAATTAGTTTTAGGCACCTGGCAGCAAATTGTTTTATGTGATTTTGATAATCGTCCTCGTCAAAGGAAAATAATTGTTAAAATAATAGGGGGGTAATGGATTACTTTTTGATTAAATGGTTTAATGGTTTTGCCGGCCAAGTAGAGTGGTTAGATATTTTGGGTTTGTTTATTGCTGAATATTTGATTTTTGCTATTCCTTTAATTATTATCTTAGTTTATTTTTTATCAAAAAAAAGAAAAAAAATATTTTCAATTTTATTAAAGATTGCTTTAGGTCTAGGGTTGGTTTATTTGCTGGATTATTTAGTTGGTTTAATCTTTCCTCGGCCTCGACCCTTTGTTAATCATCAAGAAATTTATCAATTAGCTAAATTATTTGCTAAACCAACAGATTATTCTTTCCCTTCTCATCACACAGCTTCAGCTTTTGTTTTGGCCTTAAGTGTTTTGCTTGATTGGAAAAAATTTGGTATAATTTTATTAGTCATGGCTTGTGTAATTGGCCTGGGCCGAATTTTTATTGGGGTTCATTATCCAACTGATATTTTAGGCGGGATTGTTACAGCAATAATTTCTGTTTTTTTAATCAATTTAGCACTACGAAATTACGAAAACATTACGAAACTACGAAAAATTTTTTAGCACTTTCGTACAATTTCGTAGTTCGTAGTAGAAGCGAAGCGTTATGGAAACACTTAAACAACTATTACAAAAACCTGAACGTTTAGCCCCTGGTCATCGAACTTGTCGGGGGTGCGCTATGCCAATTATTGTTCGTTCGATTTTGCGAGCCACTGATCATCCAGTGGTGGTGGCGGCAGCTACTAGTTGTTTAGAGGTCACCACCACACTTTATCCTCAGACTTCGTGGCAAGTGCCCTGGATTCACAGTCTTTTTGAAAATGCCCCACCCACTATGAGCGGGGTAATTGCCACTTATGAGTATTTAAAAAAGAAAAAAAAGATAACTGATAAAGTTAGATTTGTAGTTTTTGGCGGCGATGGGAGTACCTACGATATTGGCCTGCAGTCTCTTTCTGGGGCTTGGGAAAGAGGCGATGATTTTTTGTATGTTTGTTATGATAACGAGGCTTATCAAAATACTGGAAATCAACGCTCTTCAGCCACGCCCTTGGGGGCAGCAACAACCACCACCCCAGCTGGTACCTTTATTAAAGGTAAGATGAAATCAAGAAAACATATTATGAGAATTGCTGCCGCTCATGGTTTACCTTATTTAGCCCAAGCCAGTATTCATAACTGGATTGATTTACATCAAAAAGCAAAAAAAGCTTTTGCCACTAAAGGCCCGACTTTTTTAAATATTTTGTCGCCCTGTGTGGCTGGCTGGAAATATGACGCAGCCTTAACAGTTGAAATAGCAAGGTTGGCCGCTGAAACTTGCTTTTGGCCAATTTATGAAATAGAACAGGGGAAATACAAGTTGAATTATCAGCCAAAAAAGAAATTACCAATTACGGAGTTTATAAAGGGTCAGGGGAGATTTGAGCATTTATTAAAACCCCAGAATAAAGATATTTTAAATGAACTTCAGAAAGAAGTTGATCGACGTTGGCAGGATTT
>CAZXPA010000044.1:0-3208 GCA_964642485.1 uncultured Gammaproteobacteria bacterium
AAAAACTTAATCCTTGGTAAGGGCTTCATCACTAACCGTCGGTTAAGCAAGCCTTGAAGATAACCAATTTTTTTCAAAAGGTCAGTTAAAACTACTTTAACCTTATTTATAGGGAAAACACTAACCCAGATTTTTGCTTCAAGTAAATCAGACGAGGTCTCAACCCGGGTAATGGTAATTAATGAACCCTCGGGGGCTTCAACTTCGCGAAGAAAAATTCGACTCATTTCCCGTTTAATTAACTCATTAACTTGTTCAACTCTTTTAGAAGACATTATTAAAAACGTAAAATTTCAAATGGCTCTTCGGTTAAATCAACGACAATTGATGGCTGGCCTTTTAAATTTTGGTCAGCCAGAATTAAGTCTACCTGATGATTAAATATTCTAGCTATTTTCTTAATATTCAAGGTTGGCTTAAAACCAGAAACATTAGCGCTAGTACTGGTTATTGGCAAATTCTTGCTCAAATGCTGACAAACCTTTGAGTTAGGAATTCTTAAGCCAACTTTTTTCTGGCCAGCAGTTACAATTTTAGGCACTTTGCTTTTCTTTTTTAAAAGAATAGTAAATGGCCCAGGCAAAATAGCTGAAATAAACCTTTCTTGCTTTTTATTAACCCAAGCCAAGTCTTTAATCTCTCTCAAACTAGAAACCATAACTGAGATTGGTTTTCTAAATTCCCGGCCTTTTAATCTAAACACTTTTTCTATAGCTTGTTTATTAAAAATATCTGCCCCTAAACCATAAAGTGTATCAGTGGGATAAATAATAACACCTCCCTGGCGTAAAACCCTTTTTGCCTTTTGAATATTTTGTTCTGTTGATGGTTGAATCAGCATAATTACAAGCCTAGGCCCTCAGCAACACTCTGCATTGCTTTTAAACTGATTTTAACGAACTCTTCAAGTGATAGGCCTAATTCTTGACAAGTAGCAATAGTTTCCCGATTAGCTCCACGAGCAAATGCTTTTTCCTTGTAACGATTTAAAACATTCTCTGGGCTTAAATCAGCTAACTTTCTACTTGGTAAAACTAAGGTTGCCGCTACAATTAAGCCTGTTATTGGGTCAGCGCAAAATAAGGCTTGAGATAATTTATCTTCCCGTGGCAGGCCATGTATTTCATTATGAGCTTTAACTGCTTTAACAATTCCTTTATCAATCCCCTGTTGGGCTAACATTTCCCCACCAATTAAACTATGTTGTTCTGGGCTATCTTTTGTCTGCTCATAATCAATATCATGTAAAAGTCCCGTCAAAGCCCATTTTTCTTCGTCCTCATTAAAATTTTTAGCTAATTCTTTCATTACAGCTTCCACAGCCAAACAATGTTTTACTAGATTTTTATTCTGAATCTTTTCTCTAATTAATTTCAAGGCTTCTTTCCTTTCCATAAATTTATTCGTAGATTCACATGTTATTCGTAGATTCGTATCGCTTTATAACAACTTAAAATTATTAATCACTAAACTAAACTTGTAACCCAAATAATTAGCTGCTCTACGGCAATAAGCCATCCGATCAGTAAAAATCTCAAAGTATTCCATGATCGGCACAAATTTTCTGTCAATTTTCAAGATCAACATAATTTGCTTCTTGGCTTTATCAATTTTTAAATCCGACCTAGTCACAGCATAATTTACTCGATCATGAATATCAGCCCTAATTTTCTCCATAGATCTACTGGCTACCCTTTCCCGATGAACATCCGACTTATCAGCTAAGACAACTATAGCTGAAATCGGGCTGGTCAACTTCATTGTGTATTTATCATGATTGACAATCGCCTGGGTAATCCAGGTTAATTCCCTGGGAGAAAAATCATTTTGAAAAATCTGATGGAATAAGAGTGCCCCCCAATAATGATGTTGGGTCCTCCCTAGAAAATTACCCATATCATGACAAAAACCGGCAATTGCCACTAATTCTTGGCCTTGCTTACTCAAACCAATTTTTTTAGCTAATTTCTGAGCTTCCTGAGCCACTAAATTAGCATGACGTAAACCGTGCTCCGTATAATCTAAAGCTTTAATAGATAATTCACTTTGTTTAATAAATTCTAAAACCTGGGGGTGATTTTTAATTTGACGAAAATTCAACATATTATTTAATATTTAATTTTTGTTTAAATTTTGGCATGTCAAACCCAACAATAATTTCTCCATCAATTTCTGTCATGGGCACAGCCATTTGTCCAGTTTTTTTAATAAGCTCATCTATTATTTCCTGATTTTGGGTTAAATCAACTTCTTTAAACTGGATATTGTGCTCTTTTAAAAAATCTTTGACATGATCGCAATAAGGACAAGTTGAAGTGGTATAAACAATGATTTTCATGTTAATATATTATAACATTTTTTAGCTTGTTTGTATTATATGGTACCGCCGAGGAGAATCGAACTCCTGTTTCATGGTTGAAAACCATGTGTCCTAACCATTAGACGACGGCGGCAAATAATAGTCGCATTTTAGCAAAAATAACTGTGTTTGTCAAAGTCCCTATTTTGTTCGTGAAACAAAGCCAAAGGCTGCAAGTTGGGCGATAACAAAATAGCGGACCCCCTCCTTTTGCGCGCTTGCGCGAAAAGAAGGGGGTGCTCTGAATTCTAACAAAATTTTCTGCATACTTGAAAATTTTGATAATTCAGGCAAAATAAATCCATGCTTATTTTAGGAATTGAAACGTCATGTGACGAAACTGCCGCTTCACTCTTACAAATAAAATCTCTGAAAAATAGAGACAATTTTAGAATTCTTTCTAATATTGTTTCTTCGCAAATCCCAATCCATCGTCAATATGGCGGCATTATTCCAGAAGTAGCCGCTCGGGCTCATATTGAAAACATATTACCAGTTATTAAAAAAGCTCTAAAATCTTTTAAGCTTGAAAAAACCCGCCTGCCACCTGCCTGCCGGACAGGCAGGGCGAAGCAGGTTGATTTAATTGCTGTTACCAATGGACCTGGTTTAGTAACCTCATTATTAGTTGGCATAGAAACAGCCAAAACCTTAGCCTATACTTTCCAAAAATCCTTAATGGCGATTAATCATCTTGAAGGACACATCTACGCCAACTTCGTTGGCAAATCCCAAATCCCAAATCCCAAATCCCAAAACATTTTTCCAGCTATTTGTTTAATTGTTTCTGGAGGACACACAGAATTAGGTTTAATGAAAAATCATGGCCAATACAAAAAAATTGGTCAA
>CAZXPA010000044.1:3218-5861 GCA_964642485.1 uncultured Gammaproteobacteria bacterium
CCGTGATGATGCTGCCGGTGAATGCTTTGATAAGATAGCTAAATTATTAAATATTGGTTATCCTGGAGGGCCAGTAATTGCGCAGCAAGCTAGGCAATTACACTCTAAACCTAAAACTATAAACTTTAAACTCCCCAGGCCAATGATCAATTCTAACGATTTTGATTTTAGTTTTTCTGGCTTAAAAACAGCTGTACTCTATTTAGTTAAAAAAAACAAAGAACAATTAATTAAGAAAAGGTTTATCCAATCTGTTTGCGCTGAATCTCAACAAGCAATCATTGATGTTTTGATTTTCAAAACTGTTCAGGCTGTTAAAAAACACCGAGCCAAATCAGTACTCCTCAGCGGCGGCGTGGCCGCTAATCAAGAGTTAAGAAAACAATTAAAGTCTAGGGTTTATAGTTTAAAGCCCGAGGTAAACTTTTTGGTTCCACCAAAAAGTTTATGTACTGACAACGCAGCTATGATTGCCCTGGCCGCTTATTTTAAATTCAAAAAACTAAATATCTCTCAGCAAAAAAAATTAAAAAATGATTGGCAGAAAATTAAAGTAGCCCCTAATTTAAGTCTTTAAAAAGTTGTTAACAACAAAAAATCGCTATTTAACAGCGATTTTTATTTTGATATCTTTATTTTTAGAGCCGTTTACTAACCACTAATTGCATACAAAAATAAATTTTCATTGGGTCTACGCGGCAAGTGACAGATATTATTAATATAATTTATCTTAACATAGCCATCCTTATCAATTAGTATCTTAGATATTGAAGATTGATATATTTCCATTGAAAGAAACCCTATTATATCAGCGCTAATAACGCTGGTTATTATAACTCTGATTAAATTGCCATGGCAAAACAAGACTACTTTTTTACCTTTGTTCTGAAGATAAATATCTCTTATTAAATGACGAGTATTAACTTGCATTTTATCAAGTCGCTCATCTGTTCTTTGATAATATTTGAATTTTTTGATTCTATTTTTTTCAGACATGTTAAAATATTTAATCTTATACCACCTGCTCCAATTTATTTCATTTAGCCTTTTATCAATAATAATTTTTTTGTTTATTTTCTTAGCAAAAACCTCGGCTGTCTGCTGGGCACGGGTAAGCTCACTAGCATAAATTTTATCAATTGAAAGTGATAATAATTTTTTGTTTAAATAAGTTCTTTGCTTGCGCCCAATATTTGAGAGAGGCATATCAACGTCATTTAACTTTGCTTTGGCTAAATAATCAGCATGACAATGTCTTATTAAATAAATAGAGGTATACGGACCTCTAATTTTCGGCTTTATTTTAACATAAGAAGTCTGACATTTTTTCATAATAGATTATTAAAATATTTTTCAATTATTAATTCATTTTGAGAACCGTCCCCTCTCTCCCTCTCTCTTTATATTGGTACTACTTTTATTTTTCCTGAGATAATTTAGAATATCCTTTTCGTTTATAAGGATCGATAGCGCCTGGCTTGTGCGAAAATCTATCTCTTCCTGAGAGATTTCCTTCGGGTCTTTCCAAATTATTTCCATTTCAATTTCTTTCTTCTTAGACATATTACTTTTGGGCAAACACCCTGTCTTTTAAAACTCGGATAGCAGAAGCATACTTCTTTGCATTGACATCTGCTACGCCTTGCCAATAATCATTAGATAGTCTCTCGCATTGTTTTTTACTATTAAAAACAAACCGAAAGAATCTCTTTTCTTTCTCAAGATTTAATAATTTTTGACCTTTAGCGTATAGAAAGGAACCCTCATAAAGATCTTTAGTTTTATAACAACTTTCCATAATTTTAGATAAGATGTGTTCTTAATGGCTATACTCGCTTATATCACGCTCTCTAACAGTCTCACAATACATATTTTATTGGTTATAACCCTTTAATATTGGTTGAATAACATCATCAATATATCTTCTTGCTTCTTTTATGGATTCTCCTAAACTTTCTAAACTTTTATTTTGTTTTTCTATAGCGAATTCTTTTATTTTTAAATCAAAAATATCTTGAATGACCATCTTCAAGTCGGAGTAATATGAATCCCTGTTTGGATTTTTATCTCTCCTTAGAATATATTGATGAGCATCTGCCCAGATTTCTAGATTTTCATCTATATAACATATTAATTTTTGTTTTGAGAGTAAATTTTTCATATAGATTTTATAAATTAAAAAAGAGTAATCTTTACATTTTTAGATTACTCTTTTTAGGGTATGTTTGAGTAGGTGTTATTTAGGGTTTGTTTGGGGTGGATTTGGTTTTTCTAATATCAGTGTTATATTTCCCATATTATTAACAAATTCTTCAGTATTAAGTCCTGTTTTTTTTCTAATATTTTTCACTACTTCATTGATTTTAGAGGTAATAGAAACTTGAATATCAGAAGTTCGTCTTGTTTCTTCATTTCCTTCTGTTTCAGCCAGGGCAGAAAGTACTTTTCCTATATCTAAATTAGGGTGTTTTGTTTTAATATTTAGAATTTCTATTACTTCTTCTCTTTTTACCTTTTTCCCATAACTTTGATATACTTCATTAAATAATTTAAATTCATTTGTTCCATCTCTAAATTTAAATTCTTTATCTTTAAAATTACCCATACCCGTTTCGAGATTATATAGCAATTTTGGCTTAACTT
>CAZXPA010000045.1:0-5301 GCA_964642485.1 uncultured Gammaproteobacteria bacterium
AGATATATGTTAATTATGATATATATAAATAGATAATAAACTAAATTAGAATGTTCTAATGTTAGAATGTTCTAATGTTAAAATAAAATTTTATGGCAGTTCCCAAAAAAATCCTTAGTTATCTTGAAAAGAACAAGGTTAAAGCTGAATTAATTGAGCACCGCATTGTCTATACTGCCTGGGATTTGGTTCAAACCCTTCATCTTAAAAAACCAGCTGAGGTGGTAAAAACTTTAATTGTTAGAATTGATAAAGACCCGGTTCTAGTTTTATTACCAGCAAATAAGAATTTAGACAAACCTAGGTTTAAGCAGGTGGTTAATAAGTGGAGGAAAAAGCAAGGGCTGAAAGCAATTAAAAAGACTGATTTTGTTACTGAAGCTTGGATGAAAAAGAACATTAAAGTAGGCAGGTTAGGGGTTGTTCCTCCTTTTGGCCAATTATTAGGAATGCCGGTTTTTGCTGATAAGGCCGTTCTTAAGCCAACAAAAGTTATTGTTAATGCTGGAGATTATGGAAATTCTTTAAAGATCAGGCCCAAAGATTTGGTTAAATTAGAACAACCAGTTAAAGGGAGCTTTAGTAAGAAAAAGTAGCGATTTTGTTTGACAAAATCAAGTCCGCAGGGCGAAGATTTTTCAGTAACAAAAACGCTACCCCCTCCTTTTGCGCGCTTGCGCGAAAAGAAGGGGGTACTCAAATTTGTAGCGAAATTTCCTTCGCTACGCTCGTAAATTTAGACAAATTTGGTATGTACACGATTAAACTTGAACAATTTCAAGGGCCATTTGATTTATTACTTCAATTAATTGAAAAAGAGAAATTAGATATTAGTGAAGTCTCTTTAGCTCAGGTGACTGATAGGTTTTTAAATCACATTAATAAAATTGAACAAGTTCAGCCTCATGAATTGGCTGATTTTTTAGAGATTGCCGCTAAATTAATTTTACTTAAGTCCCGACTTTTAATTCCGGAAGCAGTTTTAGATGATAAAACTGGCCAAGATTTAGTTGATCAATTAAAGATTTATCGTCAGTATGCTTTGGTGACTAAGAAAGTTGGGCGAATTGCTGCCCACCCTAAGTATGCTTTTGCCCGGGAAAGAATTCCTTTAGAAATTGTCCCAGATTTTTCTTTAGAGATTAAAATTACACCCAAAGTATTAGAAAGGATTTTTAAAAATCTGGCTTCAATTATTCTTAAACAAATTAAACTCACTCAAGAAATCTTCAAACAAAAAATTATTTCTTTAAAAGAGAAAATAGGCGAGCTGCTTGAGATCTTAAAGAAAGAGAAAAAAGTTGTTTTTCATTCTTTGGTTAAAAAAAGACAAAAACCTGAGAAGATTGCTATGTTTTTAGCAGTTTTGGAGTTAATTAAAAGAAAAGAAATTGTTGTTAATCAAAAAGGATTATTTAAAGAAATTGTTATTACCAGAAAATAAAGGGCTTTCTCAAAAATCTGGAAGATTTTTGCCAGAAAACCTTTACCCCCTCCTTTTGCGCGCTTGCGCGAAAAGAAGGGGGTACTCATAATTGTAATGAAATTTATTTCATTACAAGTAATTCATAAATTTCAACAATTATGGCACTTAAATCAGCAATTGAAAGTTTATTTTTTATTGCTAATCGACCTTTAACAAAAAAAGAATTGGCTAAAATTATTGGTCAAAAGGTTAAGGGCATTGAAGAGGTCTTAAAAGAATTGATTGATGAATATAGTGGTAAAAATGGGGGAGTTAAGATTATTCAGAATGGCCAGGAGTTTCAAATGGTTACTAACCCTGCTAATAGTTCAATTATTCAAAAATTTTTAAAAGAAGAGGTTAATCGAGAATTAACCCCAGCTTCATTAGAAACCCTATCAATTATTGCTTATCGTGGGCCAATTAAAAGAGATGAGTTAGAACAGATTAGAGGGGTTAATTGTAGTATTATTCTACGCCATCTTTTAATTAAAGGATTAATTATTGAAGAACCCTCCTCCGAGAAAACTTCGGCGGGCAAGGATTCAGATAAACAAATCTATAATGTCAGTTTAGATTTTATCCGTCATTTAGGCATTAATGATTTAAAAGAGTTGCCTGATTATGAACGGCTTAATCAAGGGGTCCCGTTATCCTCATTAATTGATGAAGAAGAATAGTTTGCCCCTGTAGTTTAATGGATAAAACGCCTCCCTCCGGAGGAGGAGAGCACAGGTTCGACTCCTGTCAGGGGCACCACGTAAAGTCTCGCTCTGCTCGACTAATGTGGCAAGCAACTCATAATACAGTTTTGTTGGGTCTCGCTCCGTTAATTTTTTGAAGAAAAATTTTACGGGGTCAGGGGCATTGGTAATAATTTATATGAAGAATAAATCAAAGAAATATAATGAATGGGTTAACATTTGGACAGGTCGAGTTTATCCGCCTTTTTTAATGAGTATAGTTGTTCAAGCAACTATTTTTGACTTTAAAAAGAAATTTTCTAAAAGTAAAATAACAAAAGGTGGTAATTATTGGCTAAAGGGGGTGAGTAGTTACTTTTATTTAAATAAAGAATTATCAGACACCACAGGTGAAAGTGTAAAAAGGGCGTTGAAGGATCCAAAATGGTTATATAATTTTTTTGAGCTGGCATTTAAAAAAGCTAAAAAATTAAATGAATTTTCTAAAAAATACCCAATAGATGTATTAAGGAACAAAGATTCACAAGAATTGGTTCTTTTCATTGAGAAGTTCGCCAAAAAATTTTTAGACATGTATTCTTATGCCACCCTTGCTATAATCATAGGTTATCGAGAGGACAATAGGCTTTATAGGAAAATGCATACGATTTTAAAGCAGAAAACCAGAGATAATCCAGAAAAGTTTGCTAATTATTTAGTAATTTTAACTAATCCTCCTAAAACTTTGAAAAACAACAAAGAGGAATTAAAAATTTTACAATTAGCCAAACAAGCAAAGAGATTGAATTTAAAAACACAACAACAAATTATTAAGCATTTTCCCAAAGAACTTAAGGCCCTGGAAAAGGAATTTGGGTTTTTATCATTTGATCTTTGTGATTCTGCTGGTGGAGATGTTAGACATTATACAAAATTGGTAAAAGATAAGATGCAGTTAGATGTTCAGCGTAAAATAAGAGAACAAAAAAATTACGAACAGGACACAAAAAATGCCTTTAATCGAGTTTGCCAGGAACTTGCATTATCCAAATCAGAAAAAGATATTTTTAATTTAATAAGATACATGGGTTATTATAAATGGGCTCGACAGTTTGAATTTCAAGAAGCACTATATAATATAAAGTTTACCCAAGAAGAAATTGGTAAACGATGCTGTCTTTCTGTTTTAGAATCTCTGTATTTACTTTATACAGAATATAGAGAAGCTATTAAGCATGCAGAAAAATTTAGAAAAATAGCTAAGCAAAGATTAAAAAATTGTTTAATAATAGTCTCAAAAGATAAAGGGATAGAAATTTTAGCTGGTTCAAGGGCAGGACAAAAATATCAGAAAATGAAATTTGTTTCTGGAAAGGACATTAAAATAAAGGCTTCTAAATTAACGGGTATGCCAGCTTGCGCTGGCAAGGCTCAAGGGATAGTGAAAATAGTAAACATTGCCAAAGACCTTTATAAAATGCAGCAGGGTAACATTTTAGTTTCTATAGCAACCAATCCAGGTTTATTATCTGGTATGAAAAAAGCCGCGGCTATTGTTACTGATGAAGGCGGGATTACTTGTCATGCCGCTATTGTTTCTCGAGAATTGAAAAAGCCTTGCGTTATTGGCACCAAAATCGCCACCAAAGTTTTGTGTGATGGACAATTAGTAGAGGTGGATGCTAATAAGGGTGTAGTGAGAATAATTAAATAAAGATGCCTGTCCGCCGAAGCCTTGGCGAAGGCGGAGAGATCTGGTTGAGGTGGATGCGAGCGTTGGTATTGTAAGAATACTAAAAAAGGCAAGCAATAAGTGACTCTATAAGCACCTTTTTATCTATTATGAGCCAAGCGAAGCCCCTCACCAAGCTTTGCTTTGGTGATGGGGCCAATAAAGGGATGGTCAAGATTTTAAAGAAGATAAAATAGGAGCTTGCTAAATTTTTAAAAATAGCTTAAAATAGTAGTACGTTGAGGTAAGATAGTTAACATTTGTGTAAACTTTTATGGATCAGTATAGTTTAGAAAATTTAATTAAAAAGATGAAAATTGCTCCTCTAAACATTATTAGAGAAAATATTGAATTAGGGATTTTAAATATTTTTTCTCAAAGCGAGATAGTGAATAGAATAATTTTTTATGGCGGAACTTCTTTGAGGCTGGCTTATGGTTCTCCTAGATTTTCTGAAGATTTAGATTTTTTAATGATTGACAAAATTCAAGCCAGAGCATTAAAAGCACTTTTAGTAAATTTTATTGACCTGCACCCTGAAATTACTCTCAAAGACTTAAGAGACAAGAGAAACACCCTTTTTGTTCTTCTTAATGCAAAATCGCCTTTTTTAAAGCATCCTTTCAACCTTAAAATTGAGATAGCCAAAAGGGGGGATGGAATTAAATATGAATATATTCCCCTTTCCTCGCCCTGTTCTCATTTAAAACCAATTATACCAACGATTAAAATAGATTCATTAGAAAAGTTGAAAGAAGAGACAATTAAACAAAGAAGTGAACCACGAGACTGGTTTGATCTTTGGTATATTAAGAAATATTTGAAAAAACCATTTAACCCATCAACAACGTTTTCTTTTAGCAAGAAAGAATTTAAGAGTGAACTTAAAAAATTTTTACCTAGAGATAAATGGATTTTAATCGATCAAATTACATGACGAAATCTGCCCTTTTATTGGAAAAATTAAAACTTGTCCCTAAAAGTTATTTTTCTTTTGTTGATCTTAAAAAGTTTTATACCGGCAAAGAAGAAAATTTAAAAGTAGTAGTTCATAGATTGGTTAATCAAAAAAGACTATATCGTCTTTTAAGGGGTTATTATACCCTTAATTTAACATTAATGGATTGGGAACAATTTGCTTGCGAACTAGTTCAACCAAGTTATATTTCTTTAGAATATGCCCTTCATCAGTATGGCATTATTGATCAAATTCCTACCCGTCTTACTTTAGTAACCCCTAAAAAGGGCAGAGAATTTACTGAATTGCCAGGGCAGATTTTAGAGTATTCTCATTTGAGTCCAAATTTCTATTTTGGCTATAAAGTTGACGATAATACATTAATAGCCGAAAAAGAAAAAGCTCTCCTTGATGAATTATATTTGATTAGTCTTAAAAAAAGACATTTATCTATAGAAAGTTT
>CAZXPA010000046.1:0-5213 GCA_964642485.1 uncultured Gammaproteobacteria bacterium
CATGATCTCTTCAAGGCTAGAAAAATTACTACTTTGGATAATTAGAATTGGCTCAACAGCGATTTTATTGTTACCTCTGTTGGTTTATCGACCAGTTCTTTATCCTTATGTTTTTTCAAAAATTTTAGTTTTTCAAGTGTTAGTAGAAATTATTTTTGTGGCCTGGTTATTCTTAGTTCTTTATGCGGGAAAAAAATATCGACCTGATTGGAAAAATCCACTTATTATTGCCCTAACAATATTTATGGGCATTTTATTTTTAACTTCTTTAACAGGCATAGATTTTGTTAAGAGTTTTTGGAGTACCCAAGAAAGAATGACTGGGATTGTTACTTTATTACATTTTTATGTTTTCTTTATAGTTTTAATCAGCGCTTTTAAAAATAAAAAGGATTGGCAAAAAATTATTTGGCTGAGTTTGATCTGTTCTTTTCTAGTCGGTCTTTATGGGTTGGGGCAGAAAATAGGACTTGAATTTTTATTGTCTGGCGAGAGAATGGCTGTTTTCGGAGAGTATTTAACCCGCTTATCTAGTACTTTGGGAAATTCAATTTTTCTAGCTGTTTACTCAATGCTTCATATCTTTTTAGCGGGGTTTTTATTACTGCGTGAGAAAAAACAAACTAGGCGTGGGATTCTAACTTTTCTTTTGCTTTTTAATTTAACTATCATGCTTTTAACCTTTTCTCGGAGCGTGTCAGGAGCTTTTGGTTTAACTGTTTTTTTCTTTGTAGTATCTTTAATTTTGAATTTAAGACACAGAAAAACAAAAATTATTTCTAGTTTAATTTTGATTTTCTTTTTAGTTATTGTTTCCGGAGTTTTTATTTTTCTTAATTCAGATGCAGGCCAATCAATTTCTAGCAAATTACCAAATTATATCCAGCGAATTATTTATTTTACACAAGGTTTTCAAAGTAGAATATCTGCATGGCAAGTTGGTTGGCAGGGGTTTAAGCAAAAACCAATTTTGGGATGGGGTTGGGGAAATTATAATCTAGTTTTCAATGAGAATTATCATCCATTTTATCTCCGTCAGGGACAAGAGTCAACCTGGTTTGATCATTCACATAATCAGGTGATAGATTTGTTAGCATTAACTGGTGTCTTGGGCGTTTTATCTTATTTAGCAATTTTTGGCGTTCTTTTTTGGTTGTTGTTTAAAAAAATAAAGATATCGGACAATTTAAAACAAAAGACCCCTTTAGTGATTATTAGTTTAATGTTTTTAGCTTATTTTATCCAAAACCTTTTTGTTTTTGACACCCCAGCACCTTTAATTATTTTTTATTTCAGCCTTGCTTTAGTTTATTTTCTTGTCTCTGATCAGAAAACAACTTCCTCGCAGGTCGAACCTGTTAGGAAGTTGTCTGGGCAGAATAAAGGTTTTCCTTTGCCGGTTTTTATTGTTTTGGTTTTGATTTTCCTGCCTTGGGCAATGTATAAGTTTAATATTGAACCATTTCAGCAAAGCCGTTTAGGTATTCGGGCCATCCACACCTCAAAGGTTGATTTAAAATCTGGTCTATATTGGTATCAAAAAGCCTTGGCTAAGCCAATTTTTACTAATCCAGAGATTAGAACTTATTTAGCTAAGAATATTGCCGAACAATATCAAAAAATAGACTCAGAAACATCAAAAACAGATTTAAATATCATTGCCCAAGGGACAGAAATGGCTATTGCTGAATATAAAAAAAGCGTTCAAGAACATCCTTTAGATGCTCGCCACTGGCTATATTTAGGCCAATTATATAATTTAGGGGCAAGATATAATAAAGAGTATATTCAAGAAGCTGGTAAGGTTTTACACAAAGCTTTAGAATTGTCGCCTCAGCGCCAGCAGATTTATTTTGAACTAGCTCGAGTTCATATTTATTTAAAAGAGTATGACCAAGCAATTGAGCTTTTAAAGCAAGCTGTTATTCTAGACCCTCAGGTTAAAGAATCACGTCAGAATTTAGAAAGCGTTTTAAAACTTGTTGAAAAACAAGATCCAGAAGCAGTTATTGAAGCTAAGCAATTTTTACAAAACTTAGAAGATTTAGAATAATGAAATTAAAAACTTTAAAAGATATAAGAAATTTAAAAAATAAAAGAGTTTTGGTCAGAGTCGGCCTTGATTGTCCAATAAAGAATGGGCGAGTAGTTGATGATACGCGCATTCGTGCTGTTTTGCCGACAATTAGATATTTAGCAAAGAAAAAGGCCAAGGTCATTTTAATCAGTCATCTGGGCCGACCCCAGGGAAGAAAAATAAAAAGATACAGCCTAAAACCAGTCTTTAATAACTTGGAAACTAAGTTTCCAAGTGGGATTTCAGACTTGAAGTTCGTCAATGATTGTTTGGGCAAACAGGTTAATTTAGTAATCACCAAATTAAAGCCAGGTGATGTTGTCTTATTAGAAAATCTTCGCTTTTATTCTGAAGAAGAAAAAAATGATTTAAAGTTCGCCAAAAGATTAGCTAATTTAGCTGATCTTTATGTTAACGAAGCTTTTTCTAATTGTCATCGCCAGCATGCTTCAATGAGTGCCATTACTAAATATTTACCCAGCTACGCAGGTTTGATTTTAGAAAAAGAGATTAAAGCCCTTTCTTTAGCTTTAAGGGTTCCCCGGAGTTCTTGTTTAGTAATTATGGGGGGAAGAAAAATCTCAACTAAAATTAAACCAATAAAGAGATTTATAAAAATTGCTGGTCAGATTTTAATTGGTGGGGCTTTGGCAAGCAATTTTTTCAAAGCAGCTGGGTATCAAATAGGGAAATCATTTTATGAGCCAAAAATGATTAAAATAGCTCAGCAATTATCAAAAAACAAAAAGATTATTTTACCTTTTGATGTCAAAATAAAAGCAAGGAAAAGAGCTTTAATATTTAATGTTGGGGAGTTGAATAATCTTGGCAAGAATTTTGAGATTTTAGACATTGGACCAAAAACAGTCAAACTCTTTCAAAAATTCATTAAAAGTGCTAAAATAATAGTCTGGAACGGGCCAATGGGTTATTTTGAAGATAAGAGATTTAGCTCAGGAACAAAATTAATTACTCAAGCTATTTTTGCTAATAAAAAAGCCCAAATAATAATTGGTGGCGGTGAAACAATCGCGGCCCTTAAGAAGTTTAAAGTTTACCCTGTTAAATCCGACGAAGTCGGTGCGGAGCAATTTAACAGGGTGAACAGTTTAAGGTTTAAGGTTAGAAACAAAAACAGGGTTTTTGTTTCTACTGGCGGGGGAGCAATGTTAGAATTTTTAAGTGGAAAAACGCTGTCAGGAATTAAACCATTAATAATTAAAAATAAATAATCAATTTTAATTAATAATCATATGCCTAAGATTAGAGAAATTTCTGCTCGTGAGATTTTAGAATCAAGAGGTAACCCCACAGTTGAAGCAGAAGTAATTTTAGAAAATGGTATTCAAGCCAAAGCCGCCGTGCCTTCAGGAGCCTCAACTGGCAAATATGAAGCCTTAGAATTAAGAGACAATGATATAACCCGTTACGCTGGTAAAGGAGTTTTAAAAGCCTGTCGTAATATTGAAAGAATAATTGCTCCAGTTCTAATTGGTCAAGAATCTGAACCGCAAAAAGCTGATCAAATAATGATTAATTTAGATGGGACAAAGAACAAGAGCAAATTAGGAGCAAATGCAATCTTAGCTGTTTCCTTAGCTGTAGCCCGGGCTGGGGCTAGAGCTGCTGATCTGCCTTTATACAAATACATTAGAGCCAACTATCGTTTACCGGGTACTGATTATCGATTACCAACACCTATGTTTAATGTGATTAACGGCGGGATTCATTCTGATTCTGGCTTAGATGTTCAAGAATTTATGGTTGTCCCAGCTGCTAAAACCAGTTTTAGAAAAAAGGTAAGAATTGGGGCGGAGATTTTTACAGCTTTGAGAGAGATTTTAAAAAGCAGGAATTTGAGTTTTGCTGTAGGCGATGAAGGCGGTTTTGCCCCAAAACTTAAAAAAACAGAAAAGGTTTTTGAATTATTAGTGGCGATTACTGAGTATACTCAACATCGATTAGGAACAGAAACATTTTTCGGCCTTGATGTGGCGGCTTCGGTTTTTTATGATGAAAAGCAAAAAAAATATTTATTTGAGAAGAAAAAACGCTCAAGCCAAGAGATGCTTAAGATTTATTGGAAATGGTTTAAAACCTATCCTTTGATTTTAATTGAAGACCCCTTTGCTGAAGATGACTGGGAGATCTGGCCCAAATTAACTGAAAAAGTTAAAACCCTAGATTCGTCAAAATTAGTAGTTGGTGATGATTTGTTTACTACCAATGTTGAACGTTTTAAAAAAGGAATTAAGATAAAAGCGGCTAATGCAGTTTTAGTGAAACTAAATCAGATTGGCACTTTAACTGAAACAATACAGTGTGTCAATTTGGCTCGAGAAAATAATTATCGAGTTATTATTTCTCATCGCTCTGGTGAAACTAATGATGATTTTATTGCTGATTTAGCAGTCGGCGTTAGAGCTGATTTTATTAAAACCGGAGCTCCAAGTCGGGGCGAAAGAGTAGCTAAATACAACCGCTTAATGGAAATTGAAGAAGAGCTAGGAATGGTCAGTATTAGAGAATAAATATGTCTAACAACTCAGGAAATAAAATTCAACCTGTTATTTTGATTATATTAGATGGTTGGGGAGTAGCTCCGCCAAATAAAGGAAATGCTATTAGTTTGGCCAAAACCCCAGTTGTTGATTCTTTAATTAAAAAATACCCGCATACGGAAATTTGTTCTCACGGGCTTTGTGCTGGCTTGCCAAAAAATCAACCAGGAAATTCTGAGGCTGGGCATTTAAATTTAGGGGCTGGTCGAATAGTTAAGGACGATGCCGTTTATATTTTTAAGTCCATTAAAGATGGGACTTTTTTTAAAAATCCAGCTTTTTTAGAAGGTATTTTACATTTAAAAAAAGGTGAGGCGGGCAAGAAATCAAAAGTTCATTTAATGGGCCTGGTTACCGAAGAAGATAGTGCTCATTCCTCGCCTGAACATTGGTTAGCTATGATTCGCCTTTTAGACCAACAAGGGGTTGATGAAGTTTTTCTTCATCTTTTTACTGATGGTCGTGATTCTCCTCAACACGCTGCTGTTCAAATTTTAGAGAGATTTGAAAAACAGGTTAAAGATAATCATCAGTATTTTAACAATCAAATAAAAGTTAGAATTGCCAGTGTGGTT
>CAZXPA010000047.1:0-4302 GCA_964642485.1 uncultured Gammaproteobacteria bacterium
GACCGACTATCGCCGGTACCCTCTAATCCAACAACTAAACCATATCCGGTGACAATGTTTTTTTTAATGCCACTTATATAGGCAATATCACGAACTGAAGCTTCATATTCAGCACCGAGCCTTGTGGAGACAATAATAAAGAAAATTAAGAGGGGGAAGAAAAATATCCTCCCTCCTTGGTCAAGGTCGTTTATTTAAAGGATTTGATCCAATTTAGACTAGCACAAATTAACAAATCTGCCAAGGATTTTTACTTTCTTCTCACTTCTAAATCATATAATATTTCTTCGGCTTTCTTAAGATTGCGTTTAGCATCATCATATTTGTGCCGAAGATAACCAGTTAAATCAAGTTTGATTAATTCGCCAACAATCTGAGCAATTAATTCTTTAAGTTCTTTAGCTTTTTTGATTTTTCTTGTTGTGGCTAAAAGAACAATTTTTCTAACTAATTCACCGGTTAAATCACAAACTGCAGCTATGTAATCATCAAAGTTTACTCTGATTTTACTAATTTGTTTAATCTTGCCGAATCTCATAGCTTGATAAAATAATTCAGCTTCCAAATATTCTTCTAAGGCTGCCTTATAAGCACCAGTATATTTTAAATTTGGGGCTTTTTTTAAACTAGATTGCAACTTAAGTAAAGTCCTTTCAACCCGAGATAAAATTTTCTCAGCTTGAGAAATCTGGTCTCGATGCAAAGCAAAAATAGCCTGCTTTGCCTGATTTAAAGCAATGTTCGATTGTTGAATAATTAAACCACGAACCCTTGTATGGGTTTGATAATCTTTTTTTAGTTTCTGCCACATAGCTTTAAATTATTTTTCGCCCTTTCAGAGCTTCACCTAAAGTTATTTCATCAGCGTATTCAATTTCACTCCCCAAAGGCAAGCCCCGGGCAATTTTGCTTAACTTAATTCGCTGGCTTAAACTTGGGTCTTTTTTAATTAAATTAACAAGATAAAGGACCGTGCTCTCACCTTCAATTGTTGAATTAAGAGCAAAAATAAGCTCTTTAATTTGTGAATTTTTTAATCTAGCTATTAATTGTTTAATTCTAATTTGCTCTGGACCAATGTCTTGAGCTGTATCAATTAAACCTCCTAAAATATGATAAAACCCTTGATATTCACCAATCTTTTCAATCGCCATTAAATCCTGAGGTTCGGCCACCACAGTAATTACTGATTGATTGCGGGTTTTATCACTACAAATCGGACAAACTTTTTGACTGGAAAAATTATTACAAACTAAACAAGGACGAAGGTTCTTAATCTTCTTTATATTATAAACAAACCTTTCTAAATTATTAGGATTCTTTCTTAATAAATAAAAAACAAACCGCTGAGCGGCTTTAGGGCCAATGCCAGGAAACTGGCTAAACTCGTCAATTAAACTTTGAATCTCTTGAGGATATGATATCATGGGAAATTAGAAAAAAGTTGTTAGAAATTGGAAATTAGTTTGGAAATTGGAGATTAGAAATTAGAAATTTTTCCATTTTCTACTTTCTATTTTCTTAACCATTCTCTATTCTCCAATAATTATTTTCGATTTTCAAAAATTCTCATTTAGAATTTTTTTTAGAACGGTATTTCAGTTTTACCTCCCTTGCCCCCTATTTCTAAATCGCCCATTTTTCTTTCTAAATTATGAAAACTGGCCGTCTCTGGATCAAAATATAGAGGGACCATTACACCGGCTGGGCCATGACGGTGCTTACCAATGTAAATCTCAGCAATATTTCGCTCATGTTCAGGACAATTTTTAATCCCCCGATCCATGCTCTTGCGGTAAATAAACATTACCACGTCACTATCTTGCTCCAGGCTTCCACTTTCCCTCAAGTCAGATAGTTTAGGAATGGCCGGGGTTCTAGCTTCTGGGGCTCGAGAAAGCTGGGAAATCGCCAAAACTGGAATATTTAATTCACGAGCCACTGCTTTTAAAGATCGGGAAATTTCTGAAACTTCTTGGACCCGACCCTCTCGCGTTCTATTAGAGGCATCCATAAGTTGTAAATAATCTAAAATTAATAAACCTAAACCATACTCAGCTTGTAAACGTCGGGCTTTTGCCCTGATTTCAACTGGCGTTGCCAAAGGTGAGTCATCAATAAAAATTGGCGCTTCAGCTAAAACGCCAAAAGATTGACCTAATTTTTCAAAATCTCCATCATCATTTTTACGAGAAAGACGACCAGTTCGCAATCGCCAAAGATTAACATTAGCCTGAGCACAAACCATTCGGTCACTAACATGTTCTTTGGACATTTCTAAACTAAAAATGCCAACTGAAATCTTATGATAAACTGCTGCTTGTCTGGCAATATCAAGAGCTAGAGCACTTTTACCAATCGAAGGCCGGGCCGCCAGAATAATCAATTCTGAAGGTTGAAGACCAGCCAAAACGTTATCCAAATCAGTAAATCCAGTTGGCACTCCCCGCATTTTTTTATCGCCTCTATGAAGTTCATCAATTCTCTCAAAAGATTGGGATAAAGTATCTTTTAAGGGGACGAATTTTTGTTTTAAATATTTTTGAGAAATCGAAAATAACTTCTGTTCTGCCTTATCCAAAACTTTAATTGTATCTTCCTCCTCCTGATAAGCCATCTGAATGGTCTCGGTTGAAGATTTAATTAATCTCCTTAGGGTCGATTTTTTCTGGACAATTTGAGCATAAGAACTAGCATTACTAGAAGTCGGCACACTATTAGCCAAAGAAGCCAAATGACTCCGACCGCCAACAGTATCTAATTGATTCTTCTCTTCTAAACGATTACTAACACTCAAAATGTCAATTGGTTCATGCTCCTCCCAAACCTCAAGCATGGCCTGATAAATCATTTGGTGGACGTCTTTATAAAAATCTTGTGGCTTAATAGTGTCAACAATTTTAATAATTGCCTCTTTGTCAATTAATAAAGAACCAAGCAAAGCTTCTTCAGCTTCAATGTTTTGTGGTGGAAGTCTTTCAAAAACTGGTTCAAATTCTTCAGGCATATAAAATCAATTTAACATTCTAACAATTTAACAATTAAACAAAAATAGTTTACAATTTCTTTTTTATAGTATATAATACTATATTATTAATTCAAGTTTTTTTATTCACATTTTATTAACAGTTAAAATGCCCCAAAAATTCATCAGAGGTTATCCTGTTTTTTATAAAAACTCAGCAGCTAAAGGAGTTGATCACTTAGCTTATGTTTTGACTTATGAAGAAGCCTATTCTCTTTTTCGCTCAGCTCAATTATCTGGGAGAGTAGAATTTGAAGATCGGGTTGGCAGAAACTTTACTTTAATTAACACCTCTGGCCGAAATTTTGAAATTAGAAGACGATAATTTTAAACCCCTGTAGCTCAATGGTAGAGCAGTGGCCTTTTAAGCCATTGATTAGGGTTCGATTCCCTACGGGGGTATTTTTTAAAAAAATGGGCTTGACCCCGTTAGAAAGTTATAATTGTCTCTTATAATAAGACCAAGAGGCTTTTCAGGACTCACAAACCGAGCTTTCTAACGGGGTTGACAAAAGTTCTAAAATGCCTTAAAATAAAGACGAACCCCCTAACAAAAAGGAGGAAAAAACATGAAGAGCTTAGTTCTGCTCTTTGTTGATTTTCTGGCCGGCATTAACCGCTGGAGAGATAAATGGCTGCAGAGTCAAATTAAAGCTTACCTTAATAATTTCCAGCAAAGATCAGCTCAGCATAAAAATTACTGGTTTGAGAGATTAGCCAAAACCCTGATCCTGCCCTTAGTGGAAAAACAGATAGTGACTGGACCTAACCTTATTTCCATCTTTCGAGGCTTAATGAGCTTTCCGCTTCTAGTTTTCATTATCGATGGTCGCTATTTTATTGCCCTAATCTTCTTTATCTTTATTACGTTACTTGACGCAATTGATGGACCACTAGCCCGTGCTCTTCACCAGGAAAGTGATTTAGGCGAAATCTTAGATCCAATCGGAGACAAACTAATACTTGCGGTGATCCTTTTTACTCTTGGGATAAAACATCTTGCCGAATGGATCTTTATCAGTACTCTATTGCTGGAACTCATGTTAGTGTTTATGGGTTTGATTTTAAGGCCAATAGCTAAAAAATTAAACCTAAGCTTTAAAAAAAGGAGTACCCTGTTCGGCAAGGTTAAGTTCAATCTCCAGGTAATTGGCTGCGGCTTCTTACTCTTAGACTATCTGATTAACGCTTCCCTTAATATGGTGGCTAATACATTTTTTGCTATTAGCCTGCCCTTCTCCCTGGTCACTGTCATTGGTTATTTCCTTTCTGCCCGC
>CAZXPA010000048.1:0-3863 GCA_964642485.1 uncultured Gammaproteobacteria bacterium
TGTTTTTCAACATAGGTACGCTCATCAGTGTCAAGTATAACATGGACGAGTGCAAACCACTGACACAGTGGTGATCATTGACAAAACCTCGGGCGAGGTTGCTTTTAAGGGTGGTCCGCGACAAATTAGAGAATGGTTAGAAGGACAGAGATCTAAGGAAAGAGAAAAAACAGGCCCAAAAATTGAGGTGGTTGAAAAGATCAAAGAGGGAACAATTATTCCCGGAATGGTTGACGCTCATGAGCATCCATTTCTTTATGCTTCTTTGGCTAATATGCTTGATTTAAGTGAGGCAGGAAAATTGTCTGAACTTATTGACCAAGTCAAAAAAGCAGGTTCAGACAAGAGTCCGGATCCATTGGTTTGTGGCGATTGGCATACTGAGGTTGTCCCTCGGCTTTCAAAGCAGGATTTGGACGAAGTAGTTCCAGATCGGCCAGTTATTGTTTATGATGCTTCTTTTCACGGAGCAGTTGTGAACACTAAAATGGCTCAAATGCTTAAAGCAGCAATTAGTCCTGAGGAAGACATTTTAGGAGAATTTAACAGCAAAACAGGTCGGATTACTGAAGGTTTTACTGTTAAGGCTTTTGAGGTTATTTCCCCGCTAGCTGAAATTATTGAAGGCCGGGCTGAAAAGACCTTTGAGCAGTTCTTTGCCAACGGGATCACTGGGGTCCATGATATGGCTGTAAATTCTTGGAATGAATTGCTGGCTTTTTTGCAAATGCGCAAGAAATGGGAAGACAAAAAATTTTCGTTTCCTGTTGTCCGAACTTTCCTCATGGCCCCAATACTAGAAAAACTTTTTAAAAGCCAGAGGGAATTAGAGCAAGCCGGGCTTTGGGATGATAGGCTTTTGCCCACCTTAGGCCTAAAGTTTATTACCGATGGTTCTTTTGGTTCTCGAACGGCTCGCTTATCTGAACAGTATCTTGATAAAGATACTCTTGGACAATGGGTTGTTAAAGTAAAAGAAATGAACCGGGTGATAAAGTTTGCTCTTGAGCACGGGATAGACCAGATAGCATTTCACGCTATTGGCGATCAGGCAATTAAAAGAGTGGTTCGATTGGCTCAGCAATGGGCTAAAAAGGGGCCGGATTTAGTTGGGGGAGATATTGATTTGACTCGTTGGCGAATTGAACATTTTGAACTTCCAACCCCGCAAACCTTACAAGACGTTAAAGACCTAGGCATGTGGGTTTCTATGCAGCCGAACTTTTTAACGGATTATGTTTATCGCGATCGGTTAGGGGACAGGATTAAATGGATCTGTCCTCATAGAAAAGTTCTGGGGTATAAGATTCCTATGATGTTTGGTTCTGACGGGATGCCGATTGAAACTCTTTTTGGTGTTTGGGCCGCTACTCATGCTTTAGAGCAGGACCAACGCTTGAATTTTGAGGAAGCAATAATGGCTTTTTCAATTATTCCCAGCAAGTACACTGGTGAGAAAAAAGGCTTGTTAGAACCAGGAGAAAAAGCAGATATTGCTGTAGTGGATACAGAAGATTTTGAAAAGGTTATCGGAGGTTCACAGCCAAACACAGTTGAGGAGTTTGACCGAGCCCAAAAGCAAATTCAAGCTAATTTAAGAACCAGTTTACCAGTGTTAGGAACCTATGTGGCAGGAAAGAAGGTCTATGAAAAAAAATAAGTGACTGTAATGGGTGGGCCCCTTTAGCAAAGGTCCACCCGTTTAACTTAACGTCGAGTTGTTAAATAATTTTAATAATATACTTAAAAGTTAAATGAATAAAACTATGGCAATTAAACATTTTACTAAAACACAAGATTTTACTAAAGAGGATTATTTAGAGGTTTGTCGTCGAGCAAAGATTTTTCAAGATGGGATTGAGAAAAAAGGGAAAAGCTTTGCTCATTTATGTCCGGATAAGGTTTTAGCAACCATGTTTTTTCAAGAAAGTACTCGAACAGCAACTGGTCTTCAGTCAGCCATGATTAAATTAGGAGGCGGTTATGTTGGAGTTAGTGGAACTGCCGGAACTTATTTAGCTACTGGTGAAGAAGATTTAAGTGATTTTTTAAATTCTTTTGTTCCCTTTTGTGATTTAATGGCTGTGCGACATAAAACTCTAAATTTAGATGAGCTTGCTCATAATTTTCCAGTTCCTTTAATCAATGCGATGTGCGGAGGAGATGAGCACAGTATTAGTGCTTTAGGAATAATTTATTCTCTCCTTTGTCGAGGAATTAAAATTGAAGATATGAAGTATGGAATTTATGGCATGATTAAATCTTCTCGTCCAGCCAAGGCATTTATTAGAGCCTTAAGTATTTTAGGGGCAACCATTTATGAAGATCCAGTTGTTGAAGAATTTGAAACACCATTAGAAATTAGAGAGTTTTGTCAAAAAGCTGGGGGAAAGTTGATTAAAAAGAAGTTTGATGAATTCATCTCAGAAGTAGATTTTCTACATATTGTTGAAGGATTGCCTCAATCTGGTGAAGATGAGAAATTAGTTGAAGAATACAATCAGCAATTTAAAGTCTTTACTAAAAAAGAATTGGAAATGTTAAAACCAGGTGCTTATATGTTTTATTCAATGCCGAGGAAAATGACAGATGGTCGCTTAATTGCAGATCCAGAAATTGATTCAGACCCTCGAGTTATAAATATGGCCTTTATGAAAGAGTGGGTCTATGTTATGATGGGGCTTTATACTTATCTTTTGGGGATTGAAGTAAAGGGATAATAAAGATAATTAAAAAATTATGCTTAAGATTACTTATCTTGGCTGGGCCAACTTTATAGTCGAGTCAGAAGCTAGGTCTATTTGTTTTGATCCATTTTTTAAAACTGATAAAAAAATGGATTTAATTTTAGCTTCTCATGCTCATCCAGACCATTGTGATTTAGAAGTGATTAAGGAGATTAAAAAAGAAAATGCCAAGGTTGTTACTAACGAAGAAGCAGGCAAGAATATCATTGATTCAGAAATAATTAAAGCTGGAGAAAGTAAAGAAATTAATGGAATTAAGGTTTTGGCAGTTGAGGGATATAATTTGAAAATTCCTAATCATCAGAAAGGCAAAGATTTAGGCTTTATTGTTGAAATACAAGGAAAAAGAATTTATCATGCTGGTGATACAGATTTAATTGAAGAAATGAAGCAAATTAAAAACATTGATTTAGCTCTTTTGCCAGTTGGCGGAACTTATACCATGGATGTTGATCAGGGCGTTGAAGCAGTTAAATTAATTCAGCCTAAAATTATTATTCCCATGCATTATGGGAAGATTAAGTTGGGAGGACAGAAATTTGAATTAAAAGCTGATATCGATGATTTCAAAAACAAAGTAGAGCAAGAAACAAAGACAAAAGTAGTAGTTTTATCTCCTGGTCAGGAGTATGTTTTAAACTAGATTAGATCAATGTCTTAGAGAAATATGACAGCGATTAATATAGCTAAGATATTAAATGAAATAAAAAAGGGCCAGTGGTATGTTGTTGGATCAGCACCAACTGTCCCTTTTGCTTGTTATCCTTGGATTATTGCTAATCCTGGGTTGAAAAAATTGATTGGTCAAGGCAATAGGATTTCAATGCTCCTTATTTCTCATAATTTTGGCCATCAGGCCTTAAAGAAAAAAGAAAGCCTGTTATTAGGAGAAAAATTATTTGATGACATGCTTAATAATCCAGTTAAGATTAAGCAATTATTAAAACAATGGGAGCAGGATAAAAGAACACTGATTTCAGCAATGGACGGTCTTTCTAAAATTAAATTAAGCAAATTAAGAGCAAGAGATTTGTGGAAGGCTTTTAATGATTTTTTTAATAAATGTATTAAATTTTGGGTACTTTGTTTAAGTACAGACAGCTTTCATGATTTTAC
>CAZXPA010000049.1:0-3718 GCA_964642485.1 uncultured Gammaproteobacteria bacterium
TTTTCGCCGCCGAAGGCGGCGAAATTCGTTCGAACTATTTTCAATATAGAGCACTAGATAGGTAAAAACCGCTTAAATAAGCGGTTTTTGCTGTGCGCTGAAAATGACTTTTTATTCAGTTATTCCTGTGTTTATCAAAATCGTACCAAATTTCAAAATTCAGTCTATAATCCAGTGCCAGAGCATCTTCCCAAGCATCTATTTTTGGGGCCAGACCCCATTTAAGAATGCTTTTTTTGATAATCCTCAAGAGCTGACTTTAAGGCTTGTTCAGCTAAAACTGTACAATGATACTTATGAACCGGCATTTCTCCTAAAATCTCTCTAATCTTTTTATTAGATATTTCTAATGCCTGTTTAATAGTTTTCCCTTTAATCAGTTCTGTTAAAACTGAGGTTGAAGCTATTGCTGCACCACAACCAAAAGTTTGGAATTTGGCATCAATAATTTTATCATCTTCTAATTTAAGATATAATTCCATGATGTCTCCACAGTACGGATTTCCCACATGACCAGTGGCATCAGGTTTATCCATTTTCCCCACATTTCGGGGGTGAAGGAAATGGTCCATGATTTGGCTATCTTCATCAAAACAACCCATAAAATTTCATTTTAACCCCAGTAGTAGAAGTTCCGCCTCACTACGGGGCAGACATTTTAATATTTTAACATTAGAACATTATAAATAATATTTTTTGCTCTCATATTCTCAGGTTCTCAGGCTCTAATGACTTTTTTAGACCTTTAAGGGAGATATTTTTCTTAATCTTTCAACAACCGGAATTAAATGTTTGACAGTATAATCCAGGTGTTTTTTCTTAGTCCAGCGACCCAAGGTAAAACGAAGTGAAGAATGTGAAACCTCTGGCGGTAAACCAAGAGCTAACAAGACATGAGAGGGCTCAAGTGTGGCTGAAGAACAAGCTGAGCCAGTTGAACAAGCAATGCCGGCTAAATCTAACTCAGTTAACATCGCTTCTCCTTCAATACCCTCTAAGCTGACATTAACATTGTTGGGTAATCTTTTTTTTGGATGTCCATTCAAACGAGACTTTTTAATTTTACTTAAAATTTGATCAATTAAATAATCGCGTAATTCAGTTAAACGTTTAGCTTCTTTATTTATCTCTTCTTGGGCTAACTCGACTGCTTTGGCAAAACCAACGATCCCAGAAATATTTTCAGTTGAAGCTCGTCTTCCTTTTTCGTGTTCTCCACCATGAATCAAAGAAGCTATCTTAATTCCTTGTCTAACATAAAGCATGCCTACTCCTTTGGGGCCATAAAGTTTATGTGAAGAAGCTGAAAGCAAATCAACTCCCAGCTCATTAACATTAATTGGTAAATGCCCAAAAGTTTGAACAGCATCAGTGTGGAAATAAATTGGGATGTTAATCTTATCTTTTTTTCTTCTTTCTCTTTCTGCTTTAATTATCTGGCCAATTTCCTTAATTGGCTGAATGGCCCCAATTTCATTGTTAGCCTGTATTATAGAAATCAAAACTGTTTCATCCTTAATAGCCTGCTGCAATTGAACGGTATTGACTAAACCATTTTTATCAACCGACAAATAAGTTACTTCTGCGCCTTGTTTTTCTAAAAAATGACAAGGTTCTAAAACAGCATGATGTTCAATCTTAGAAATGATAATGTGTTTTTGCGGTTGTTTAAGAGTATAAAAAATACCTTTTAAAGCCAGGTTATCTGCCTCGCTACCTCCTGAAGTAAAAACAATTTCGTCTGGCTCAGCTTTAATTAAGTCGGCAATTTGCTGACGAGCTTGTCCCATCGCTCTTTTAGCTTGCTGTCCGGGTTCATGTAAGCTAGAAGCATTGCCAAAAATTTTAGTAAAATAAGGGATCATTGCTTTTAAAACCCGTGGATCAGTTGGAGTGGTGGCTGCATAATCAAGATATATTTTTTTCATATAATTAATTTACCTTAATGTTTATATAATAGTATTTAATTTCAGGGTCCCGCCTGGCAGACACCTTGAGCCGTCAGGCAATTGGCGGGCAGGCCTGCGGAGCAAGTTCTTAATTGAAAATCAAAGTTCTGCGGAGCAGGTTCTTATATTTAATAATATTATTATTTAAATAAAAATCAACCCCTTACCTTTTGGCGATGCATTTTCCAAATGCGAAGCCCTTACCCATCTGTTTAGTGTGTGGCTTTTAAGGGTCTATTTCATTGAAAAGGCTTAAAAAATGCAAGGTGAGCATTATCACCAAAAGATGAGGGGTCAAATTAAAATAGAGCTTTTTGTCCACGAGGAACTGATTTTTTCTTTGCTGTTTGTCCTTTTAAACCCGGCTTTTCAAAAATACCAATCTCTCCATAAATTCCATCATAACCTGGATTGATAAATAACTCCTCTTTTCTTACCTTTCTAATGCCCTCAACAACCCTTTCCTCAACACCTTTTCGCTCCATTTCTTTTAAGGATAAATCGATTAAAATAGGTAACTCACCGCCTAATTTCTCAATCATTTGCCAATAGATATTCATAACTGTTTTTGACTCTCGGCCCTTAACTTCAAAAGCTTGAGCAATAATTTTATCTAGCCCGATTAGCCTCTTATACCCTGGCCTACCTTTAAGCACATACCCCAGCTCGCGATCAGCTAATTGCTCTACTCGATAATTCACCCCCACAGTTAAAGGTCTTTTACATTCAGGACAAATTCCTTTATGTTTAATTGTCTCTTTCGGGGCTAAAACTATCCCGCAATCTCGGTGACCATCAAAATGATATCGACCTTCTTCAGGAAAAAATTCAATGGTGTACAAAAATCTTTTGATGTCCTTTTGTTTAAGAATACGAATTAATTCATCATAGGAAAATCTATTCTCTTCAATTTCAAATACATTGGCTTCTCTTCCAATGTTCTTTAAAGAATGAGAATCTGAATCAGAGACTAAAATATACGGATCAAGGGCTGAAACTCGCCAATTCATGGGCGGATCGCTGCTTAAACCTGTTTCCAAAGCAAAAATATATTGGCTCATATCTCCAAAGCATTCCTCAACACTATCAAAACCAGATTTAGAGCCAAAAATAGAGAACCATGGTGTCCAACAATGCGAAGGGATAATTTCTAATTTTTCATCAACATTTTTAATTAATTCTAAAAAATCCCTATCAGATAAACCTAAAATCGGCCGACCATCTGATTTTAAGTTAAACCCGCGATCTTCTAAAACCTTATTTAATTTTTTTACTACTTCAAGCGAAGGAGCTAGAACAATTTCATGGACCCGTCTAGTCTCCCCGCCTTTACTATAAATAAAAGAGATCTCGGTGGTAAATATAAAATGAATATCACCCTTACTCCCTTTTAGTTTATAAAATCCATTCCCCTCTGGTTCTAATCCTTCTTCACATTCTTTAAGCCAAACCGGGTGAGTAAAATCAGCTGTGGTTAATAAATTAACTCCTTTAATCCAGCCCCATTTTTCTAAATTGGGTAAAGTTAATTGAGGTGAACAGGCTCGAGAAAACCGGGAATGATTGTGAATATCGGCAATAATCCTCATATTCTTAGTTTAGCAAAATTATTAAAAATAACAAATAAAGACAGGCCTTCTCAGGCCTGTCTTCTTAAGCTCGCTTATCTTAAGTCCAAAACTCTCGGCATCGACCTACTCTCGCCCAAAAGGACTACCATCAGCGCTGGAGTACTTAACTTCCGTGTTCGGGATGGGAACGGGTGTTAC
>CAZXPA010000050.1:0-3680 GCA_964642485.1 uncultured Gammaproteobacteria bacterium
ATTTTTTATAGTTTCTAGAGATGAATCAAATGAAAAAATTTTTTCATTTGTGAAGCTCGAAGGAATTTCAAGCTTTGCTTATGATAAGTTATTCGCAAGTTGTAAAAACCTCCTCATCTTTAAATTTACCAGAGGAGACCATTGAGAAGGATTATTTTATTGAATTATTGCTTTTTTATATTGCTACAGAAAAAAAATTAAAGGATTTAATTTTTAGAGGTGGTACAGCATTGAGAAAGATTTATTTTCCTGATTATCGTTTTTCTGAGGACCTTGATTTTTTAATCATCAATGATATTAAAGAAATTCTAGATTATTTGGGCGAGATTGTAGATAAAATTAATCAAGATTTTCCAGCTGAAGTGACGATAAAAAGGAACTTGCAAAAACACGATCGTCTTCAAATATTTGTAGGATATAACATTGTTTCTCAAATATCAGCTATCAAAGAATTAAAAGTTGATATTTTGCGAGATACTGACGCAAGCCTTTGTTATAAAAAGAGAAAAATTATATTTACTTATGAAGATTTTAAAGATTTTAGGGCAGATATTTTAGTTTATGATTTAGAATCGGTTATTGTTGATAAGATTAGCCGAATTTTTGATGTAGTTAATGAGCCAAGAGATGTTTATGATATTTGGAATTTATTGAAAAACACAAGGTTAGATTTTCAAAAAATTAAAAAAATGTTTAAGCAAAAGCATGGTTTTAAATTTAATGTTGAGAGCTTCTTATCAGAAGCTCAAAAACCAGAATATAAGGTAAATTGGGAGGCTCGTCTTTCAAGACAAGTGTCAAATATCCCTGATTTTGATGAGGTTATTAAGGAATTAAACATTTCAATTAGTAAACAGAACGTGCGTAAGCTGGCTGAAGAGTTAAAACATTTTATTTTATGAAACTTTATTAAAGAAGAATAAAATTAAAGTTATTACCGAGGAAGATTTATAAGCTTTATTTTAAAGGACAATATTAACTTGTCTTTTTTTTTGTCTTTGTTAAAATGTTAAAACATTTAAGAGTCTATTTTTATGGAAAGAAATAAGCTTTGGACAATTTTTATTGGAATTATCTTAATTGCGCTTTTGGGTTTTTTAGTTGATTACCCGGTTTTACCAGATTGGGTTCCTGGTCATCAATGGTTTTCTAAACAAAAGATTCACCTGGGCCTTGATTTACAAGGTGGAACTCAATTAACTTATCAGACTGACACCACAGAAATTCCTTTTGATCAACGGGCGGCAGCTATTAGCGGAGCCCGTGATGTTATTGAGCGTCGAGTTAATATTTTTGGTGTGGCTGAGCCGATTATTCAAACTGCAAGGATTGGCAAAGAATGGCGATTAATTATTGAATTACCCGGGATTAAGGATGTTCATTCAGCTATTGCGATGATTGGTGAAACCCCAATTTTAGAATTTAAAGAACAGGGCCCGGAGAGAGAATTAACTCAAGCAGAAAAAAAACAGATTGAAGAGTATAATCAAGGGGCTTTAGAAAGAGCTGAAAATGTTTTAGAGCAGGTTTTAGTCAAAGGAGCTGATTTTGCCGAATTAGCAAAACAATATTCTGAAGATCCTGGCTCAAAAGAAAAAGGCGGAGATGTAGGTTGGTTTAGTGAAGGAATAATGGTCCCCGAGTTTGAAAAAGCAGTTTTCGAAGATTTAGAAGTTGGTGAGACAACCCAGGAATTAGTTAAAACGGTATTTGGTTATCATATTATTAAAAAAACTAATAAAAGATTAAAAGAGCCAGAAGTAAAAGTAGAGGTAAAAACAGAAGGAGAGGGAGAAATAGAAACAGAGCCAGTAAAAGAAGCCCGGGCTAGTCATATTTTGATTACCATTAAATCTGAAGAATTAATCAAACAAATTCCTCAATGGCAATACACTGGTTTAACTGGTAAGCAATTAAAAACAGCTTTTATTTCTTTTAATTCGCAAAGCAATGAGCCAGAAGTATCTTTAGAATTCAACGCTGAAGGGGCTAAATTATTTGGTGAAATTACTGAACGCAATATTGGCAAACCAGTCGCCATTTTTTTAGATAACTATCCTTTAAGTATACCAACAGTTAGAGAGGCGATCCCCAGTGGTAGAGCGGTGATTACAGGGAGTTTTAATTTAAAAGAAGCCAAAGAATTAGCTCAACGTTTAGCCGCCGGGGCTTTACCAGTGCCTATAAAATTAATTAGTCAACAAAACATTGGCCCAAGTTTAGGCAGGATTTCAGTTCAAAAGAGTTTTGCTGCTGGACTTTTAGGCTTTTTAGTTATTGTTGTTTTTATGATTGGTTTTTATAGAAAAAGGGGAATAATTGCTGTTTTAGCTTTATGCATTTATACTTTGACTGTGCTTGCTTTATTTAAATTAATTCCGGTTACCCTAACCTTGGCTGGCATTGCCGGTTTTATTTTGTCCTTGGGCATGGCCGTTGATGCTAATATTTTGATTTTTGAAAGAATTAAAGACGAAGAAAACTTAGGCAAGTCATCATTAGGAGCAATTAATGATGGTTTTAAGCATGCTTGGACAGCTATTCGAGACAGTAATATTACCACCTTAATTGTTTGTTTTATCCTTTATTATTTTGGTACTGGTTTGGTCAAAGGATTTGGTTTGACTTTAGGCCTCGGGGTTTTAATTAGTATGTTTACTGCCATTGTTGTTACCAAAACCTTTTTACAATTAGTTGTTAAAGATTAAAATATGTTTGATTTTGTTTCTCATCGCAAAACATTTTTCCTTATTTCTGGTATTCTTTTGGGTATTTCCATTTTAGGTTTGATTTTGTTTGGTTTAAAACCAGGCATTGATTTTACTGGTGGGAGTATGATGGGAATAGAATATACTGAGCAAGAGTTAAGTAATAAGGAAGTTCAAGAAAAATTGGTCGACCTTGATTTAGGAGAAATAAAAATCCAGGCAACAGGAGAAAGAGGTTTTATCTTAAGATTTAAAGAAGTAGATGAAGATATGCATCAGAAAATATTAACTGCCTTAGATAACCCAGAAGAAAAAAGATTTGAATCTATTGGCCCAGTTATTGGTCGAGAATTAACTCAAAAAGCTAAATGGGCAATTGGCTTAGCCTTGTTGGCGATAATTCTTTATATTGCCTGGGCTTTTAGAAAATTAGCTAAAGTTGCCAGTAAAGGCGAGTCTTGGCGTTATGGCCTAGGCGCTTTATTAGCTCTTTTTCATGACGTTTTAATTCTTTTAGGCTTTTTTTCAATTCTCGGGTTCTTAAAAGGAGTAGAAATAAATACAACTTTTATTACCGCTATTTTAATTGTTTTGGGCTATTCAGTTAATGACACCATTGTTATTTATGATCGAATTAGGGAGAATTTGCTTGTTTATCGTTTTAAAGACATGGCTAAGACAATTAATTTGAGCTTGAATGAAACAATTGTTAGGTCTTTAAACACTTCCTTAACCACCCTTTTTGTTTTATTAGCGATTTATTTGTTTGGCGGGGCCTCAATTAAAAACTTTATTTTAGCGATGATGGTTGGTATTGGGATTGGCACTTGGTCTTCAATCGCCATTGCCAGCCAGTTTTTACTTTTTAAAAGGAAAAAATGAGAGTAGCTTTAATTCATGATTTTTTAACTCAATATGGCGGGGCAGATGGAGGGCACCGAGAAAAAATAAAAGAATTTGTATCTTATTTTG
>CAZXPA010000051.1:0-3639 GCA_964642485.1 uncultured Gammaproteobacteria bacterium
ATTTAAGGTAATTTAATTATAAACAGAAGATAAAATCTTTTTTAAAATTCTCATAAATAAAAAAAGGCGGAGAAAATCCGCCATTTTAAATCTTGTTTTTTTATAAGATTTTTGCTACATTTTATCTATGAATATAATTTCTAAAATCTTCAGCGACCCTAATGAAAAAGAATTAAAAAAGCTCCAGCCCTTGGTTAATCAAATTAATTCTTTGGAGCCAGAATTTGAAAAATTAAAAGATAAGGAATTAAAGGAGAAAACTCAGGAGCTTAAAAAAAGATCAGCCCAAAGCCAGAATAAAGATCAGATTTTACCTCAGGCTTTTGCTTTGGTTAGAGAGGCGGCAAAAAGAACTTTAAACCAAAGGCATTTTGATGTTCAATTAATAGGGGGCATTGTTTTACACCAAGGCAAGATTGCTGAAATGAGAACTGGTGAGGGCAAGACCTTGGCAGCTACTTGTCCGGTTTATTTAAATGCTTTAGATGGCCAGGGTGTTCACGTAATTACGGTTAATGATTATTTAGCTAAACGTGACTGTGTTTGGATGGGCCAGATATATCATGCTTTAGGTTTAAGTGTTAGCTGTATTGCTCATGATACAGCTTTTATTTACGATCCCGCCTACGTCATCCAGACTTCGGCGGGCAAGCCAGAAAGCGAGATAGACAAGCAAAGAGACGAGATGGGGAGTTTTAGAATAGAGGAAAGTTATTTAAGGCCGATAAGCAGGAAACAGGCTTATGGGGCTGATATTACTTATGGCACCAATAATGAGTTTGGTTTTGATTATTTGCGGGACAATTTAGTTCATGATTTAAAAGACGTGGTTCAGAAAAAATTGCCTTATGCCATTGTTGATGAGGTTGATAGCATTTTGATTGATGAAGCCAGAACCCCTTTAATTATCTCTGCCCCAGCAGAAGAATCAGCTGATTTGTATTACAAACTTGCTCAAATAGTTAAAAATTTAAAACCAGGTAAAGACTATATTGTTGATGAAAAAACAAGGTCAGTTAGTTTTAGTCAGGCAGATAAACAAGCACTTAAAGGGACAATTAAAGATTTAAAAGGCCCAGAGAAAATAATTCAAGCTTTGGGTAAGGATCCCTGGAAAGAACAAGACTGGACCTTGATTCACCATGTTGAAGTAGCTTTAAAGGCTAAGACTCTTTTTCAAAAAGACCGGGATTATGTAATTAAGAATGGAGAAATAATTATTATTGATGAATTTACTGGTCGGTTAATGCTTGGTCGCCGATATTCTGAAGGAGTTCATCAAGCCATTGAAGCAAAAGAAAATGTTCAAATTAAACAAGAATCAAGAACTTTAGCAACAATCACTTTCCAGAATTATTTTCGTTTTTATCAGAAATTGGCGGGAATGACCGGCACGGCCATAACTGAAGCTGAAGAATTTCATAAAATATATGACCTAGACGTAGTGGTTGTTCCTACTAATGAGCCAATGATTAGAAGAGATTCTCCTGATAAGATTTATCGAACCAAAGAAGCAAAGTTTAAAGCAATTGTTAAAGAAATTAAAGAGCGACATGAAAAAGGTCAGCCAATTTTAGTTGGCACCGGTGGTTTTACAATTGGTGAACAAACAATTGGCGCCATTGAAAAAAATCGAGTGATTAAGAATCTTTTACAAAGGCAAGGGATAGAATGCCAGATTTTAGATGCCACTAATCATGAAAAAGAAGGTCAGATTATTGCTCAGGCTGGAAAATTAGGCGCTGTCACCGTAGCTACAAATATGGCTGGCCGAGGCGTAGACATTGTTTTAGGTGGTAATCCTTCTGATTTAAAGGAACAAAAAAAGGTTTTAAAATTAGGCGGGCTTCATATTATTGGCACGGAGAGACATGAGGCCAGAAGAATTGATAATCAGTTGCGAGGGAGAAGTGGTCGTCAGGGTGATCCTGGCTCTTCTCACTTTTTTATTTCTTTAGGAGATGATTTAATGCGGATTTTTGGTGGGTCACGCTTATCAGGTGTTATGCAAGGATTAAAAGTGCCAGAGGATTTCCCGATTGAGAGTAAAGTGGTTTCTCGATCAATTGAAGGAGCTCAGAAAAAGATTGAAGGATTTAATTTTGATACCCGAAAACACCTTTTAGAATATGATGATGTTTTAAATAAACATCGGGAAACAATTTATCGCCGGAGAAGAAATGTTTTAAAAATGAATTTAAAACAACTAAACCAGGAAATTCTTAACCTGGTTGAGAATGAAATAAGAAAGATAATTGAATATCATACCCCAGGTGAAGATAAAACAAAATGGAATATTAAAGAAATTGCTGAAATAGTAAAAAAGATTTTTCCAGTTGACCCTATTAAATCCCGCGAAGCGGGAATTTCGCCAGAAGCGAAATTATTTAACAGGGTTGAACAAGATTTAGAACAAGAGTTAAAAAATATTTGTATATCTGCTAAAAGGAAAGTCCCACCAACTCCTATTCGCGAACAATTGATTAAACATTTAACAGAATTAGCAACGCAAACCTATAACCAGGTAGAACAAAAAGTTGAACAAGCAAAAAAAGACTGGGATGACCCAGAACTTAAAAAAGGCTCTTTAATGGAAAAAGTAGCCAAATCTATTTTATTACAAAGTATTGACCGCTATTGGATTTATCATTTAGAGGTGATTAATAATCTTAAAGGCGGGATTGGTTTAAGAGCCTATGGCCAGCGTGATCCTTTGGTTGAGTATAAAAAGGAATCTTTTAAAAAGTTTAATGAATTAAGGGAGGCAATAAACAAACAAGTAGTTTATTCTATTTATAAAATTGGTTCAATTGAAAGAGCTCCGCAACTACAAAAAAGAGAAATGAGATTAAGGGGGGCCCAAAAAACTAGTCAAGAAAGTGGAGTAATTACCAGACCAAAAGGCAAGAAAAAACCTGGTCGAAATGAGCCCTGTCCTTGTGGGTCTGGCAAGAAGTATAAAAGGTGCTGTTATCCAAAATATGGATAATAATTAGTTTACAACTAATTTAAGATTTAAAACCCTTAAGAAGGGTTTTTTAAATAAATAAAGTTATCCACTTGATATATCTACGTTCTGTGTATATAATACAGTATATGATACTGTAATTTGTACAAATATAGTTGATTTATGTCTGGAAAAACATTAGGAAAAATTAGCGCTAACTTGATTAAAACTTTATACAACAAAAATAAAGCAATTTTTAGCATTGCTGATGTTCAAAAAATAACCAATAAAAATGTTAATCAAGCAGCTGATTTATTAAGTGAATTAGTAAAAAGAAATGTTATCAGCAGATTAAAAGCAGGAAAATATATTATTGTTCCTCAAGAACTTGGCAGTGTGAATGACTATATTGGCAATTGGTTAATTGCCGGTAAAGAGGTTGTTAATTCTCCTGATTATTATATTGCTTTTTATACGGCCATGGATTTTTGGGGCATGGTTACTCATCCAATAAATAAGATTTTTGTTGCCACCCCAAAAAGACAAATTATTCCTAAAGAGATGAAAGAGAGACTTCAGTTTATTTTTATTAATAAAAAGTTTATTTTTGGAGTTAAAGAAACATGGATTAGTAAACAAAATAAAGTAAGAATTTCTAACATAGAAAAAACAATTTTAGATGCTTTGTTTCA
>CAZXPA010000052.1:0-3420 GCA_964642485.1 uncultured Gammaproteobacteria bacterium
TTACCAGATTCTGGTAATTTAGAGGTGTAACCTATGTATCTCATCTTTTGCATTCCCTCACCCGGCAGTGACGGATTTTTGAAAAAAAAATGCCTTGAGAGTAGTTATCCCCTGACAGGATTAAAAAGTTGTGGTATAATTACTACTACGAAATTATAAAAAAGGTACGAAAGTACGAAAAATTAAAAAATAAGATGCCTGCCCCGTTGAAATTTCGAAGAAATTTCTTTACGGGGTTAAAATGATTTTATATGGAGACAGAGAACATTGTTCAAAAAATTGAGTCAGCAGTTGGAGCTGTTAAAAGACCAGGTTTGGTCGCAAGATTTTTGTCAGCGATTTCTTACTTAGGGATTCTTTGTTTAGCCCCGATTATTCTAAAGGCTAAGAATGATTATGTTCGTTTTCATGCTCGTCAAGGATTGGTTTTGTTTATTGCTGAAATCATTTTCACTTTGATTTGGATTATCCCCCTTGTTGGTTGGGTGATTGGATTTATTGGCTGGTTACTTTGTTTTGTTTTAGCGATTATTGGTTTGATAAGAACAATTGCTGGTCGGGAATGGACTATACCACTCCTTGGTAAAATTGCTAAGAAAATTAGAATCTAAATCACGACAATATTACAAGACAACATTTTTTTCTCTCTTTAGGGGGAGTATATTAGAATATTAAACTATTGAAATGAGATTTATTCGTTGGTTTAAAAACATAACAATTAAAGATATTCCCATAGTTGGGGGGAAGAACGCCTCTTTAGGAGAAATGTATCAGAAATTAAATAAAAGAGGCGTGCGGGTTCCCAATGGTTTTGCCACTACAGCTGAAGCTTATTGGCATTTTTTAAAACAATCTAATCTTAAAAAAGAGATTAAAAATATTCTTAAAGGATTAGATGTAAAAAATGTTAAAAATTTAGCTCAGCGAGGCCGGAAAATTAGGAATTTAATTTTGCAAGCGCCTTTACCTGAGAACTTTCAAAAACAAATCGTTTCTGCTTATCAGGAACTGTCACGTCAGTACAAGGTTTCAGCAGTTGATGTGGCTGTTAGAAGTTCAGCCACATTGGAAGACATGCCGAGCGCGTCTTTTGCTGGCCAGATGGAGACCTATCTTAATGTTAGAGGAGATAAGAAAGTTTTAAAGGCAGTTAAAAAATGCATTGCCTCTCTTTTTACTAATCGGGCCATTGTTTATCGTGAGGAAAAAGGCTTTAATCATACGGACGTAGCTCTTTCTGTTTGTGTTCAAAAAATGGTCCGTTCTGATTTGGCCTGTTCAGGAGTAATTTTTTCTTGTCATACAGAATCAGGATTTTTTGACGTTTCAGTAATTACTTCTTCCTGGGGCTTGGGTGAAAATATTGTTCAGGGAAAGGTTAGTCCGGATGAGTTTCTAGTTTATGAACCACTAGTAGATAAGTTTAAACCAATCCTTGGCAAACATTTGGGAGCAAAGGAATGGAAAATGATTTACAATCCTGGAGGAAGAGAGCCGGTCAAGAATATTCGGACGACAAAAAAAGAACAAAATAAATTTACCTTATCTGATGATGAAATTTTACAACTAGGCAAGTATTCAGTTATTATTGAAAAATATTATAGTCGCTCAATGGATGTGGAATGGGCCAAAGACGGCAAAGACAAACAACTCTATATTCTCCAGGCCCGTCCAGAAACAGTGCAGTCCCAGAAGTCTTTAGATGTTTTAGAAAAATATGTTTTATTAGATAAACAGACAAAGCGAATTCCTTCCCATGGTAAAATTGCCAAGATTTCTTTAAAAGATAAAATCATTATTTCAGGAGTGGCCGTTGGGTCAAAGATTGCTAATGGTCAAGCTAATATTATTGAGAGCGTTAAAGATATTTCTAAATTTAAACCAGGACAGATTTTAGTTACAGAAATGACTGATCCAGATTGGGTGCCAATTATGAAAATTGCCAAAGCTATTGTCACTAATGCCGGGGGAAGAACATGTCACGCCGCAATTATTTCTCGTGAGCTTGGCATCCCTTGTGTTGTCGGGACCAGCAAGGCAACTAAAAAGATAAAACAAAGACAAAGAATAACCGTCTCTTGTGCCGAGGGAGAAACCGGTCATGTTTATCCAGGATTATTGGATTTTATGATTAAAAAGACAAAGATCAAGGGATTAAAAAGACCAAAGACAAAAATTATGATGAACATTGGTGAGCCTGAACAAGCTTTTGGGTTTTCTTTTATTCCTAATGATGGAGTGGGCTTGGCGCGGGAAGAATTTATTATCAGTGATTATATTAAAATTCATCCTTTAGCCCTGCTTTACTATTCTCAACTAAAAGACAAAAAAGTTAAAAAACAGATTGACGATATAGTTATTGGTTATCCTGGTAAAGTTCAATTTTATGTTGATAAATTATCAGAAGGCATTGCCCGGATTGCCGCTGCCTTTTACCCTAAACAGGTAATTGTTCGTTTTTCAGACTTTAAAACAAATGAATATGCTAATTTAATTGGCGGGCAAGAATTTGAACCAAAAGAACCAAATCCGATGATTGGTTGGCGCGGAGCTAGCCGTTATTACGGCATTGGTTTTGAAGAGGCCTTTCAGTTAGAATGCCAGGCAATTAAAAAAGTCAGAGAGATAATGGGACTAGACAATGTCATTGTTATGGTTCCGTTTTGCCGAACTATTGAGGAAGGAAAAAAGGTTTTGAAAATTATTGATAAAGCTGGATTACGTCGACCAAAAAAGAATATTAAGCCCCTTAAGGTTTATGTTATGTGTGAAATACCCTCCAATGTTGTTTTAGCTGATGAATTTGCCAAAATTTTTGATGGATTTTCAATTGGTTCAAATGACTTAACTCAACTAACTCTTGGTTTGGACAGAGATTCAAATCTAGTGGCTCATATTTTTGATGAAAGAAACGAGGCGGTAAAAAGATTAATCAGGCAGGTAATAAAAATAGCTCATAAACACAAAAGGAAAATAGGAATTTGTGGGCAAGGACCAAGTGATTTTCCAGAATTTGCTAGATTTTTAGTAAAAGAGGGAATTGATTCAATCTCTTTAACTCCAGATACAATAATTAAAACAACTATAGATATTTTAAAAACAGAAAAGAAGTTAAAAAAATAGAATTGAGGGATTTAATAAATCCTCAGTTGGTAGTCAACTGGGGATGTTTTATTTTATTTTAATTTGACAAAAACTTGACAAAATTGCTAATTTATGCTAAAAACTATATATAAGAGTGATATTTAACCCGCACCATAATGGCGATAATACTCGCCTAGCATTTTTCAAACTTTTTTAATAAGAAGAAGATAAGAATTTTTTAAAAATGATATATTAAATAAATAAGCCAGGGCTTCGCATTTGGAGGAGAGGTGCGCCGAATGGTAAGGCACCAGTTTGGAGAACTGGCGTCCCTTT
>CAZXPA010000053.1:0-3307 GCA_964642485.1 uncultured Gammaproteobacteria bacterium
TAGAAAAATTTTGACAATTTAATTTGATATATTTAAATGTTGAAATCAGATTGTTGAAACCTGGTTTCAACAGACTTTTTCTTGCCCCGTATTTTTGATTTTTCTAAAAAAAATCTTTCAAAATTCCTGCCTGCGGCAGGCAGGCCTGCCTGTCCGGCAGGCAGGTCTCTACGGGGCATATAAGCCATTTTAACTTTTCTTAATTACCTTGTCAAACTTAAATATATCTGCTATAACCTCTGATATGCAAACCATTACACTCCAAGACAAAAATTATCCTCATTTATTAAAGGAGATTTATGACCCGCCAGAAAAACTCTACTTTTTAGGTGAGCTAAAAACAAAAGAAAAATATCCTTTAGCGGTGGTGGGGACAAGAAAAGTTTCCTCATATGGAAAACAGATAACCAGGTCTTTGGTCAAAGCTTTAGCTCAAGCTGGCTTAACAATTATCAGTGGCCTGGCCTTAGGTGTTGATGGCTTAGCTCATCAAGCGGCCCTGGATGTAGGCGGTCGGACAATTGCTGTTCTTGGTTCAGGGCTAAATGTTATTTATCCCTCAGCTCATAAAAGATTAGTTCAAAAAATTGTTGAATCTAATGGAGTAATAATTAGTGAATATTCTTCAAACGCCAGGCCTTCAAAATGGACTTTTCCGGCCCGCAACCGAATTGTTGCTGGCATGTCTCTAGGGGTTTTAGTGATTGAAGCGCCAAAAAAATCTGGAGCCTTAATTACCGCCCGCTTTGCCCTTGAACAAGGACGAGAAGTTTTTGCTGTCCCCGGCAGTGTTTACAATGAAAATTCAGCTGGCTGTCATTACTTAATTAAAATGGGGGCCAAGCCAGTAACCAAGCCAGAAGATATTTTAGAGGCTTTTAATTTAGAGTTTTAAACTTGACAATAAAACAAGTCGGTGGCAAAGTAAACCCCGTTAGAAAGCTCGCTTGGTGAATTCCTAAATAACTAATTCATATTACTGAGATATAATAATAACTTTCTAACGGGGTAAAAAATCTAAAAGAAAATATTGTCAATTATTAAAATGAACCCCGTTAGAAATCGCGGGGTCCGAGGTTGAGTCTAAATAAATTACTATGCTTGCAAAGACAAAAATTTCTAACGGGGTGAAATTAATTATTGTTGAGTCACCAACTAAAGCAAAAGCTATCACTCGCTTTTTGGGAGATAATTTTTTAGTGGAATCATGTAATGGACATATCCGTGATTTACCCAGAGGGAAACTGGGCGTTGAAACAGAAAAAAAATTTCAACCACAATATGTTATTCCCACTAAAAAAAGAAAAACAGTAAATAAATTAAAAAAGCTGAGTAAAAAAGCAAAAAAAATATATTTTGCCACTGATGAAGATCGTGAAGGTGAAGCCATTGCTTGGCACTTAAGCTATATTTTGAAAGCTAAGAACACGCAACGCATTAGTTTTCATGAAATTACTCAAGAAGCAATTAAACAAGCTTTAAAAAAGCCCCGCGAAATTAATTCAGATTTAGTTAACGCTCAACAAGCCCGTCGTATTCTTGACCGCTTAGTGGGGTATAAGCTTTCTCCTCTGCTTTGGAAAAAGATAGTTAAGGGTCTTTCAGCTGGCCGGGTTCAGTCACCAGCTGTTAGACTAATTGTGGAGAGGGAAAGAGAGATTGAAAAATTCAAGCCTCAAGAATACTGGACTATTGAGGCTGAACTTAGAGTTAATAAAGAGTGTTTTGGCGCCAGACTGATTAAAAAAGATAATAAAAATCTTGATAAATTAGAAATCAAAACAGAAAAACAAACTCAAGAAATTGTTAAAGATTTAAAAAAAGCTGAATACCAAGTAATTGATATTAAGAAAAAACAAATTAATAAGTCTCCCCGCCCCCCTTTTACTACCAGCACTCTTCAACAACAAGCAAGTAAAAAATTAGGTTTTTCAGTTAAACAAACAATGCTCCTGGCTCAGCAACTTTACGAAGGCATAACTTTAGGGAAAAAGGAAATAATAGGCCTTATCACCTATCCCCGTACTGACTCTTTAAGTTTAGCTGAAAAATTTTTAAACCAGACAGCTGGCTTTATCAAAAATGAATATGGTCAAAATTACTTAAAGGCCCGGCACTATAAAGCAAAATCCAAAATGGCTCAAGAAGCTCATGAAGCTATTCGGCCGACGTCTTGCTCGCGCCGACCAGAAAAAATTAAAAAATATTTAAATAAAAATCAATTCAAGCTTTATGATTTAATCTGGCGACGAGCTCTAAGCTGCCAAATGGCCAATGAAATCTTAATTTCGATCTCAGTTGACATAAAAGCCTGCCTGCTCGCCTCGCTGAAGCTCCGGCGGAGCGGGCCGGACAGGCAGGCCTCAAAGTATACTTTCCGAGCCAATGGCTTGAGTATAAAGTTCGATGGCTGGGCCAAAATCTACCCTGAAAAACAAAAAGAAAATTATCTGCCGTTATTGAAAGTTGATCAAGAATTAACTCTGATAAAAATAAACACTCATCAACATTTTACTGAACCACCCCCCCGCTATACTGAAGCCAGCCTAGTTAAAACCCTGGAAGAATATGGCATTGGTCGACCTTCTACTTATGCGCCAATAATTTCTACAATTCAAACTAGAAATTATGTCCAAAAAGAACAAAGACGTTTTAAGCCAACTGAAATTGGTATCTTAGTTAACAATCTTTTAATTAATCATTTTCCCAAAATTGTTGATTATCGATTCACGGCTCAAATGGAAGATGACTTAGACGAAATAGCTCAAGGGGAAAAAGATTATTTAAAAATGCTTGACGATTTTTATCAACCCTTTATAAAAAATCTAAAAATGAAAGAACAAGAAATTGATAAAACCTTTACTGACGAACAAACAGATCAAAAATGCCCTCAATGCGGAGAGCCTCTGGTAATAAAAATGGGACGTTTTGGGAAATTCCTTGCTTGCACTGGTTTTCCTAAGTGTAAATACACCAAATCCTTAACTGATTATTCAGGTAATGCCAATTATGAAAAAATTGGGATCCCTTGTCCTAAATGTGACGGAGAAATCGTGAAAAAAAGAACCAGAAAAGGAAAATTCTTTTATGGTTGTTCAGGCTGGCCCAAATGTAATTTTGCTTTATGGGATGAGCCAACTAATGAAAAATGTCCTAAATGTCAAAGTTTAATGGTTAAAAAAGGAGATCAAATAAAGTGCAGTAATAAAGAGTGCAAATAATACAGATTTTTGTTAAAATATTAATAGGCCTGGGTGTTGGAATTGGTAGACAAGCACGGCTTAGAACCGTGTGCCGCAAGGCGTGT
>CAZXPA010000054.1:0-3272 GCA_964642485.1 uncultured Gammaproteobacteria bacterium
CTTTTTTTTATCCTTTTTAAATTCATCTACTAAAGACTTTGCTTTATTTTTTACGCCTTTAACCAGTTCTTCAACCTTCTCCTCCCGATTAACTGTTATACCTGAGCCAGGCTTAAGAGGCATCAAGATTACCAGAATAAGATAAAGGAGTATGCCTAAGCCATTAAAAAAGACTAAGAGAATAAAGACGATTCTGATGAATATTGAGTTGGTGCCAAAATATTCACCCAAGCCGCCACAGACTCCAGCAATAAGCCGATCTGTTCGTGAACGATAAAGTTTTTTAGACCTTGTTTTTTTCTTCATAATTTTAAATTATATTAATCAATTATGGGTTATAATGCCTTTGCCCTTTAATTAACCATTCTTATTAAAGTTTATCAATTAATTTTAGATAAATCAAGGACTTGTCTTGTTTGCTATATTGACATAAGATAAGATGTTTGTTATAATTTTATAATTAAATCAAAACAAGGAGGTATCATGGAAACAGGAACAGCCTTTTTGACTGAGGATGGTGACAAAATTAGAATAAATAGGGATGGAAAGACTTCTCTAAACGACAAACAATTGAGTAATGATGAATTTGTTTTCTATCCCGAATATATGACCAATTATGAAACCTTTAACCCAAAAAAGGTTGTGAAAAAGCCAGATATCGGTCATGTATTGATTCTGTTCTCTGCCGACTCCCAGTCAAAAATAGTGAAAAAAATCACCCCTTAATTAAGTGGTGGTTTTTTATTAAAGTAAAGCAAATTTCACTAAAAAATATTTAAACAGCTTATTCATTATTTAATTTCTCCCTCACCTCTTTTAATCTTTTTGCCTGATTAAACCTTTCTCTTTTGGTAATTGCTTGCTCATAATTAACTTTTTGGTCTTTATAAGTATAATCTTGTTTTTTTGAGTCCTCAATAACTTTGTTAATCCATTCTTTATCATCTGAGTTTTTAATCATATCTCTTGCTTGTTCAGCGCTGTCAAACCCACTTAGCAGCACTGCTTGCCCGAGCGTTAAATCAATCCCAAATTCCTTGTATCTTTCACACAGCTCTTTATCTTGTTTTTTAAAACAAGGAACCGCTGAATGAATAGCCAGGATTTTTTCTCTTCCTTTACGGCTAGCTAAAGAACACATATCAGCTGCCAAAAGTGTTTCCGCTACTTGATCTCCTTGTTTGGGATAAGGGTGTTCAATTTTTGGCTCGCCGATTTTCTCAAGTTTTTGGTTTACACGTTTTAATACTCTATCCATAAACCCAGGATGAGGCCCCATGTGGCTTTTAATCGCATTTTTAATTGCGGCTATTACCCTTTCCTTTTCTTGCTCATGATAGTCTTTACCTAAAATATTATCTAAAACCTCTGAATGTTTGTTAATAATATTTTCAACTTCATTAAGGGCCATTTCTCCATGAGCGGCTAATGTATAATTGGTGATTCTTCCTATTTCCCCTTCTGGCTTATCGGCCTTATTTAAATCATGTAAAATTGCCGATACTTCTAGAATTTTAAGTTCTTTTTTGTCTAGATTTTTTTCTATACCCCTTTTAATACATAGTTTTAGCACTTGTTCATTATGCTCTTTAAACGTTTTTAATTGTTCAGGGCTGCCAGCTAAGGCTGAGTCAGGGGCTTCATAACGTTGATTAACCAGATCAATTAATTCAGAAAATTGTTCCTGGCTTTCTTTGTATTCTGTCCTTACTTTTTCTTCAAGTTCTTCTTTGTTCTTAGATTCTTCAAATTGTTGCTTTTCAAAATTCATATTTTTTATACTTTTACAGTATGTTTTTTAGGAAAAGTAGGCTTAAATTGCCTAACTATAAACTGAGCGCCCATGTCAGTAGCAATCTTTCGGCATTTCTTAATATCAACAATAGGTAAATTAAGAACACTTAAGGTAAGTGGAAAATATTGTTTGCATTCTTTAGCAAACTCCAGCATTTTTTTATAGGCCTTGGGAAATTTAGGTCGACAAAGGCGATTATATTTTTCTTCATTCTCAGCATTTAAACTAATGGAAATATTATCAATAATCTTAGAAAGTTCCTTAGCAACCTTACGATTGGGATAAAATAATTTAACCTGGCCATTGGTATCTACTCGAAGAGGAACCTGAACTCGTTTTCTAAGCTCTTGACAGACCCATAAAACATCATTTAATCTAATTAATGGTTCACCTATGCCGCAGAAAACTATTTCTTTTTCTTTTGAATAATTTTTAAGAGCTTGTTCAAGTATTTCCTGCTTACTTGGTTCTTTTTCTAATTTTAAATCATAGCCAACAAAAACATAGGAAAAGTTTCTCATGCAAAAAGTACATTTATTAGAACAACGATTAGTAATATTAAGGTAAAGGTTGCCCTTGTAATGATAAGCAATAGCCATTAGAAATATTGTAAAGACCTATAAAGATCTATCCCCCTAACTTTTACAAAACCTCAAAGCGCAATACCACCCCAAATATAATCAAATTATATCATATCCCCTGCCCTTTGCCAAATTGTCTACTACAACAGATTTTTTAGTCTCAGCAACCCAAAGCGAGGGTTTACCTTATTGACTTATTTTAAATACCTAGTAAAATAATAAAGACTTTTGTAAGTCGATGCTTCTTAAAACTGTATTCTAAAGAATTGCAAGTTTAAAAAAGTAAAGCGACTTAAAAGTCAAAGGTCGCTTTTATTCTTAAATTAAAAAATTTATATGGAAAACCAAAAAGGTTACCCGAGAGGCGATGACAGAGGAAGTTTCCCCCCCAGAAAAATGTTCCAGGGAGACTGGAAATGTTCTGAATGTGGAAAAGCAATAACAGAACTTCCATTTAAACCAGCTCCTGACCGGCCGCTCTATTGCCGCGATTGCTGGCGTCAAAAAAGATCTCAAAGGTTTAACTAGAAACTTTATTTTAATAAGACCCTGTGGTGTACACCGGGTCTTATTTTATTTTCCTGACCAGCAACCTCCTAACAGAACCTCCTAACAGGTTCAACCTGTTAGTGACTTGGAAACTTAGTTTCCAAGTGATTTAATTTATCTCTCAATTAAATTTTCAGGGTTTTGAAATTTCGACTCCAATCGGACAATGATCAGAGCCCTGTACTTTTGAAAGAATAAAAGCTTTTTTAAGTTTTAAGGTTAATTCTTTAGAAACAAAGACATAATCTATTCGCCAGCCTAAATTTCTGGCTCGGGAATTAGCAAAATATGGCCACCAAGTATAATGATCTCCTTGCTGATTAAACTGACGAAAAGTATCAGTAAAA
>CAZXPA010000055.1:0-3212 GCA_964642485.1 uncultured Gammaproteobacteria bacterium
GTATTTGGCATGATTATCTAAATCTTATGTTATTCTGCCATTAATGTCAATTTGGACATTTACGGGATAACCCCTGATGTCAATTTTAAAAGGGACAGTATGTGTTTTAAACTACTGTCCCTATTCTATTTCCTGGATCTGCTGCTCTTTAAATAAAGCCAATATTTTCCTTTGGATTGACCTTTTACTCTCTCCTAAATCAATTGAAAGGATGGGAACTTCTGGGTGTTTTTCTAAATGCTGCTTAATCCATTTCGGCCCCGTGGCTGAGAAGGAGCACGTCTTATAGGTCTTGTTAACATAAACAAGAGTGAAACTAACTCCCTGGATCAGATGAGCATAACTGAGGCCCCCTGATGGCAAATAATCCCGAATTTCCCCTCTTTCCTTTAAGCCTTCAAGAGCGGCAATAACCTTTCTTTCTCTGATTTGACCAATAAGTTGAGTGTCGGCTTGTTTTTTTATCTTTTTTTCAACTTTTGGCCCAATGTTAACCAGAACTTCAGTTCTTCTGATTCCCCCAGAGAACAATCTCAACCAATCCTTTATTGTAAATGGTCTAAACTCGGCTCTCTTTTTTTTATGAGTGTATCTTTTCAATTTGCACCCCCTTTCTTTTTAAAAAGTTGAAAGAGCTATTTTTACCTTATCACTTTTTTAAAAAATTTCAAGACCTTCTTATTCTTAACCCTTTTAATAATTATCTGGGCAACAATCTCCACTTCACTAAATTTAAAAGCCATGGTAGTGATTAGGTAAAATAAAGCGCCGCCCAAAACCGCTGAAACAGTCTGAATAAAGACTCCCACAAAAGTCTGCATATTCACCAAAGGACCAACTAAATATTTAATGGCCTGAACAACCACAGCCATGGCTATAGACAAACCAACAATCCTTAAAACGGAAACAATAATCTCCTTACTCGGTAAAGGAAATATTTTCTTGTCAAAATAAAAATAAAGTAAGCCAAAATTAACAATTGAAGCTAAAGAAAAAGCTAAGGCTAAACCACCGACTCCGATTAAAGCCCCTAAAATTAAACAGCCAATAATATTAACCACAAAACCGAGAATAGCAATTTTCACTGGCGTCTTAGTGTTTTGGGTCGCATAAAAAGCCCGAGCAAAAACAGGAATCAAACTTTGAGCAAAAAGAGAGATTGAAAACCAACCCAGAGTATTTGCCGTTAAAACAGTGTCCCGCCAAGAAAAAACACCAGCTCCTAAAATCAAGCGGACAATTTGAGCTCGTAAAGCCAGAAACAAAACAGTGGTAGGAATAATTAAATAAAGAATCCGGCGGATTGTTTTAGAAAAATGGTGAGTAAAAAAACTTTTATTACCTTCCGCAAAACTCTGGCTAAGAACCGGGAAAATAGAGATAGCTAAAGAAATACCAAAAATACTAATTGGAAAATTTATTAAATTAAAAGCCAGATTGTAAATGGCAACAGCGCCAATAGTAATTCCTGAGGCAATAAATGTGGTAACAATAAAATTAAACTGGGAAACAGCTAAACCAAAACACCGCGGCAACATTAAAGTGCTAATCTTTTTAATGGCTGGATGGCTAAGATTAAGAACCGGCTTCCAACGATAACCTATTTTCAATAAAGTTGGGACTTGAACTAAAAAATGAAGTCCAGCCCCTAAAGCCACGCCCCAACCCAAACCAGTAAGTCCCAAACCTGTTTTTTTAACCAAAACTAAAATACCAAAAATAATCCCCAGATTGTACATTACTGGCGCCAGGCTGTAAATTAAAAATCGACGAAAAGAGTTTAAAACACTGCCAGCAATATTGCTTAAAGTAAAAAATAAGGTGCCAATCAACATAATTCTCGTCAAAGAAACAGTTAAGGCCTTGGTTTCCTGAGCAAATCCTGGCACCATATAATTAACTATCAAAGGAGCAAAAATAAAAAATACAATGGAAAAAAATAGGACGATTAAAAACAAAATATTAAGGACACCGCTAGTAATTTGCCAGGCTTCTTCTTTATCTTGACGCCAATATCTTAAAAATACTGGAATAAAAGCTGAGGAAAGAGCTCCTAAAACTAAAGTATTAAAAACTAGATCAGGTAATCTAAAAGCTGCATAATAAGCATCTAAAACCTGCCCCGCACCAAAACTACTGCTTAAAAATCTGTCCCTTAAAAGTCCGAGTAATCGACTAAAAATAGAAAAAAGGGCAATAATCATTGCCCCGCCAGCTACTGTATTTTGTATTTTAAAAATCTTTTTAAGCATATTATTGTAAACATTTCTTAACAAAATCCTTGATTTCTTTTTTAAACCTTTTCTTGCTGAACCTTAGGGCATGTTTTCGAATTTTTTCAGGATTAAAATCTTCTGATTTGAATTTAATTACTGCTTCAGCCAAACTCTCCCATGTCTGCTCATCAAAAAACCTACCAGTTTGACCATCAACTACTGTTTCTAAAGCCCCCCCCGCCTTATAAGCAATTACCGGCCGGCCGGCAGCCATTGCCTCAACTGCCGTAATGCCAAAATCTTCTTTTTGTGGAAAAATAAGAGCTTGACAAAGAGACAAATAATCAGCTTTTTCTTTTTCCGAAACAAAACCTAAAAATTCAATATTTGGTCCAGCTATCTTTTTTAAATCTTTAATATCACCCATACCAATGATTTTTAAAGGCATTTTTAATTGATTAAAAGCCTTAATTGCTAAATCAACTTTTTTGTAAGGCCGTAAACGAGAAACAATTAAAAAATAATTATCAATTTTTTTACTAATTTTAAACTTAACTGTTTCTACTGGCGGATAAATAACCTTGCTTTGACGTTGATAATAGTGTTTAATTTTTTTAGCAATTGAATTAGAGTTAACAATTAAATAATCTGGCCTTTGAGCTGCTTGTCTATCCCAAATTCTTAACTGAGTTAAAACTGGGGCCAAAAACTTACCAACAATTCTTTCTCCGCCCTTTAAAGAATCAAGGTATTCATGGGAATCAAGCCACAAATAACGAGTTGGGGTATGAAGATAAGAAATGTGACAAGTGCCCGGACGAGTAATCACCCCCTTGCTGTAAGCTGAACAATCAGAAATAACTAGATCAAAGTTTTTTAAATTAAATCTCTCAATTGCACTTGGCATCAAAGGTAAATACCAGCGATACCTTTTTTTAGCCAAAGGTAAATTCTGAATTGGCGAAACCCGAATATCACAATCAGAAAACCTCTCAC
>CAZXPA010000056.1:0-3177 GCA_964642485.1 uncultured Gammaproteobacteria bacterium
ATATGGATAATACATACTAAATATAAATCGAAGATGTTCAAAAGAAGGGGGGAAGGAAATTTCGTCACAAATTTGAGTACCCCCCTTCTTTTCGCGCCTGCGCAAAAGGAGGGGGTAAAGGTTTTGTTACCAAATTTTGTTCGCCCTTCGACCAGTTCAGGACTCCAAAATTTGGACAAAACTCTTTAGATTATTGAGCTATGACTAGGCGGAGGACTCCTAAACCAAGGAAAATAACCGCTAAGATAATAGTCAGGGCATAGATTGTTTTTTCTACGCCACGTCGAGTACTATATGATTCTCCACCTCCGCCAAAGGCAGCCGACAATCCGCCACCACGTGACTGTAAGAGCACAGATGCGACTAAGAGAACAGAGACAACGATTTGAATAATGCTTAGTATTTTTGACATAAACTAAATTATTTTTTAGCTGCTAAATAAACGTTTCTTAATAAATAAGCTACGGTTAAGGGCCCAAGACCGCCGGGGACAGGCGAAAGATAAGGAGTTTTTTGTTTAATTTTAGGATCAACATCACCCATGGCCTGCCCTTTAACCCGGTTATAACCAACATCAATTATAATTAAGTTCTTTTTAACCATTTGAGGTTTAATAAATTTAGGTCTTCCCAAAGCAACAATTAAGATATCAGCTTTTTTAATTTCTTTAACTGGAGCCTGTTTTTTTGGATAAAGAATTTTAGTTTTAATTCCTTGTTTTTTTAAAAGTTTTTCTAAGGGTTGAGTAAAAACAGGATTTTTGCTTAGAATTAATCCTTTTTTGTTTTTTAAACTTTTTTTGCCAGCTTTTAATAATTTAATAATTCCCTGGTGAGTTGGCGAAATAAATTTTGATTGAGGACGAAAACCATCAACATCTTTTTTCAGTGAAATAGCCTTAATAATAAGTTCAGGATTAAGGTGTTTCGCTAAAGGCATTTGAACAATAATGCCTTGAATTTTTTTGTCTTTATTTAATTTTTCAATTAGATTTAAAACTCTTTTTTGACTGGTTTTGCTGGATAGGGCAAATTTCTTAAAATTGATACCAATTTTTTTAGCCGCTCTTTGCTTTAATTTAATATACATTAAAGAACTAGGATTTTTACCAATTAAGATAACAGCTAAGCCAGGACTTAATTTATGTTTCTCAATATTTGTCTTTATATTTAGCAATATCTGTCTGGATAGTTTTTTACCATCTAGAATCATATAAAACTTTAAGTTCAAATATCTAAATTCAAAATCTTAGAGTTTAGAATTTAGGATTTATCAAATCTTTAGATTTGAATATAGCGGATGTTTTTGAGTTAATTGTTTAACTGTTGTTCTTACTTTTTTCAGAATTTGGGGATTATCAATATTATAGATTACTTGAGCAATTAATTGACCAATAACTTTCATGTCTTTTTGTTTAAAACCTCTGGTTGTTAAAGCTGGGGTGCCCAATCTAATTCCTGAAGGATTAAACGGGGTTCTTAGATCATAGGGGATCATGTTTTTGTTAACATAAATCTCAACTTTTTCTAAAGCTTTTTCTGCTTGTTTGCCGGTAACTTGTGTTTTAGTTAAATCAACTAAAATTAAATGATTATCCGTGCCGCCAGAAACAAGATCTAAACCCTGCTGTTTAAGGGTTTGAGCTAAAACTTTGGCATTTTTAACAATTTGCTGAGCATATTTTTTAAAACTTGGCTTTGAGGCTTCTTTTAAAGCCACCGCAATAGCGGCCGTAGTGTGATTATGAGGTCCGCCTTGCATGCCCGGAAAGACCATTTTATCAATTATTTGAGCGTATTTTTTCTTAGACATAATCATGGCTCCTCTCGGCCCGCGTAAGGTTTTATGAGTAGTGGTCGTAACAATATCAGTAAAAGGAAATGGAGAGGGGTGAATCCCGGCAATAATTAAACCAGCAATATGAGCAATATCAGCCATAGAGATTGCTCCAATTTTTTGAGCAATTTGATGGAATTTTTTAAATTTAATAATTCGAGGATAAGCAGTGGCTCCAGAAATAATAATCTTGGGTTTGTATTTTTTAGCTAACTTTTCTACCTGATTATAATCTATTAAATGGGTCTTTGAATCAACCCCGTATTGAATAAAATCAAATATTTTACCTGAAAGATTAACTTTATGACCATGGGTCAAATGCCCGCCATGAGCTAAACTCATGCCCATTATTCTGTCTCCGGGCCGAAGCAAGGCAAAATAAATCTCTAAATTAGCCGGCGAGCCAGAATAGGGCTGGACATTTGCATGTTGGGCTTTAAATAGCTTTTTTGCCCGGGCAATTGCCAAAGACTCTACTTCATCAATAAATTGATTACCGCCATAATATCTTTTACCTGGATAGCCTTCAGAATATTTATTAGTTAAGGGTGAACCCAAAGCTTTTAAAACTGCTTTAGAAACAAAGTTTTCTGAAGGAATTAATTCCAAACCTTGTTTTTGGCGATTAATCTCTTTTTGCAAAGATTTAGCAATTTGGGGGTCTGTTTTCTTTAAAGTCATATGGTTATAGTAAAATGTGTTTTAATTATAATTTAGACAAGGATTTTGTCAATTAGAAAAGCAGGGCGAACCCTGCTTTCATTTGGCTTTCTCTTTCATCATTAACCAAGGAGAATATTTGAAATATAGAACCCGCTGCCAATGAGAATAGTCTGGAAAAGGATAAGAGTAATGAGTTGTAATTTGTTTTGCCCGCCAGGGGCCCTTTTTTTTGAATCAATGGCAATTTTTAACAAGAACAAGCATCCGAGAATTGCTGAGCCAGTAATGATTGCGAAGATAATGGCTGCGGCATTAAGATGCTGAATCGTAATTGTGCTGATAAAAACAGCAACAAGGGAAACAATAATTGCCACTAAAAAGAAGGTGCCGGATCTAGAAGGTTGAGCATAGCGGATTAAAACCATAAAAGTAATAAAGATAGTCCCGCCAGCTATTACCGCACTGGGGCAGGTTTTTTCTATAAAGAAGAAGGTAATTGCGTAAGCAGCAATAGTTATTATTGACGTTAAGAGTAGCCAGCTTAAGGGTGTAAAGAGCTTTTTCATTGTTTGTCCTCCATTAAGTTGTTTTTATCATATCATTTTTTTTAAAAAAAGTCAAGTCTGCAAAAGATGAGATACATAGGTTACACCTCTAAATTACCAGAATCTGGTAAAA
>CAZXPA010000057.1:0-2851 GCA_964642485.1 uncultured Gammaproteobacteria bacterium
CTAAAAAACTGCTCTTTAACATGACTCGGGTTATAACTCAAGTCAATTCTGGCCTCCCAGATTTTATTTGAAAAACGTTCTAGTTTTTCAATCTTTTCTTGTAAAAATTTTTTATCCTTATTATTTAAAGTGATATTTTGAGTGAGGTATTTAATCTCCATACAAATTCAATTTAACAATATAACAAACGCTTCGCTTTAACAATTTAACATAAATTTACTTGTTTATTTGTTAAGTTGTTTATTTGTTTAAATGAGACTTGTTCCGGTCATTTCTTTTGGTTTAGCAATGCCCATAATCTTTAAAATTGTCGGGGTAATATCAGCTAAAACACCCACTGGAGTCATTGAACTTAGGTCTGGGAGCTCAGATAAAGGCGGCTTACTCTCCCGATCTTTGTCAATAATAATAAAAGGAACTGGATTAGCTGTATGCTCTTTGTCTATTTCTCCGCTCCGTAAATTAACCATTTCCTCAACATTTCCATGGTCAGCAGTAATCAAGCTAACCCAATTCTCTTTTAAAGCTAGGTCAACAATTTGACCAACTAAATCATCTAGGGTCTCAACTGCTTTAATTGCTGCCTGGAGATTACCAGTATGGCCAACCATATCTGGGTTAGCAAAATTAACCACTATAAATTTATACTTTCGACTGCCAATACCCCAAAGAACCTGATGAGCCACCTCTGAGGCTGACATCCCCGGCTTTTGGTCATAAAAGGAAATTCGCGGCGAAGGTATTAAGATTCGTTTTTCGCCAGGAAAAGTTTCTTCTCTCCCACCATTAAAGAAAAAAGTCACGTGAGCATATTTTTCTGTTTCAGCAATGTGCATTTGTTCTAAGCCCTTATCACTGATCACCCTGGCTAAAGGAATGGTAATAATTTCTGGGGGAAAAGCAATTTCAACTGGCAAGCCTTTTTCATATTCAGTCATGGCAGTAAAAAACAAGTTTTTAATCTTTTTTCTTTTAAAGCCCGGGCAGCTTTCTAAAACAAAGGCTTTGGTTAATTCCCGGGCCCGGTCAGTGCGAAAATTGAAAAAGATAATTGCATCATTGTCTTGAATTTTAGCTCTTGGTTGACCATTTTCGTCAGTAATCACCACTGGTTTAAATCCCTCGTCATAAACTTGGTTTTGATAAGAAGCTTCAATTGCTTTTAAAGGATCATTAAATTCCTTTTCTGCTAAACCCTTGGTCATGGCTAAATAAGCTTGTTCAACTCTTTCCCAATGACTGTCTCGGTCCATGGCATAAAACCGACCAGAAATAGTAGCAATTTGACCAACACCTATTCTTTTCATTCTTTGAATTAGTTCAGTAATAAAACCGCGGCCACTATCCTGAGGAGTATCTCGACCATCTAAAAAAGCGTGAATAGCCACATCTTTGAATTCATTTTTATTGACTATTTCTAATAAAGCATATAAATGATCATTTAATGAATGAACAGAGCCATTTGAAACCAAACCAATTAAATGAAGTTTTGATTTGTTTTGTTTAGCATGATTAATTGCTTTTAAAAAAGCTTGGTTATTAAAAAAACTGCCATCCATAATTGACTGAGTAATCCGCGGCAGATTTTGCCAGACAATTTTACCCGAGCCTAAACTTAAATGACCAACCTCAGAATTACCTGGCTCGCCCCAGGTTAAACCAACAGCCTCACCTGAGGCCTGAAGAGTCATGGTTGGGTAAAGAGTAATTAGTTTATTAAAAACTGGTAAGTTGGCTAAAGTAATAGCATTACCCTGACTTGGCGGGGCTATCCCCCAACCATCTAATATTATAAGGATAACTGATTGTATTTTTTGAGAATTATTTACCATTATTTTTATTTTATCAAAGAATTCCCACTCATTTCTTTTGGTTTTTTAATCTTCATTAAATCTAAAATTGTTGGCGCAACATCAGCTAATTTGCCGTCATTTCTTAATTGAGAGGTCCGACCTCTCCGAGGTCGGACCTCGGAGAAGGAAGAACTAACTAAGATAAAGGGGACAAGATTAGTGGTATGGCTTGTTTCTACTTCTCCAGTTTCTAAATCAATCATTTCTTCAGCATTGCCATGATCAGCAGTGACAATGATAAGGTATTTTTCTTTTTGGGCAATTTTAATTAGCTGACCTAATTTTTGATCAAGATATTCTATGCCTTCAACTGCGGCTTGAATATTACCAGTATGGCCAAGCATGTCTGGGTTGCAAAAATTAACCATTATAAAATCTGGTTTTTCAGTCCGAATTTCTTGTAAAACCCTTTGGTAAATCTTGCCCGCGCTCATTTTAGGAGTTAAATCATAATGAGAAACATTGGGTGAAGGAATCAATACTCTTTCTTCCCCGGCCACAGGATGATCATAACCACCATTAAAGAAAAAAGTGGCATGAGCATATTTTTCTGTTTCAGCAATATAAAATTGTTGAAGCCCGCTAAGAACTACTGGCAAACTGTTCTTAACCTCGCGCGAAGGATAAGCAGTGCGAACATTATCTAAATCAGGGCCAAAATCAGTTAAAGCAATAAAGAATAAGTTTCTGGGCCACCTTTTTCTTTTAAATGAACCAGGATTTTTTTTATTAAATTCCTTTTGAGTAAAAGCTTTGGTTAATTCTCTAGCCCGGTCTGATCTTAAATTCATAAAAATTACTAAATCATTATTATCAACAGTAGCAATTGGCTGTTCCTTTTCATTAACAATTATTGTTGGACTGATGAACTCATCTGTCTCTTTTCGATTGTAAGCCTGGACAATCGCTTCTTTAGCATTTGCGGCTTTTAGCCCCTTACCTAAAGTTAATAAATCATAAGCTTTTTCAATATTTTCCCATTGCTTGGTCCGGTCCAT